>JAEULD010000176.1 GCA_016792765.1 Candidatus Odyssella sp.
CCACACCGAGAAGCGCACGCTGTTCCGGCTGCTCGACGCCGAGCGCGCGGCCGGAGTCTCGCTCACGGAAAGCTGCGCGATGCTGCCGGCCTCGTCGGTCAGCGGCTGGTACTTCGCGCATCCCGACGCCGCGTATTTCGGTGTCGCGCGCATCGAGCGCGACCAGGCCGAAGACTACGCGCGCCGCAAGGGCGTGCCGCTCGAAGAGGTCGAGCGCTGGCTCGCGCCCAATCTCGGCTACGCGCCGCTGAAGCGCGCCGCGGGCGGATAGCGCCCGTCTCGTTTGGATGGGCTCGGCGGCAGCAGCGCGCCCCTACGCGGCCGTCGCCGCACCAGGTCGGGATATGCGCCAGCGCCTTTCTCCATGCGCAGGCCGCGGCGCCGCCGACTTCAGACTCCGAAAATGCGCGCGGCGTTGCCGCCGAGGAACAGGCCGCGGGTCTCGGCGTCGAGCCCGAGCTCGTCGAGCCCTTCGAGGGCCTTGGCCGCCGTGATCATCGGGTAGTTCGTGCCGAACAGGACTTTGCGGCGGCCGTTCGTCTTCATGTAGTGCACGAGCTCGGGCGGATACCGCTTCGCCGTGTAGGCCGACGTGTCGATGAAGACGTTCTCGTGCTTGGTGGCGACGGCGATCATCTCCTGCGTCCACGGATAGCCGATATGCCCGGCGACGATGACGAGCTCGGGGAAATCGAGCGCCACCTCGTCGATGTAGGGAATGGGTCGCCCCGTCTCGGACGGGCGCAGCGGGCCGGTGTGCCCGACCTGCGTGCAGAACGGCACGCCCAGCTCGACGCATTCCGCGAACAGCGGATAGTAGCGCCGGTCGGTCGGCGGCAGGTTCCAGAGCCACGGCACGATCCGCAAGGCCTTGAAGCCCAGCTTCTTGACGGCGCGCCGCAGCTCGCGGACGGCGTCCATCGGGCGGGCGAGGTCGGCGCTGGCGACGCCGACGATGCGGCCCGGATGGGCGGCCGCCACCGCCGCCACCTCGTCATTGGCGATCATCCAGCCCTGCGGCCCGCACCATGCCGCCGCCAGGCCGACGGCCACGTTGCCCTGGTCCATCGCGGCCACGGTCATTTCCGGCGTGATCACCTCGGGGCGCGGCGTCTTGGCCGTCCAGCGCAGCAGCGAGGCGAACATCGGGTCGGCGATGTGGCGCGGCGTCGGATGCTGCATCCAGGCGTCGATGATGCGCGGCATGGCGTTCTTCCGTCCGAGATTGGAGTATTACTCTAGAGCAATGCTCTTGCCAGGCAAGTGCCGCCCTGCGACAGTCGGGGCGGGTGCTCCGCGGCCGGGGCGCGGGATGGGAGATGGCGCGCACATGGCTCGAGACTCGACCCGCGAGCGGATCCTCGCGGCGGCGCTGGCCGAGTTCGACGAGAAGGGATACGAGGCGGCGACGGTCGCCGCGATCTGCGCGCGCGCCGGCGCGTCCAACGGCAGCTTCTTCCACGCGTTTCGCTCGAAGGAGGACGTGGCCGGCGCGGTGTTCCTGTCGGCCCTCGGCGCCTACCACGAAGCGTTGACCGCGGCGGCGGCGAAGAACGCCTCTGCGGCCGGCGGCGTCGCCGCGCTCGTCGCGGCGCATGTGCGCTGGGTGACGAAGAACCGGCCGAAGAGCCGCTTCATGTTTCTGCACGCTCCCAACGCCGGCGCGCCCGATTTCCGCGCGAAGCAGGCCGCCGCCAACGAGCGTTTCCGCGCGCGGCTCTCGGCGTGGTACGGGCCCAATGTCGAGCGGGGCGCGCTGCGCGCGGTTCCGCCCGAAGTCCTGATCAGCCAGATCATCGGGCCGGCGCAGATGTTCTGCCGCGCGTGGCTGTCGGGCCGCAGCCCCGAGCGCCCGGACGCGCATCTGCCGTCTCTGATCGCGTGCGCGATTCGCGCGGTCGTGTCCGCAGGCGGAACTGCGGGCGCGCGGACGCGGCGCGCTACTTCCGCGCCACCTTGATGTCGGTTCCCGAGTAATACGTCGCGATCTGCTTTTCCATCACGCGCTTGTGCGCCGCGAGCGCGGCCGTGTCGAGGTCGGCGGCCGGCGCCGGCTCGGCCTCGAAATGATGATAGCGGTCGGTGCCGCGCACGAGCGTCGCCGAATCGGCCACCTTGGTCTGCCGCACATGGGTCGGGATATAGCGGATCGCGAGGCCGATGCGGCGGTCGAAGGTCGTGTTGGGCTTGGAGCCGTGCACGAGCAGGATGTGATGCAGCGACATCTCGCCGGCCTTGAGCGGCACGTCGACGGCCCGCCGCTCGTCCACCGCGACCGCGATTTCCTGCCCGCGCGTGAGCAGATTGTCCTTGTGGAACGTGTCGCGATGCGGGATCTGGTCGCGCCCGTGCGATCCGGGCAGGAACTTCATTGCGCCCGATTCCACCGGCGCGTCGCTCAGCGCCAGCCACGCCGTCACCACGTCGTGCGGCTCGAGGCCCCAATAGGTCGAATCCTGGTGCCACGAGACGTAGGCGGGATCGCGCGGCTCCTTGATGAAGAAGTTCGTCGTCCAGCAGAGGATGTCGGGGCCGATCAGGTCCTCCACCGCGTCGAGGATGCGCGGATGGCGCACCAGCTCGGCCGCCCAGGTGAACAGCAGATGCACCTTGTGGCGCATGTTGCCGCCGATCGGCCCGCCGCTGGCGCGCTCGTAGGCCTCGAGCCGCGCGCGATGGGCGGCGGCCTCGGCGGCGCTCAGCACGCGCACCGGAAACCAGTAGCCGTCGCGCTCGTAGGCTTGCTTCGCGTGGGGCGGCAGCAGCTTGGGCATGGCTCGTCCTCCCGGCGGACATTTCGCCCCGGAAGCGGGCCGCGCGCAAGATTTCGCGTGCAGCCCAGCCGCGCACGCGATAACAAGCCGGGGCCCCAGCCCGGAAAGTTCAACGCCCGTGTCGGCCGAATTGGCTGCCCTGCTGCCCCGCGTCGTCGCCGTCGCCCGCGCGGCGAGCGCGGCGATCATGCCCTATTTCCGCGGCGACTACGCGACGGCGCACAAGGACGACCGCTCGCCGGTCACCGACGCGGATCACGCGGCCGATGCCGTGATCAAGCCGGCGCTCGCCGCGCTGCTGCCCGGCGTGGCGGTGGTGACGGAAGAAAGCGTGGCCGCCGCGCCCGCGCCCGAATCGCTGGCGGCGCTGCGCTACTGGCTGGTCGATCCGCTCGACGGCACGAAGGAATTCGTCGCGCACCGGGCCGAGTTCACGGTGAACATCGCGCTGGTCGAGAACGGTCGCCCGCTGCTCGGCGTGCTGCACGTGCCGCCCACCGGCCTCACCTATGCCGCGGCGGGGCCGGGCACGGCGGTGAAGATCGCCGGCGACGCGCCGCCCGAGCGAATCGCGGCGCGCGCGTCGCCCGCGGCGGGGCTGGTCGTGACGCACAGCCGGTCGCACAGCAAGTGGAACGATCTCGACGATTTCCTCAGGCCCTATCGCGTGTCCGAGCGCATGATCATGGGCAGCGCGCTGAAATTCGGGCTCATCGCCGAAGGCCGCGCCGATCTCTATCCGCGCCTCGGCCCCACGAGCGAGTGGGATACGGCCGCGGGCCAGGCGATCCTCGAGGCGGCGGGCGGCAGCGTCGTCGATCGCCAGGGCCGCCGCCTCGGCTACGGCAAGCCGCGCTTCCTCAATCCGCCGTTCGTGGCGCGGGGGCGCGAGGACGGCGCCGCGCCATGACCGTCAACGTCGTACCCGCCACCGCCGAATCGATCGCGGCGGCGGCCGACCTCCTGGCCGAAGGCGGCCTCGTCGCGTTTCCGACCGAAACCGTCTACGGCCTCGGCGGCGACGCCACGCGCGAGCGCACGGTGGCGCGCATCTTCGCCGCCAAGGGCCGCCCGCGCTTCAATCCGCTGATCGTCCATCTCGCGCCGGGCATGCCGGCCGAAGAGATCGCGATCATGGACGAGCGCGCGCAGCGCATCGCGGCCAGGTTCTGGCCGGGCGCGCTCACGCTGGTGCTGGCGCGCGCGCCGGGCTGCCCGATCGCGCTGCTCGCCAGCGCCGGGCTCGATACGGTGGCGCTCCGCATGCCCGCGCACCCGGTCGCGCAGGCGCTGCTGAAGAAGGTGCGGATCCCGATCGCCGCGCCCTCGGCCAATCCCTCGGGCCGTCTTTCCCCCACCGAGGCGCGCCATGTCGTCGATCTGCTCGGCGAGAAGGTCGATCTGATCCTCGACGGCGGCAAATGCCCGGGCGGGCTCGAATCGACCGTGCTCGATCTCTCGGTGCCCGAGGCGCGCATCCTGCGGCCCGGCCTCGTCACCGCCGAGGAGATCGCGGCCGTGCTCGGCGCGCCGGTGGCCATCGCGCAGGCGGCGGCGGCGCTGACCGATCGCGGCGGCGCGGGCGAGATCATCAGCGACGAGGAGATCAAGTCGCCGGGCATGCTCGCGAGCCACTACGCGCCCAAGAAGCCGCTGCGCCTCGGCGCCGAGGCCGCCGCACCGGGCGAGGCGTTCCTGGCGTTCGGCCCCAATCCGCCGCGCAGCATCCTCGCGTCGCTCAACCTGTCGCCCACCGGAGACCTGGTCGAGGCGGCGGCCAATCTGTTCGCCTATCTGCATCGCCTCGACGCCAGCCAGGCGCACACCATCGCCGTCATGCCGATCCCCGAGATCGGCATCGGCGCCGCGATCAACGACCGCCTGCGGCGGGCGGCGGCGCCAAGACCCTGATCCAGCGCGGCGCCCGGGGGGTTGACTTTATTTAGTCGACAATATATTCATTGAATACAACATCGATCAATTAAGGCCATGGTTCGCAAATACACGCTCGGGCGGCGGGGCGAAGCGGCGGAGGAGACGCGCCGGCGCATCGTCGAGGCCACCTTCGCGCTGCACATGGAACAGGGCGTCGCCGCGACGACGATGACGCAGATCGCGGAACGCGCCGGCGTCAGCGTCGGCACGGTCTATCACCACTTCCCGCAATACGACGACGCGATCCGCGCCTGCGGCGAGCATGCGCTCGCGCTGGCGCCGCCGCCCGGGCCCGACCTGTTCGCCGGCGCCAAGACGCGCGGCGCGCGAATCGAGCGGCTGGTGCGCGCGGTCTTCGATCGCTACGAGCGCATTCCGAATTACGAGGGCGTTCGCGCCGAGCGCGGCAAGTTCGCGCCGCTGCGCGCCCAATTCGCCGCCGAATCGCAGACCGTTCGCGAACTCGTCGCGGCCGCGATCGGCCGCGGTGCCGACGCCGCCAAAGCGGCCACCGTCGTCGCGCTGATCGAGCCCGGCGTGTGGCAGGCCTTGCGCGTCGCCGGCCTCGCCACCGCGGCGGCGTCGCGGCAGATCGCCGGCGTCCTCAACGCCTGGCTCGACGCGCGGTAGCACTGCCGCGACCCGCACCGCCCCGTTTCACCCAGCAACCGGAGATCCGCAATGGAAACGAAAATCGCCGAAATCGCCGACGGCATCTACCGCCTCTCGACGCTCGTGCCCGAAGTGGCGCCGCCCGCCGGGTTCAGCTTCAATCAGTTCCTGATCAAGGCCGAGGAGCCGCTGCTGTTCCACGCCGGCCACCGCGGCATGTTCCCGCTGATCTCCGCCGCCGTCGCCCGCATCGTCCCGGTGGCCAGCCTGCGCTGGCTCTCGTTCAGCCATTTCGAGGCCGACGAAAGCGGCGCGATGAACCAATGGCTCGCCGCCGCGCCCCGCGCCGGCGTCATGCACGGCGCGCTCGGCTGCGACGTGTCGCTGAACGACACGGCCGATCGCGCGCCGCGCAAGCTCGAGGACGGCGAAACGGTCGATCTCGGCGGCAAGCGCGTGCGCTTCTTGGCCACGCCGCACGTGCCGCACGGCTGGGATGCCGGGCTCCTGTTCGAGGAAACGACGAAAACGCTGCTGTGCAGCGATCTTCTCGGCCAGGCCGGCGACGGCCCGGCGGCGACCGATGGCGACATCGTCGGGCCGGCAGTCGCCACGGAGGGCATGTTCCAGTCGATGGCCCTGCACCCGGTGACGGTGCCGACGTTGCGCCGCCTCGCGGATCTCGCGCCGCGCACGCTGGCGATCATGCACGGATCGAGCCTGACGGCGAACTGCGCCGCCGCCTTGCGTGCGCTCGCCGACGACTGCGCAAGCCGCCAGCGGGGATTCGCGGCGCTGGCCGCGTAGCGCGCCGGATCAGGACGCGCAGAGCGCCGCGTCGCCGAGCGAGTCGATCGCCGCGGCGCCGCTCATCGCGCGGCGGGCGAGGAGATCGCACGCCGGCAGCGCATCTTCGGCGAAAAAGCGGGCGAGGGCGGGCTTCGCGGCCTCGGCGGGGGCCGCGGGATCGGCCTTCGCCGCCATCTCGAGCCACATCCAGCCGACCGCGATCACGGCCGCGAGCTCGAGATAGGACGAGGCGCCCGCAAGCCCGTCGCGCGAAGCCGCGTGCGCCAGCATGTACTGCGTCGCGCGCTCGAACGGCGTCAGCGCGGCTTCGAGCGCCGCGGCGATCTCCGCCGTCTCCCTGCGGCCACGCACGGCGGCGAGGCTTGACCGGATTCGCGCCGCGAACACCCGCGCGCGGCGGCCGCTCTCCTGCGCGAGCTTCCGCGTCACGAGATCGATCGCCTGGATCGCGTTGGCGCCCTCGTAGATCGCGGCGATGCGGACGTCGCGCGCGAGCTGTTCGACGCCGTGCTCGAACACGTAGCCGTGCCCGCCGTGAAGCTGGATCGCCTGGTTGGCGACGCGGAACGCGGCATCGCTGCCGCCGGCCTTCACCAGCGGCAGCAGCCATTCCACGAGATCGCGCGCCGCGCCGCGCTCGGCCTCCGGGCCGGCGTTCGCGAGGTCTTCCTCGAGCGCGGCCGTGTAGAGCAGGGCGCGGTAGCCCTCGGTCCAGGCGCGCATCTGCATGAGCTGGCGGCGCACGTCGGCATGGGCGATCAGCGGCGCCGGCCCGCCGTCGGCGCCGCGGCCGCCCTGGCGCCGCTCCTGCACGTAGGCCTGCGCCTTGGCCAGCGCCGCGCCGGCGACGCCGGCGCTCTGCGCGCCCACGTCGAGGCGCATCGAGTTCACCATCGTGAACATGTTGCGGATGCCGTCGCCCTCGCGGCCGAGCAGCCAGCCGGTGGCCTCTTCGAACAGCATCTCGCAGGTGGGCGACCCGTTGATCCCCATCTTGTCCTCGACGCGCGCCGCGCGCACGCGGTTCGCCACGCCGGGCGCGCCGTTCGCGTCCGGCAGGCGCTTGGGAACGAGGAACAGGCTCAGCCCCTTGATGCCGGGCGGCGCATCGGGCGTGCGCGCCAGCACGATGTGCAGGATCTGGTCGCAGAGATCGTGGTCGCCGTAGGAGATGAAGATCTTGGTGCCCGAGATCGCCCAGGTGCCGTCGCCCTTCGCCACCGCGCGCGTGCGCGCGAGGCCGATGTCGGAGCCGGCGTGCGGCTCGGTCATCACGATCGTCGCCGTGCCCGTTCCCGCGGCGAGCTGCGGCAGGAACAGCGCGGCCTGCGCCGGCGTCGCATGGGCGCCGATGACCTTCGCGCCGCCCACCGACGAGATCAGCGACATGCCGAAGGCGAGGCTCGCGCCGCTCACCAGCTCGCTGAATACGGTCTGCACGAGCTGCGGCATGCCCTGGCCGCCATGCTCCGTGGGCAGCGAAAGCCCGCACCAGCCGTCGGCCGCGAGCTTGCGATAGGCGGCGGGATAGCCCGCGGGCGTCACGACCACGCCGTTCTCGAG
Source organism: Candidatus Odyssella sp. (assembly GCA_016792765.1). Lineage (GTDB taxonomy): Bacteria > Pseudomonadota > Alphaproteobacteria > Bin65 > Bin65 > SBBV01. The sequence continues at coordinate 7,695 of JAEULD010000176.1, forward strand.
CCGCGCGCCCGCGCGGTCGCCCGGCGCATTGAGCGGCGCGATCACGTCCGACGCGATGCGCGCGGCTTCCTCGATCACCCGCTCGGCGTCGCCGGCGTCCACATGCGCGTAGCGCGGCAACCCCGTCAGCCGCGCGACCGGCGCGATACGGTTCAAGAGGAAGCGGATGTCGTCGAGCGGCGCGGCATAGGGCACGGGGCACCTGGATCGTTAGGCCGTGTAACAAAGCGCGGCGCGCCGCTCGCCGCAAGCGCGATCGCCGCGCGGCTCCCTTGCCCGAACAGCTCCGACATCCGCCGTCGTCCCGGGCGCGCCGTAGCATGGCGTACTTCACGCCATGCTGCGGCGCAGACCCGGGACTTAGACGAGGCGCTGAAGCAGCGTTGCGGCCGCACCCCGCGGCGATGCTTCGTTTAGGTCCCGGGTCAGCAGCGCATCATTGCGCGAAGGGCGCAATGCTGCGCAGCACCCGGGATGACAGCGATCATGAAATCTGCTCACGCGCCCATCTTCTTCAGCGCGAGCTTGTCGAGCTTGCCGACGCTGGTCTTGGGCAAGGCGGGCAGGAATTCGATGTGCTTCGGGCGCTTGTACTTGACGAGATTCGCCTCGCAATAGGCCTCGAGCGCTTCGCGCGTCAGCGATGCGCAGGGCTTGAGTGCCACGAAGGCCTTCACCGCCTCGCCCGAGAAGCCGTCGGGCACGCCCACCGTCGCCGCCTCGTGGATCGCCGGATGCTTCATCAGCAGCTCGTCGATCTCGCGCGGATACACGTTGAACCCGCCGACCAGGATCATCTCCTTCTTGCGGTCGACGACGAAGAGATAGCCGTCCTCGTCGAAATAGCCGATGTCGCCGGTGTGGAGCCATCCGCCGCGGAGCGCGTTGGCCGTCTCCTCGGGCCGGTTGCGATAGCCCACCATCACCTGCGGGCCGCGCAGGCGGATCTCGCCGGCTTCGCCCTGCGGCAGCACGCGCGTGCCGGTCTCGAGATCGACGATCTCGATCTCGGTATCGGCCACCGGCGGGCCCACCGAGCGGAGCTTGCGGCGGCCCTTCACCGGATTGCCGGCGATGGGCGCCGCCTCCGACATGCCGATGCCCTCGAAGATCGCGGTTCCGGTCTCGCGCTCCCAGGCGACGAGCAGCTCTTCCGCGCAGGGCGCGCCGCCCGAGAGGCAGAATTTCAGGCGGGAGAAATCGGTGGTGCGGTAGGCCTCGTTGCCGCGCAGGCCGACATAGATCGCCGAGGGCCCGCCGGCGAACACGGTGATGCGCTGGCGCGCGAAGGCGTCGAGCACGGCCGCCGGCTTGTAGACGGGCACGATCACGGTGGTGGCGCCGGCATGCATCGGCACCAGCGCCGTGAACCAGAAGCCCCAGATGTGGAACGCCGGGGCCACGTTCAGCACGCGCTCGCGGTCCTGCTCCAGCGGCCAGCAGCCGAGCGCCGCGCGCGCATGCGCCATCAGCCCGGCATGGCGGTGCTGCGCGGCCTTGGGCACGCCGGTCGTGCCGCCGGTGAAGAACATCGCCGCGAGATCGCCGGGGCGCGGCAGCGGCTCGGGCAGGGCGAGCGACGGGTCCGCCGCCCAGGGCTCGATGCGCTCGCCGCCCTCGCCGAGCACGACCACGTGCGCGGCGCCTGCCTCGCCGGCGAGCCGCCGCGCGCGCTCGGCCCAATCCGCCCGGCAGACGACGATGCGCGGCTCGGCATCCTTGAGCGCACGCAGCACTTCTGGATCGGTGAAGCCGGGATTGACCGGCGCCACCTGCGCGCCGGCCGCCATCGCGGCGAGCAGCGCCACCGCCGTCTCGAGCGAATTCGGCATCACCACCGCCACGCGCTCGCCGCCGGCGCCGAGCGCGCGCAGGCGATGCGCGAGCCCGGCCACCGCCGCAGCGTAGGCGCGGTAGGAGAGCGTGCGATCCTCGACGACGATCCCGTCTTGCGCGCCGATCGCGGCGGCGTTGCGCTGCAGCGCGTGGACGACCGTCGCGTGGCGCGGCGCGGCCGGGTCGAGGCGATGGACCGGCGGCTTCACGCGGCCTTCTTCTTCGCCTTGGCCTTGGGCTTCTTCTTCGCCCAGAGCTGCTTGCTGGCGAGCCGCGCGCCTTCGGCGAGCGCGCGGAACTTCGTCCAGATGATCCGCGGATGCACCTCGGTGTGGTAGCAGGCCTGCGAGGAGAAGCCGCAATCGGCGCCGGCGATGACGTTGTCGCGCCCGACGAGCTTCGCGAAGCGCACCAGCCACTCCGCGATCAGCTCGGGGTGCTCCACGATGTTGATCGCGTGCGTGATCACGCCGGGCATGATCGCCTTGCCCTCGGGCAGCTTGTGCGTCTCGAACACGTGGTAGTCGTGCTCGTGCCGCGCGTTCGCCGCCTCGAACGAATAGATTCCGGCCTTGATCTTGTAGATGTGCCGGATCACGTCGCGCAGCTGCGGCTCGTACACGCGCGGGCCGTGGTTGATGCCGTAGCAGGTGTGGAAGCGGATGCGCTCCTCGGGCAGGCCTTTCAGGCCGTGATTGATGCTGCCGACATACATGTCGGCCTTCTTCGCGCGCTGCTTCGCGTCGAGCTTCGGGTCGCCGAAAATGTCGGACAGGAACGGATCGTCGACCTGGAGGTCGAAGCCCGCCTCGATGATCGCCGCATATTCGGTGCGCATCGCGGCGGCGACGGCATAGAAGAACTCCTCGTCGGACTTGTAATACTCGTTGCGGCCGACGCCCGAGGGCGCCGTGGAGGGGACGAACGCGCCCGTCACCTTCACCGCGTCGACGGCCTTCCGGAGATTGGCGAGATCGCGCTTCAGCTCCTCCTGGCCGGTATAGGTGATCGGGCCCACGGCGAAGAGCGGCTTCGGCGGCACGACGGTGCCGCCCATCATCGCCTTCTTGAAATACTCGTCGTAATACTCCGGAAACGCGTCGTGCTCGGTCTTGTAGAGCTCGAACTTCACGCCTTCCTTGGGCGCCAGGCCGCCCAGGCGCTGCTTGGCATAGGTGAAGAATCCCGCCTTCGAGGTTTCGCCGTCGCAGACGATGTCGATGCCGGCCTCGGCCTGCTGCCTGACGATCTCGGCCACCGCGCCGGTCACGCGCGCCTGATACTTCGCCTCGTCGATCGGTCCGCCGGTCAGGCGCACCTTCATCATGTCGAGCAGGTCGTGCGGCCGCGGCAGCGAGCCCACATGGGTGACGAGAATTCGGTTCGCGTTTCGCTTCATGGCGTGATCCTCCGGTGGGGCGCTTCCGCTGTTGGTTGCCCGTCATTCAAACCGACTTGTCGTCCCCGCGAAAGCGGGGACCCATGCGATGCCAGCACGCCGCGGATGCCTGGAGGGGTTCGCCCGACGACGGAGCGGCCCCGTTCTCGCGGGGACGGCACTCCGATGAGCGATGCGGACTCCGCTATTGAAGCGTCGCTTTGCACTCGCCGTGATACGCGTCCTTGTGGGCCTTGAAGACGACGCCCTCGGTCTTGATCGCGGGCGCGCCGCCGGGCCCCTTCACGACGCTGAACTTGTAGTAATCCTGGATCGGGAAGCCGTTCACGTTGAAGCTGAACCTGCCGCGTATGGATTCGTAGTCGGCCTTGCGCAGCGCGGCCGACAGCGCCTTGCGGTCGTCCACCTTGCCCTGCACCCCTTTCACGCCGCTGTCGATCAGGAACGCCGCGTCATAGGCCTGCGCGGCAAAGTGCGAAGGATGGGCCTTGTGCTTGGCGATGTAGCCTTTGACGAAACGCCGATTTCCCGGCGCGTCGGATTCGGCGTTCCAGTAGTCGGCGAAATAGGAGCCGATCGCGGCTTCGCCGATCGCCGGCAGGTTGAGATGATTGATGACGAAGACCGTGTAGAGCTTGATGTCCTTGCCGAGGCCGGCCGCCGCCCACTGCTTCATGAACGCCGTGCCCATGGCGCCCGGCGCGAACACGAAAACGCCGCCGGGTTTCTTCGCGCGGATCGAGGCGAACTCCGCCTGATAGTCGGTCGTGCCGATCTTGAATAGAACGCGGTCGCTGATCTTGCCCTGGTAGAAGCGCTCGAAGCCGGCAAGCACGTCCTTGCCGGCCTGATAGTTCGGCGCCATCAGGAGCACGTCCGAGAGCTTCTCGCCGTTCATGAGCTGGCCCATCGCCTCGGGCACCTGGTCGCCTTGCCACGACGTCGAGAAGAAATAGGGGCTGCAATCCTTTCCGGCGAGCTGCGAGGGGCCGGCGTTGGTGCTCACGAGGATTGCGTTGGAGCCGAGCACGCGGTCCTTCACCGCGACCATCACGTTCGACCAGATCGGCCCGGCCACGAAATGCACCTTGTCCTGCTGAAGGAACTTCTCGACCGCGGCGATGCCGGCCTCCGGCTTCAGCTGATCGTCGCCGTAGAACGTGACGGCCTTCAGGCCGCCGAACTTGCCGCCCAAATGCTCGAGCGCGAGCTCCCAGGCCTTCTTCATTTCCTCGCCGATCACGGCGCCGCCGCCGGTGAAGGTGTTGAGGAAGCCCACTCGGACCTCTTGTCCGGCGCGGACCTCCTGGGCGGCGGCGGAGCCGGCCATCAGGGCGAGAGCGGCGGATAGCGACAGCGTACGGCAAGCCGCCTTGCGGCGTGCGGTCATGGCTTCCTCCCGTGATATCGTGGCGCCGCCGCGTTTCGGGCGGCTTGGCGCAGACTATGAAAGGGCCCGGGCGGCCCGTCAACAGAAACAAAACGGCTGCTCTGTTTGTTTATGAGCGCGTCCGGCGCGTTCTCGCCGGCCGTCGGTCAGCGTCGGCGAGGCGGGCTTTCGGTGAGGATGCGCTCGATGCGCGCGATGAGGCGTGCGTTCTTGCGCGGGTCCGGGCGCCAGGCGGAGGTCAGCGCCATGCCGCGCACCTGGCCGAGAATGATGTCGTAAATTTCTTCCGCCCGCGTCCTGCCGTAACCCGCGCCGCAAAGCGCCTTCGTCCATGCCGCGCGCATCGCGGCGTGGTAGTGCGCGACGACCGGGTGAATGTGCCGCGCGAGGCGGCGATCGGTCCGCGCCGCGATCACGGAATCGAGCGAGCCCAGGAAGAAGCGCCCGAAATAGAGCGAGAACAGGTCTGCGATCAGGTCGCGCACGGGGTTCCTGGAGGTCTTCGCTCGCTCCGTGCCGAGCGCGATCGCCTCGTCGTAGGCCTGCCGGTTCGCGGCGACGACGAGGTCTTCCTTGGTCCGGAAATGATGCACGCGCGCGCCGTTGGAGACCCCGGCGCGCCTGGCGATGTCGGCCGTGGTGAGCCGCGCGTAGCCGCGCTCGATCAGCAGGTCGATCGTGGCCTCGAGCAGCCGTCCGCGCGTCTCGGCGCTGCGCTCTTCCTGCGTGCGGCGTTTCGGTTTGATCGGCACGAACCCGTTTCCCGCGAAGTGCCGGCGATAGATGGCCGCGTTCGCGCCGCTTGTCCAGTTATCCGCGCGGCGGACTACTGGCTCTCCTTGTCCATCTCCTCGAAGTTCGGCTGGACGAAATGCAGGCACAGATCCTGATGCCTGTCGCCGCCATACACGTCCACGATCTCGACGCGCAGCGTCGCGGTCTTCACCGCGCGCGGCAGGCGGATCGTCTGCAGCTCCTCGGTGTCCTTGATCTCGGCGGCGAAGCTGAGGCCGTCCGCGGTCTCGATGCGGATCGTGCGGGCGCGCGCGTTGGCGAAGAAGGTCTGCTTCGATTTCGCGTAGCCGTTGCCGATCAGGATCGATTTGAAGCGTACCGGCTCGGCGTAGAGAATGCGGATGTATTCGCCCCTGCCGCTGCCGGGGGCACCTTCGCACCACGCCGCTGCGCGGTCGCGGAACAGATTTCCGGGCCCGTAGGTGTTGGCGCCCTGCGGCTTCAGCACCGAGCTCGCGCACACCTTGTGGTTCGCCGCGTATTGCCCGGCGCCGCGGTCGATGCACACTTCGGCCCAGGCGGGCGCGGCGGCGAGAACGAGGGCGGGTGCCAGCAGGCGGAGCGGGGACATGGCGAGCCTCTTGGGGAGGCTGCCACCATAGCCCGGGGGCGGCGGCAACGCACGCATACGGGCGCCGCACGGCTGGCCTCTCCGGCCGCTCTCGACTAAATCAGGCGCATGAGCGAAGCGTCCCGCCCGTCCACGCGTTTCGAAGAGGCGTTCGCCCGCATCAGGGCGGCGGTGGGCGAAAAAGGCTGCACGACCGATCCCGCCGAAATGGCGCCGCGCTTGAAGGACGAGCGCGGGCTGTGGCAGGGCCGCGCCGCGATGCTCGTCCGCCCGGCCAGCACCGCCGAAACGGCCGCCGTCGTCCGCATCTGCGCCGAGGCGGGCGTGCCGATCGTGCCGCAAGGCGGCAACACCGGCCTCGTCGGCGGCTCGGTGCCCGACATGGCGTTTCCCGGCATCGTGCTGGCGCTGGGGCGGATGAACCGCATCCGCGCGGTCGATCCGGTCAACAACACGATCACCGCCGAGGCCGGCTGCATCCTCGCCGAGATCCAGCGGGCGGCGGCCGAGCGCAACCGGCTCTTCCCGCTCAGCCTCGGCGCCGAAGGCACCTGCCAGATCGGCGGCAATCTGTCGACGAACGCCGGCGGCACCGGCGTGCTGCGCTACGGCAACATGCGCGAGCTGATGCTCGGGCTCGAAGTCGTGCTGCCGAGCGGCGAGGTGTGGGACGGGCTGCGCGGCCTCCGGAAGGACAACACCGGCTACGCGCTGCGCCATCTATTCGTGGGCGCCGAGGGCACGCTCGGCATCGTCACCGCCGCGGTGCTGAAGCTATTCCCGCTGCCGCGCGACCGGCAGACCGCGTTCGCCGCGGTGCCGGCTCCCGATGCGTCGGTGGCGCTGCTCGGCCGCCTGCAGGAAGCGACCGGCGAGGCCGTTACCGGCTACGAGCTGATCGGCCGCCTGCCGCTCGAGATGGTGCTGCGCAACATCGCCGGCACGGCCGATCCGTTCGGGGCGCGCGCGTATCCGCACTACGTCCTGATCGAGCTCTCCGGCCAGGGTGCCGAGGGCACGCTGCGCGCGCCGCTCGAGGAAACCCTCGCGCAGGCGCAGGCCGACGGCCTCGTGCTCGACGCGGTGTTCGCGTCCAGCACCGCGCAGGCGCGCGCCTTCTGGAAGCTGCGCGATTCGATCAACGAGGCCCAGAAGCCCGAGGGCGCCAGCATCAAGCACGACGTCGCCGTGCCGGTCTCGCGCGTGGCCGAGTTCATCCGGCGCGCGACGCAGGCATGCGAGGCCGCGCTGCCCGGCCTGCGCGTCGTCGCGTTCGGCCATGTCGGCGACGGCAACATCCACTTCAACCTCACCCAGCCGCTCCAGGGCTGGACGCGCGAGCGCTTCCTCGGCGAATGGGAGCGCATGCAGCGCATCGTCCACGACATGGTCATGGAGATGAACGGCAGCTTCTCGGCCGAGCACGGCATCGGCCGGCTCAAGATCGGCGAGATGCGCCGCTACCGCTCCGCCGTCGAGCTCGATCTGATGAAATCGCTGAAGGCGGCGCTCGATCCCGAGAACATCATGAATCCGGGGCGGGTCGTCTGAACCCCCGACGTTGCCGTGCGCGCGCCGGGCGGGGCGGGAAAAGAGGCGTCATTGACAATTCGCAGGCCCGGCTCTTCTTAGTCCGCGCATTCAACCAGCACGGTTAGCGCCATGACCGACTATGCCGCGCCGCTCGACGAGATCCGCTTCGCGCTCCGCACCGCCGCCGGCTTCGACGAGGTGGCGAAGCTGCCCGGCTACGAGGAGGCGACGCCCGACATCGTCGATCACGTCCTGGCCGAGGCCGGCAAGTTCGCGGCCGAGGTGGTGGGCCCGCTCAATCGCGTCGGCGACACGGAAGGCTCGCGGCTCGAGAACGGCGTCGTGCGGACGCCGGCCGGCTTCAAGGACGCGTACCGGCAGTTCGTCGAAGGCGGCTGGAACAGCGTGGCGATCCCGGCCGAGCACGGCGGGCAGGGCCTGCCGATGGCGCTCAACGCCGCGGTCGTCGAGATGTGGGATGCGGCGAACACCGCCTGGGCGCTGTGCCCGATGCTCACGGTCGGCGCCATCGAAGCCATCTCGGCGCACGGCACCGAGGCCCAGAAGCGCCTCTACCTGCCGAAGCTCGTCACCGGCGAATGGTCGGGCACGATGAACCTCACCGAGCCGCACGCCGGCTCCGACGTGGGGGCGCTGCGCTCGCGGGCGGTCAGGGAAGGCGACCAGTTCCGCATCTTCGGCCAGAAGATCTTCATCACCTACGGCGACCAGGACTACACCGACAACGTCGTGCATCTCGTGCTGGCGCGCATCGAGGGGGCGCCCCAGGGCGTCAAGGGTATCTCGCTGTTCCTGGTGCCGAAGGTGCTGGTGAACGCCGACGGCTCGCTCGGCCGGCGCAACGACCTGCGACCGGTCTCGCTCGAGCACAAGCTCGGCATCCATGCCAGCCCCACCTGCGTGATGGCGTTCGGCGAGAACGAGGGGGCGCTCGGCACGCTGATCGGCCGCGAGAACGACGGCATGGCCTGCATGTTCACGATGATGAACAACGCCCGCTTCAACGTCGGGATGCTCGGGCTCTCCACGGCCGAGCGCGCCTGGCAGCAGGCCCGCGCCTATGCCAAGGAGCGCGTCCAGGGCCGCGACATCGCCACCGGCGAGAACAACGTGGCGATCATCCGCCATCCCGACGTGCGCCGGATGCTGCTCTCGATGAAGGCCTCGACCGAGGCGATGCGCGCCATGGCCTATTATCTCGCCTCGCGCCTCGATCACGCGCGGCGCAACCCCGATGCGGCGGCGCGGCAGCGCGCCCAGGCCACGGTGGACCTGCTGACTCCGGTGATGAAGGCCTGGTGCACCGACACCGGCTGCGAGGTGGCCCACACCGGCGTGCAGGTGCATGGCGGCATGGGCTTCATCGAGGAAACCGGCGCCGCCCAGCACATGCGCGACGCCCGCATCCACCCGATCTACGAGGGCACCAACGGCATCCAGGCCAACGACCTGATGGGCCGCAAGGTGCAGCGCGACGGCGGCGCTTCGGCCAAGGCGTTCATCGCCGAGATGGGGATCGCGGCCGGCCAGCTCGCCGGCTCGGGCGACGGCGACCTCGGCGCGATCGGCCGGAAGCTCGGCGAAGGGCTCGATTGCCTCGCCAAGGCCACCGACTGGATCGTCGAGGCCGGCAAGCGCGACGCCGCGCGCTCGGCGGCGAGCGCGGTGCCCTATCTCGCGCTGTTCGGGAACGTCGCCGCCGGCTGGCTCATGGGCCGCGAGGCGCTGGCGGCCAAGGGCGCCGGCGGGGCCGGCCCGGGCGGCCTCGATCCGCGCATCGCGCCGCAATTTGCGGCCGCCAAGATCAAGACCGCGCGCTTCTTCGCCGACCACGTGCTGGTGCGCTCGGCCGGCCTGCTTGCCACCGTCGCCGACGGCGCCGACGCGGTGATGGCCCTCGCCGAGGCCGATTTTTAGAGGCTTTCCGCGCTGTCGAAGCGTCCACGCGCCGTAGGGGCGGGCTGCAAACCCGCCCCTATCCCGATTCCGCCGCGATGCGGCTGGAAGAAGACTTTGCAGGGACGCGGGGAGGCGGGGAGGATTCGAATTCGCGCCGAAGGCGCCAAGCCATCTTCTCCCCGCCTCTCCGCCTCCCTGCATCTTCGTCCGCGGTGGCGCAGACTCGCGGGCGCGCGACTCGCTAATTCGTCCACACCGTCTTCACGATCGCGCGGACGTTCGGCCTGGCCGCGGCGGCGCGACGCGAACGCGCGGCGTGCATCCGATGCCGATTCCACAAGGCTTTTTCGCATGCCGCGCCGCTCAACCGGCGCGCGCCGAGGTGTGATCGCGATCACACGCGCGGCGAAAAAAATTCGCCGCCGGATCAAAAACGGCTTGCATTTTTTCACGTTTGCTCCAGATAGTGCGCTCGCGTCGCAGGCGAAGACGAAATCTATCGCGGTGACGCTCCGGCAGATCACCGGACCTTCGCGAACTGCTTCTGATTGGGTGGACCAAAGGAATGCGCAAAGCTGCCCGGTTGGGGGGGTTCTCGAAAGAGAGGCTCACGCCCACTCGCGAGACGAACACCAACGTTACCTATCTCGCCCCGGCCCAGCGGCCGGTTGAGTCGACCACCGAAGACCACTTCATCCGCAAGGACGGCGTCGAGTACGCCGGCACCCACCTGCTCGTCGAGCTGTGGGGCGCCTCCAACCTCGCCGATGTCGCCGGCATCGAGAACGCTCTTCTCGAAGGCGCGCGCAAGGCGGGGGCGACCGTCCTGCACAGCTACATGCACCCGTTCGGGGAAGGCATGGGCGTGTCGGGCGTCGTGGTGCTCGCCGAGTCGCACATCTCGATCCACACCTGGCCCGAGCGCGGCTATGCCGCGATCGACCTCTTCATGTGCGGGAAGGCCGATCCCTACAAGGCGATCCCCGCGCTGAAGGCCGCGTTCGCGCCGAACGCGATCCAGGTGGCCGAGAGCAAGCGCGGACTCGTCGTCTAACCGACTGGCTACCGCTGCAATCGCGTGCGGGCAGAAAGGCTACCGCCTTTCTGCCCGCCGCCGTTTGCGCTTCGGTTCGTCGGAAGCGAACGGGGGCCGGGGAGCCGGGGAGGGTGATTGAAAGCGTGCGTTGCGCGCGGTAGGTCATTCTCCCCGGCTCCCCGCATTCTTGAACGGCATCGCCGCCGGCGAGGCTTCAGCCAACGTGCTTCATCAGGAGGTCCGCCTCGTGGATTGGTTCCAGGAAACGCTCCACCCCGCGATCCGCCAGACGCTCAGGGTCGAAGAGGTGCTGCATCGCGACAAGACCGCGCTGCAGGACCTCGTGATCTTCCGCAACCCGACCTTCGGCCGCGTCATGGCGCTGGACGGCATCGTCCAGACGACCGAGGGCGACGAGTTCGTCTATCACGAGATGCTCGCGCACGTGCCGATCCTGGCCGTCAAGGCCGCCCGGAGGGCGGGCGCCAAGGGCGCCGTGCGCAAGGTGCTGATCGTGGGCGGCGGCGACGGCGGCTGCATCCGCGAGGTGCTGAAGCACAAGGGCCTCGTCTGCACGATGGTCGAGATCGACCCGGGCGTGATCGAGCTGTCGCGCAAGCACCTGCCCAACCACCACGCCGGCGCGTTCGACGACAAGCGCGCCAACATCGTCATCGCCGACGGCGCCAGGTTCGTGAAGGAGACGCCGGAGCGCTACGACGTCATCATCATCGATTCCACCGACCCGGTCGGCCCCGGCGCGGTGCTGTTCACGCGCGAGTTCTACGCCGACTGCAAGCGCTGCCTGGCGCCCGGCGGTGTGCTGGTGACGCAGAACGGCGTGCCCTGGCTCCAGGGCGAGGAGCTGCAATCCTCGGTGCGCTCGTTCCGCGCGCTGTTCAAGGAGGGCGGCTGCTATCTCGCGGTCGTGCCCACCTACAACGGCGGCTTCATGGCGCTCGGCTGGGCGACCGACAATGCGAAGCTCCGGAAGACGCCGGTCGCCAAGATCGCGCGCCTCGCCAAGGCGATGAAGCTCCAGACACGCTATTTCACGCCCGAGCTGTTCGCCGGCGCGTTCTGCCTGCCGCAATTCGTGCACGCGCTGATCGACGGGATTCCCTACGGGAAGCGGAAGAAGAAGCGATAGGCGCGGCGCCGCGGCCCGCGGTCGCCAGGAGGCGGCGGAGGCGGTAGTCTCCTTCGCGCCGGACACGGGCCGGCGATCTCGAAGGAGGAAGGCATGCGCTCCTGCCGGGCAGCCCGCGCCGCGTTTTTCCTCGCTCTCGCCGCCCTCGCGGCGCCGCCGCGCGGCGCCCTCGCGCAGGGTTCCGATTGCCTGCCGCAGCCGGCCCTCGCCTGCGTCGCCGCCGGCGCCGCCGCCGCGGTCGAGCGGGCCTGGGCCGACCGGGCCAGCCGCATCATCGTCACCACCGGCCAGCTCGCCGCGTTCGCGGCCGTGCAGGCGAAGCTCGGCGACACTGCCGGCGTCGCGCGCATGGTGGCCCTGGTGCGCGAGGGCGAGGCGCGCGCCGGCGATTCGCTGCCGCTGGCCGTGTTCCTGATCCGCTTCCACCCGGGCGAGGATGGCCGCGCGATGATGCGGCGGCTCGTCGCCAAGGCCGATGCGGATCGCGAGCGGCACCTCGCGCAGGGCGCGATGCCCTCGTTTGCGATGACGGAGCCGGTCGCGGCCCTGGCCGAGGCGGGCATGGCGGCCGAGGCCGCGGCGCTGATCGCGCGCCACCGCGCGGCGTTCGATCCGCGCGCCGCGGCCATGGATCCGCTGATGCGCATCGACTACCACCGGGGCCTGATGACGGCGTATGGCGCGGTCGGCAACGCGGCCGAGCGCGCGGCTGCGGCCGCCCGCGCCGCCGCCGAGGCGCAGGCGCTGGAAGGCGCCGCGGGGCGCAAGCTCCAGGTCCGCATGGAGCTGGCCCGGGCGATGCTGAAGGCGGGCGCCATCGCCGAGGCGCGCGCGACCCTGGCCGATGTCCGCCGCTCGGGCGACGTCGGCGACTACGCGATCGTGGCGTTCGAGATCGCGGCGGCGGCGGGCGACGCGCAGGCGCGCGCGGCCGAGATCGCGGCGCTGCGCCAGCGGCGCGCCCGCGTCATCGGCGAGCCCGGCGATTGGCACAGCGGCGAGACGCGCCATCAGCTCGAGGCGCTGCTGCGCGCCGGCGAGCGCGACGAGGCCAAGTCGATCCTCGCCGAGGCCAAGGCCGCGGCGGCAACGCTGCAGCCGGAGGAGAGGCGGCGCGAGGCGCAGTTCCCGCTCGGCACGCTGGCAGCCGTGCTCGGCGACGAGGCGGAGGTCGATGCGATCGCCAAGCGGCTGGCCGAGGGGCGCGATCCGCGCGACAGCGAAGCCGCGCACGCCGAGCGGCTGCGGTTTCTCGTCGTCGAGTTCTGCCGCGCCCATGCGCAATTCGGACACGCCGCTCCGGCGCTGCGCTGCCTCGCGCGGGTGGGCGAGGAGGGCCGGTTCCTCGCGCACGCCGCGCGCGCCCGCATCGAGCTCGCCGTGGCGATGGCGAAAGCGGTGCGGTAGCGCCGGTCGGCTACGAGGGGTGGCGGAAGCCCAGCCGCGCCGAAAGCCGCCTCGCCGCATCCTTCACCGCGCGCGCGTGGCCGCCGTCCCATGCCACGTCGAAGGCGCCCTGCGGCCCCAAGGCCGCGATGACGGCCACGATGCCGCCGGCCTGGCCGAACACGGGCGCCGCCACCGAGGCGACGCCGCGCAGCAGGTCGCCTTCGACGCGCGAGAGTCCGTGCGCGCGGATTTCGTCGAGCCGGGCCGGATAGCGCGGGCGTTCGTCTTGCATCAGGGCGAACTCGGCCTCGAGCAGCCCGGCCGTCGCCGCCGCGGGCAGATAGGCGGCGAAGCAACGCCCGGTCGCGGAATTCAGCAGCGGCATCACCCAGCCGGCGCGGACGTTCGTGGCCACCGGCCGCGTCGACTCCTCCCAGCGCGCCACCACCGGCCCCTTGTTGCCCCAGATCGCGAGCAGCACGGTTTCGTCGATCGCCGCGCGCAGCTCGGCCAGCGCCTCGCCGCCGAACTTGAGCACGTCCACCTGGCGCAGCGCCGCCAAGCCGATGTCGAGCGCCATCGGCCCGAGCCGATAGCGCCCGCTCTCATGCTCCTGTTCGGCCAGGCCGGCGCGGATCAGGCTCACGAGATAGCGGTGCGCCTTGGCGGCGGCCATGCCGGTTCCCTTCGCCAAGTCCTTGAGCGCCAGCGGCTGTGCTTTCTCCGCCAGCAGGCGCACGAGCCGCAGCCCGATTTCGACCGAATGGACGCCCTGTCTTTCGCGCATCGAGGGACGGCTTGACCGTAAATTCTGAACTTCATAATCTATTTCACAATACGTAACGACAAACCAGAGGCCTGCCGGCCTCGACGGAGGAAACGAAGTGTCTGCCAGCGCCGCCGCCGGTCCGCTCACCTACTCGCTCTTCTCCGTGATCGACCATTATCCGCAGCGACCGCGCAGCCTCGGCCAGTTCTACGACCAGATTCTGCGCCAATGCGAACTGGCGGAAACCCTCGGCTACGACGCGTTCTTCTGCGCCGAGCATCATTTTCACGAATACGGCGCGGTCGCCGATCCGGCGTTGTTCCTCATGGCGGTGGCGGGGCGCACGAAGCGGCTCAGGATCGGTCCGGCGGTATCGCTGCTCACCTTTCACGATCCGCGCACGATCGCCGAAACCTATTCGCAGCTCGATCTTCTCTCGGGCGGGCGCCTGCTCTTCGGCGTCGGGTCGGGCTACCTGAAGCACGAGTTCGGCGGCTACGACATCGACATCGCGACGAAGCGCGACCGCTTCAACGAGCGCCTGGCGATCGTCCGCCGCCTGATGGCCGGCGAGCGCGTGAGCCACGAGGGCAAGTGGGCGCGGCTCCGCGACGTGGCGATCAACGTCCACCCGCATCAGGGCAAGGTGCCGCCGATCTACGTCGCCGTGCTCGCGCCCGACGGCTGCTACTGGGTCGGCAAGCAGGGCAACGACATCATGACGGTGCCCTATGCGTCGTGCGATCGCTGGGAGGAAGTCGGCAAGCTCATGGCCGAATTCCGCCGCGGCCGCGCCGAAGCCGGGTTGCCGGCGCGCGACGACGACCACGTGTTCGCGTTCCACACCTATGTGGCGGAAAGCGACGCCGAGGCGCGCACGCAGGCCAAAGCGGCCTACGATCTCTATGTCGCGACCCGGCTCTACGCCAAGCAGCACACCTATGACGACGTGATCCGCAACGGCCTGGCCCTGTTCGGCTCGGTCGAGACGGTGGCGGCGAAAGTGGCGCAGCTTCACGAATGGGGCATCCGCCACGTCGCCACGCTGCACAATTTCGGCGGGCTCGATCCGCAACTCGTCGAGCGCTCGATGACGCGTTTCGCGCGCGAGGTGATGCCGGCCGTGCGCGCGCGGCTCGGCGCGAAGAAGGCGGCGGAATAGCCCTCGGCCCGGTCTGCGCCGCATGCACGCGATCATCGTCGGCGCCGGAATCGGCGGCCTCGCCGCCGCGCTTGCCTGCCGCAAGGCCGGCATCGCGGTCACGCTGCTCGAGCAGGCGGGCGCGCTCAAGGAAGTCGGCGCCGGCGTGCAGGTGTCGAGCAACGGCACCAAGGTGCTGCGCGATCTCGGCCTGCTCGCCGCGGCCGACGCGGTCGGCGTGCGGCCGGTGTCGTTCCGCGTCTCGTCGTTCGAAACCGGCGACGTGATCGCCGATTTCCCGCTCGGGCCGGAAGCGGCGGCGCGCTACGGCGCCACGTTCTATCAGTTCCATCGCGCCGATCTGCTCGACATGCTCGCCGCCGCGCTGCCGCCCGGCATCGTGCGGCTCGGCGCGCGGGTGGTGTCGGTCGCGCAGGACGACCGCGGCGTCACGGCGCGCCTCGCCTCGGGCGAGGCGGTGCGCGGCGACCTGCTGGTCGGCGCCGACGGCATTCATTCCGCCGTGCGGCCCGCGCTCGGCGTCACCGACGAGCGGAAGTTCTCGGGCAAGCTGGTGTGGCGCGCCCTGGTGCCGGCGGAGCGCATCGCGCGGCACGACTTCAAGGCCCGCTTCTACGGCTATGCCGGCCGCGACCGCATGGTCTGGGCCTATTGGGTCCGGCCGGGCACGCTGATGAATTTCGGCGGCGTCGTGCCGTCGGCCGAGGTGCACGCCGAAAGCTGGAGCGCCACCGGCGATCTCGGCGAGATGCGCGCCTCGTTCGCCGAAGCCAATCCGCGGCTCCGCGGGCTGATCGAGGCGGTCGACGAGGCGTTCATCACCGGCCTCTACGATCGCGATCCGCTCGCGCGGTGGACGTTCGGCCGCGTCACGCTGCTCGGCGACGCCGCGCACGCGATGCTTCCGTATCTGGCGCAAGGCGCCTGCCAGTCGCTCGAGGATGCGTCCGTGCTGGCCGAGTGCCTTCGGCGCCACGGCGAAAGCGCCATCGAAGCGGCGCTGGCCGACTACGAGATCCGCCGCCGCCCGCGCACGACGAAGGTGCAGGTGACGGCGCGCGCCACCTCGATCTTCTGGCTCGAGAACGATCCGGTGCGCGCGCGGGCGCGCAACGGCCGCATGAAGGGCCTCGCCCGGATCGATCCGCTTGCCACCACGATCTGGAGATGGCTCTACGAATACGATCCGGTCCAGGCCGGGCGCGCCGCGTCGGTGGCGCCCGACAAGCGCGGCCTGCGCCAGCGTTTCGCCGAAGACGGCGCCGAGCAGCAGCGCGCCTGGGACATGTGGCACGATCTGTTCACGACCGACGAAGAGGCGGGCGGGCTGCTGGGGCTGCGCAGGGGCTACGATCGCTTCTTCAAGCAGTTCGCGCCGTCGCCGGGCACGCGCGTCGGCGAGGTGCCGATCGGGCGTGCGACGGGCCTCTGGGTCGATCCGCCGGGGCCCGCCGGCACGCGCGTCGTCCTGCACTTCCACGGCGGCGGCTATTGCTTCGGCTCCGCCGCGTGCTCGGTCGAGTATGCCGAGCGGCTGGCGCGCGCCGCCGGGGGCCGCTGCCTGGCGCTCGAATACCGCCTCGCGCCCGAGCATCCGTTCCCGGCCGCGCTCGAGGACGCTCTGGCGGCGTATCGCTGGCTGCTGCAAACCCATCGCCCGGACGACATCGTGTTCAGCGGCGAATCGGCCGGCGCCGGCCTCGCCATCGCCGCGGCGATGGCGCTGCGCGACGCCGGCGAGAAATTGCCCGCGGCGATCGTGGCGCTGTCGCCGTTCGTCGACTGCGCCCTCGAGGGCGAGGCGATCCACCGGCGCAACGGCGAAGATCCCATCGTCGAGATCGACACGCTCGCCTACATGGTGAGCTCGTATTTCCAGGAGCGCTCGCCCTCCGATCCGCTGGTCTCGCCGGTCTACGGCTCGTTCCGCGGCCTGCCGCCGCTGCTGATCCAGGCGGGGCGGAAGGAGGTCCTGGTCGAGGAAGCGCAGCGCCTCGCCGAGTGCGCGAAGGCGGCCGGCGTCCCGACCGAGCTCGAGCTCTACGACGAGCGCCTGCACATCTTCGCGCTGTTCCCGTTCCTTCCGAACGCGGCGCGCGCCCTCGCGGCGATCCGCGCCTTCCTGGCGCGCGGCCCCGGAAAACCGCAGGCGGCGGAATAGTCGAGCGCCGCGCGGCCTTGCCGCGAGGCCCGGGGGCAGGATGCCGGTTGGTCGCGCCGCCTTGATCCAGGCCAAAGAGCCGGGCACGGTAGCAGGCTAGATCTGCGCCCAACCCGGCAGGGGACGGGCGCCGCCCGGCCGCCGTGCCGCGGGGGGAAACCTTTCGAGGGAAGGAGAAGCGATGCAGTTTCGCAGTTGGAGAGCCGCCGCGCTGGCCGCGGCGGCGGCGGCGCTGGCCGGCACCGCCGGGGCGCAGGACAAGGTCGAGCTGAAATTCTCGCACTATGCGCCGCCGACGCACGGCTTCCAGAAAGACCTGCTCGAGCCCTGGGCCGCCGAGCTCGAGAAGCGCACGGGCGGCAAGCTCACGGTGCGGATCTTCGCCGCCAACTCGCCGTTCGGCAACGTCGCCAACCAGGCGGACCAGGTGAAGGCCGGCGTCACCGATGCGGCGTGGGGCCTCAACGGCGTGCCGCGCGGCCGCTTTCCGCGCTCGCTGATCATGGAGCTGCCGTTCATGGCGTCGAGCTCCGGCGCGGCGTCGAAAACACTGTGGTCGATGCGCGACGGGCTCCTGGCGGAAGAGTACAAGGACTTCAAGGTCCTCGCCGTGCATTGCCATCCGACCGGCGGCTTTTTCACGCGCGCCAAGCGCGTCGCCGATCTCGAGGGGCTGAAGGGCCTGCGCCTGCGCGCGCCGAGCCTCCAGGTGCAGAACCTGTTGCAGCATCTCGGCGCGGTGCCGGTCACGATGGGGCCGGCGCAGGCCTACGAGGCGCTCGAGAAAGGGACGATCGACGGCGCGTCGCTGATCTATGACGGGCTGGTCGCGTTCCGCCTGCACGGCCTCGTCAAGCACTATCTCGAAGCGAAGATCTACACCGCCTGCTTCCACGTCGTCATGAACCCGCGCAAGTTCGAGGCGCTGCCGGCGGAGTTCCGCAAGGCCATCGACGAGACGTCCGGCCAGGCCTGGGTCGATCGCGTGGGCCCGCTCTGGGACAAATGGGACGGCGCGGCGCGGACGGCGGCGCTCGAGAAGGGCATCGAAGAGGTCAAGGTCCCCGACGCCGTGCGCGCGAGCTGGGAGAAGCAGCTCAAGCCTTACATCGACAAGCAGCTCGCCGACATGGAAGGCGAGGGCGTCAAGAACGCGCGCGCCATCTACGACGAGATGAAGAAGCGCCTCGCGCAGTACGCGCAATAGCCGGCACGGGCCGTTTCGCCGCTGTTCGGCCGCGGCGGAACGGCCCCCTCGGCGCCCGGCGCCATCGGAACGATCGCATCATGTCGCGTGTCTTTCTTGCCCTCGACCGCGTCGGCGAGGTCCTCGTCATCGCCGGCATGGTCTGCCTGTCCGGCACCGTGCTCGTGTCGATGGCCGACATCGCGGGGCGCAAGACGATCGGGTTTTCCGTTCTCGGCATCGACGACATCGTCTCGCTGACGGTCATGGCCTGCATCAGCCTCGCCATGCCGCTCACCTATCTGCGCGAGGGCCATGTCGCGGTCGAATTCCTCACCGATCCGCTGCCGCCGCGTCTCTTCGCCGTGACCAAGGCGGTGACTGCGGTGCTCGTCGCGGGCTTCGTCGCGCTGCTCGCGTGGTATGCGCTCAAGCAGGCGATGCAGCAGATCGCCCAGGGCGACAAGTCGAACACGCTGGCGATCCCGATCGTCGCGTTCTGGGCGCCGCTGCTGGTCGGCATGGCGATCTCCACGCTGTGCGCGCTCGCGCTCGCGGTCCGCTGGACCGGCGCGGCCCTGGCGCGCGATCCTGCGGCCGCACGGGCCCCGGCAGCGCCGCGATGAGCGGACCCACGCTCGGCCTCATCGGCTTCGTCGCCGTCATCGTCCTGATCATGGGGCGGGTGCCGATCGCGTTCGCGATGGGCATCGTCGGCGCGCTCGGCTACGGCCTCATCAACGGCTTCGGCTCGCTCGGCTTCGTGCTCGGCCGCGCCACCTTCGAATCGGTGTTTCCGGTCAGCCTGTCGGTCGTGCCGCTGTTCGTGATGATGGGCGTTTTCGCGGCGCATGGCGGCCTGTCGCGCAGCCTCTACGACCTCGTCGTGGCGATGATCGGCCACTACCGCGGCGGCCTCGCGATGGCCACGGTGGGCGCCTCGGCGATCTTCGGCGCGGTGTGCGGATCGTCGATCGCCACCGCGGCGACGATCGGCAAGATCGCGATGCCCGAAATGCGCCGCCTCGGCTACGACGACCGGCTTTCCTCGGCCGCCGTCGCGGCGGGGGGCACGCTGGGCGTCATGATCCCGCCCTCGATCCTGTTCGTCATCTACGGGCTGCTGACGCAGAACGACATCGGCGCGCTGTTCATCGCCGGCATCGGCCCCGGCATCCTCGGCATGCTGCTCTACATGGGCGCCGTCGCGTGGATGACCC
This sequence comes from Candidatus Odyssella sp., assembly GCA_016792765.1. Lineage (GTDB taxonomy): Bacteria > Pseudomonadota > Alphaproteobacteria > Bin65 > Bin65 > SBBV01. The sequence continues at coordinate 27,212 of JAEULD010000176.1, forward strand.
GCGGCAGCGCGAAGCTCGGCCCCGGCGCCGCCCGCATCGGCTGGGCCGATCGCGTGCGGGCCGCGGCCCGCGTCTGGGCGGTCGTGATCCTGTTCGCCGTCGTGCTCGGCGGCATGTATGCCGGGCTGTTCACGCCCACCGAGGCGGCCAGCGTCGGCGCCTTCGGCGCCGTGGTCTTGACGGCCATCAGCGGGCGCCTCAGCCGCGGGGTCGTCCGCGCCGCCTTCGTCGAAACGGCGACGACGTCGGCCATGATCTTCACGATCCTGATCGGCGCCACGATCTTCAACTATTTCATCGACGCGAGCGGCCTCACGCAGAGCATGATCGCCGCGGTCGAAGCGGCCGGCCTCGGCAAGTACGGAACGTTCCTGGCGCTCTGTATCTTCTACATCATCCTCGGCTGCCTGATGGACAGCCTGTCGATGATCTTGCTGACGATCGGCGCGGTCTATCCGCTCGTGAAGGCGCTCGGCTTCGATCCGATCTGGTTCGGCGTCATTCTCGTCACGCTCGGCGAGATCGGCATGATCACGCCCCCGGTCGGCATGAACCTGTTCGTGCTGAACGCGACCGTGCCGAACCTGCCGCTGCAGACGATCAGCCGCGGCATCCTGCCGTTCGTCGCGGCCGATTTCGTGCGCATTCTCGTCCTGACGCTGGTACCGGCGATCGCGCTCTGGCTGCCGTCGATGATGGCCCGCTGAAACGCCGCCGCCGCGCGGCTTGATTTTTTGTTCTTTTTATGTTCTGATGTCTTCCGAGTCGCGCCATCCGGCGCGGCGGCGCCAAGGCGCGGGCGCCCGCGCCGCATGCCGACGGCGCCCGGAATTTCTCATCGCGGGTTTGCCTTTTCTCATCGTTCGCCGCGGAAAAACGATGAGAAAAGCCAGGAGATGATGAGAAAAGCCCAGCCGATTCGCACTCTCGTCCTTGCCGGTCGCCGATGGCGGCCGGAGCCGGCGTTTGCCTGCGCCCGGCGGGGGCCTCAGTTCGTGCCCGGCACGCCGAAGCTCTTCGGGGGCTCGCCCACCACCTTCAACTCGTCGCGGCCGATCTCGACCACCGCCAGTCCGCGCTCGGACAGGCCGTCGGGCGTGAAGCGGAAGATGCCGTCGACGCCGGCGAAGCCCGAAGGATCGGTCAGCCGCTGGCTGCCGTAGTCGATGCCGTCCGGCTGCTTGGCGATCGTCGCGGCGAGCGCCACGGCGTCGTAGGCGAGGGTCGCGATGCGCGGCGGCTCGTCGCCGTGCGCGCCCTTGTACTTCGTGGCGAAGCGCTCGAACTGCGCCGGGTCCGGCGCCGCGTACCAGCCGCCGCGCAGGCTCAGCTCGCGGCGCAGCGCGCGGTCGTCCCAGCGCCCGGTGCCGAGATAGCGCACCTTGTCGGGATCGACGTCGTAATAGGCGAGCAGGCTCGCCACCATGCGCAGCTTCGTGCCGCCGTCGGCGATCAGCACCGCGTCGAAATCGAGCGGCGCCGAGCGGCCGACGCGGCCCTTGCGATCCACGCCGGTGGCGCCGGCGAACGCCTTGATGTCGTCGGTCACTTCCATCGTGTCGGGCTTGTAGGTGCCGGTGCGCGTCACCTCGGCGCCGTTCTTGCCGGCCACTTCCTTCGCCAGAGTCGTCACCTGGTTGCCGTAGTCGTTGGCCGGCGCGATGATGCCGATGCGCTTCCTGCCGTTGCGCGCCGCGTAGCCGATGACGTTGTCGACCTGCTGCTTCAGGCTGAACGACAGAAGGTAGACGCCGTTGCCGGCCACCGCGGCGTCGTTCGAGAACGCGATCACGTTGACCTTGCCGCCGACGCGCGCGCGCACCGCGCTCACCTCCGCCGCGAAGACCGGGCCCAGGATCAGCTTCGCGTCCTGCTGCATGGCCTGCTCGGCCGCGGCCGTGGCGCCCTCGGCGGTGCCGCGCGTGTCGAACGTCACGAGCTGCAGGTTGCGCGCGCCCTGTTCCAGCACCGCCATTTCCGCGGCGCGCTGCATCGCGCGGCCGAGAGCGGCGCGGTCGCCCGAGAGCGGCAGCAGGATCGCAACCTTTACCTGTGCGCCGGCCGGAAGCTTGCCGGCCACCGGCGGCTGCGGCCGCGCCGCGGCCGGGCGCGGGCGCGCCTCGTCGGTCGTCGTCGAGCATGCCGCAAGGCCGAGGCCGAGCGCGGCAAGACCGGCGCCGGCCAAAACTCGGCGACGCGAAGGAAACCGGGCGTGGTATGACGTCACGGCAAAGACCCTCTCGGAGCCCACAGGGATATGGTTGGTTTACGCGACCGCGAGACTATCCGTGCCTCCGGGCAAACGCAATCGGGGCAGCCCGGCGGGGCGCTGCCGCCGGGCCTCTATCTCGTGGCGACGCCGATCGGAAACCTCGGCGACATCACGCTGCGCGCGCTCGACGTGCTGAAGCGCGCCGATCTCGTGGCCTGCGAGGACACGCGCGTCACCGGCAAGCTGCTCGCGCATTACGGCATCCGTGCCCGGCTCCAGCGCTACGACGATCACAGCGGCGAAGACGAACGGGCGGCGCTGCTCGGCCGCCTCCGCGCCGGGGCCAGCGTGGCGCTGGTCAGCGACGCCGGCACGCCGCTCGTGTCCGATCCGGGCTACAAGCTGCTGCGCGCCGCGGCGGAGGCGGGCGTGGCGGTCGTCCCGGTGCCGGGCGCCTCGGCGGTGCTGGCGGCGCTGCAGGTGTCGGCCCTGCCGCCCGACCGCTTCCTGTTCGCGGGCTTCCTGCCGCCGAAGCCCGCGGCGCGGAGGAAGGCGATCGCCGCGCTGGCCGCCGTGCCCGCGACGCTCGTGTTCTACGAAACCGGCCCGCGCCTCGCCGCGGCGCTCGCCGATCTCGCGGAAACGCTCGGGCCGCGCCCGGCCGCCGTCGCGCGCGAGCTGACCAAGCTGTTCGAGGAAGCGAAGCGCGGAACGCTCGCGGACCTCGCCGCCGATTACCGCGAGGCGCCGCCGCCCAGGGGCGAGATCGCGATCGTCGTCGGCCCGCCGGCGGAGGAGGCGGCCAGCGGCGCCGACACGGATACGCTGCTCGAGCGCGCGCTCGCGTCGATGTCGGTGCGCGATGCCGCCGCCGCCGTCGCCGAGGCGAGCGGCCGGCCGAAGAAGGAGGTCTATCGCCGCGCGCTGCAGATCGCGGAGCGGCGGCGATGAGCGCGGCCGCCAAGGGCGGCGCCAAGCTGCGCGCGCAGCGCTTCGGGCGCCGCGCCGAATGGCTCGCCGCGCTCTACATGCGTCTCAAAGGTTTCCGCGTCGTGGCGCGCGACGTGCGGCTGCCGGGCGGCGAGATCGATCTCGTGCTGCGGCGCGGGCGCCTGCTCGTCCTGGTCGAGATCAAGGCGCGCGCGGGCGGCGAGAGGCTCGAAGAGGCGATCGGCGAGCGCCAGTGGCGGCGCATCGCCGCGGCGGCCGAGCAATTCTGCGCGCGGCGGCCGGGCTATGCGGACTTCGGCCGCCGCTTCGACGCCTTGTTCCTTGCGCGCGGGCGCTGGCCGGTCCACCGGCCCGATGCCTGGCGCCCGTCGCGGTGAGGCGCGGCGTGGACGCGGCGCGGCGGACCGACGCGGCGGGCAAGCGGCTCGCGAAGGCGGCCGAATGAGCGCGCCGCGCCACTTCCCGTTTCTCGCCGGCCGCGATCCGCTGCGCATGGGTCTCGCCACGGTCGGCGCGCGCGACTGGTTCGAGATCGGCGACGATTACGCGGCGCAGATGGCGGAGAAGCGGCGCCTGCTCGCCGCGCGGCGCGGCGAGGTCTTCCGGACGCTGCCCGAAGCCGAGCCGGCGGCGCGCGAATTGCTCGCCGCCGTCGCCGACTGGTGCGCGGCGACGTTTCCCGATCGCTTCGCGCGCGACGGCGACGGGATGCGCTGCCCCGACGGCCGCCGCGTCGCGTTCGCGGGCGTGCCGCCGCTCGAGGCCGCGGCGCTGCTGGTGCAGGAAGATCTCTGCCTGATGCTGCCCGATGCGGCCGGAACGCCGATCCTGATCGGCGCCTGCCTCTGCTTCCCGTCGCGCTGGCGCCTCGCCGAGAAGATCGGCCATCCGATGCTCGCGATCCATGCGCCGGTGCCCGGCCTCAACCCGAAGATCGGGGCCACGATCGACCGCTTCCTCGCCGGCCTGAAGTTCGGCCACATCTATGCGCGCACGAACTGGAGCCTCACCGCCGATCCCGCGCTGTTTCAGCCGGTGGCGGTGCCGCACGAACCGGTCACGGCGGCGAATGCCGGCGAGCGCGTCTTCTACCGCGTCGAGCGGCAGACCTTGCGCCTCCTGCCGCAATCCGGCGCCGTGCTGTTCGGCATCCGCATCCACCAGCACGCGCTCGCCGCGCTGGCGGCGCTTCCCGCCGAGCGCCGCGCCTTCGCCGAAACGCTGGCGACGCTCGATCCCGGCCTCGTCGCCTACAAGTCGATGGGCGGCATCAAGGACGCGGTGGTCGAATACCTGAGTTCGTAGCGGCGGGGACCCGCCCCGACGAGACTATCGCCGCGTCGGGTCGGGCCGGATGCGGACGAGCTGCTTGCCGAAATTCTCGCCCTTGAACAGGCGCAAGAGCGCGCGCGGCGCGTTCTCGAGGCCGTCGACGACGTCCTCGCGGTATTTGAGCTGGCCCGACTTCACCCAGCCCGACATCTCGCGCAGGCCCTCGCCGAAGCGCTGGCGGAAGTTGAGGATGATGAAGCCTTCCATGCGCGCGCTGTTGACCAGCAGGTGGCGCGTGATGCGCGGCGCCAGCTCCGGCTTCTCGAGATTGTACTCGGCGATCATGCCGCAGATCGCGATGCGCGCCTTGAAGTTGACGAGCGGCAGCACCGCGTCGGTGATCCAGCTTCCGACGTTGTCGAAATACACGTCGATGCCGTCGGGGCACGCGGCGCGCAGCGCCTTGATCAATTGTCCGGTGTCGCGGCCCATCGCCTGGTAGTCGATGCAGGCGTCGTAGCCCAGCTCCTTCACCGCGTAGTCGCACTTGGCCTTGCCGCCGGCGATGCCGACGACGCGCTTGGCGCCCTTGATGCGCGCGATCTGGCCGACCGGGCCGCCCACGGCGCCGGTCGCCGCCGAGACCACGACGGTGTCGCCGGCCTTCATCGCGCCCACGTCGAGCAGGCCGAAATAGGCGGTGAGGCCCGGCATGCCGAGCACGCCCACGGCGGTCGAGATCGGCGCGAGGCCGGGGTCGATCTTCCGCATCCCCTTGCCGGTGCCGATGCCGTATTCCTGCCAGCCCAGCCGCTCCTCGACGATGTCGCCTTTCTTGAACGCCGGATTCTTCGACTCGATCACCTCGCCGACCGTGCCGCCCTCCATCACGGCGCCCAACTGCACCGGCGGCACGTAGCTCTTCACGTCGCGCATGCGGCCGCGCATGTAGGGATCGAGCGAGAGCCAGATGTTGTGCACCAGCACCTCGCCGTCCTTGGGCGAAGGCACCGGCGCTTCCTCGAGCTTGAACGCGCTCTCGTCGAACTCGCCCGGCGGGCGCGCTGCGAGCAGCCAGCGGCGGTTCACGGCCATCTATTCTCTCCGGTTCAACCGTTGCTCTTGCGGTGATCGGCCACCGCCGCGGTCGCCGCGGTGCGCAGCATCGAGATGTCGGAGGCGTGGCAGATCGCGTCGTAGCCCTTGTCGAAGAGCTGCTGGAAGTTGAGCCCGCTGTGCTGGATCGAGGCCAGCTTCTTGCCCGAGGCCTTGATGAGGTCTTCGGCGCGGGTCAGCAGCTTCTTGTAGGCGTCCGAGGGCTTCAGCGGGTTCTCGCCCGAATTGCTGGCGAGGTCGTTGGGTCCGATCAGGAACGCGTCGACGCCCGGCACCTTGGCCATCGCCGGGATCGCCTCGATCGCCTTCGGCGTCTCGATCTGCAGCATCACGAACATTTCCGGATTCGCCTTGGCCCAGGTGTCGGCCGCGTCGGCGCCGTAGGCCGAGTGGCGCGTCACGCCGAAGGCGAGGCCGCGATAGCCGATCGGCGGATAGTAGCACGCGCGCACCATCGCATCGGCCACGTCGGCGTCCTCGACGTTGGGCACCATGATGCCCTCCATGCCGATATCGAGCGCCCTCTTGATGTAGACCGGGTCGTGCCACGGCACGCGGATCACCGGCGAAGGCGCGTTGGCGCCGCCGCCCGAGCGCAGCGCCATCAGCTGGTTCATGGCGCCCACGAAATCGCCCGGCCCGTGCTCGTGATCGACGATGACGAAGTCGTAGCCGGCCAGGGCGAACGCCTCGGCGACGATCGGGCTGTTGGCGGCGAGCCAGGCGCCGAGGCATTTCTTGCCGGCCTTCAAGCGGGCCTTCAACGGATTGGTGCGCATCGATGTTCTGGTTGGTTTGAGGGGGAGGGTCCGCTGGGAATGCGGGGCCGCGCGAACGGCGGGGCGCCATTGTACCGACGATGCGCCGCGCCGCCAGCGTTTCCTGCCGGTCAGAACGCCGGTTTCAGCACCATGAGGCCGAACACGCCGAGGATGGCGAGGGTCGATGGCCAGCCGAGCCGGTACCAGGCGCGCATCAGCCGGAAATAGCGCGGCGGCAGCGGCGTTCCCGCGTCGGCCGCGGCGGCGGCGAGGCGCCAGGCCGCTCCGTGCAGCCAGAGCCCGGCCGCCCAGCACAGGCCCGATATCGCGAGCAGCGCCATCGCGAGGCCCAGCCAGCCGCGCCAGAGCGAGAGGCCGTAGGCGCCGGCGATCAGCACGCCGGTCGCCGCCACGCCGGCAACGGCGGGTGCGGTGAGGAGCGCTTCGGCCAGCATCGCGATGCGCCCGGTCGCGGCCACGATCGCGGCATCGCGGCCGCGATCGGCGCGCCACATGAAGAAGCCGATGCCGATGCTGCCGCCCAGGACCACGGCGGCGGAGAGCACGTGGACGATCTTGAGCCAGAGAGGGTCCATCGCGATCACAGCGCGGGCTTCAAGACCATGAGGCCCGCGACGGCGATGACGGCCAGGAACGCCGGCCAGCCGAGCCGGAACCACCAGGCCATCGTGCGCCGGTAGCTCGCCGGCAGCGGCGCGTTCTCGGCGGCGGCGCGCGCCGCCAGGCGCCACGCGCGCG
>JAEULD010000181.1 GCA_016792765.1 Candidatus Odyssella sp.
ATCCTCGTCGTCGAGGAAAAGCGCGGCTTCATCGAGGACCAGATCAAGACGATCCTCTACGACCGGCCGGCGCGCCCGCGGCTCGTCGGCAAGCGCGACGAGACCGGCGCCGAGCTGCTGTCGGACTGCCTCGAGCTCGAGCCCAACCAGGTCGCGCTGGCACTCGCCGCGCGCATCCTGCGCTTCGCCGACCACGGCGATCTGCGCGCGCGCCGCGCCGCGATCGCGGCGCGCCAGCCGGCGAAGCTCGCGCCGGTGCACGCGCGCACGCCGTTCTTCTGCTCGGGCTGCCCGCACAACACGTCGACCGTGACGCCGGAGGGCAGCATCGCCGCCGCCGGCATCGGCTGCCATTCGATGGCGATCTGGACCGGCCGCGCCGTGGCCTTCACGCAGATGGGCGGCGAAGGCACGCAGTGGATCGGCATCGCGCCGTTCACCGATTCGCCGCACCTGTTCCAGAACGTCGGCGACGGCACCTACTACCACTCGGCCAGCCTCGGCATCCGCGCCGCGGTCGCGGCCAGGGTGAACATCACGTTCAAGCTGCTGTTCAACGACGCCGTCGCGATGACCGGCGGCCAGCCGATGGACGGTCCGCTGACCGTGCCGCAGATCACGCGGCAGATCCACGCGGAGAACGTGGCCCGCATCGTCGTCGTCTCCGACGACATCGAGAAGTACCCGATCGGCACCGAATGGGCGCCGGGCGTCACGCTCCGCCACCGCGACGAGCTGGATGCGGTGCAGCGGGAGCTGCGCGAGATTCCGGGCGTCACGGTGCTGCTCTACGACCAGACCTGCGCGGCCGAGAAGCGCCGGCGCCGGAAGCGCGGCACCTATTACGATCCGCCCGAGCGCATCTTCATCAACGAGTTGGTGTGCGAGGGCTGCGGCGATTGCGGCCGCGTCTCCAACTGCATCTCCGTCCAGCCGGTCGAGACCGAGTTCGGCACCAAGCGCCGCATCGACCAGTCGAACTGCAACAAGGACTATTCCTGCATCAAGGGCTTCTGCCCGAGCTTCGTGACCGTCGTCGGCGGCAAGTTGCGCAAGTACAAGGGCAGCGGCGGCGACGCGGCGCGCGGCGCGCTGCCCGAGCCGAAGCTGCCCCCGCTCGAGACGCCGTGGCCGGTTCTCGTCACCGGCATCGGCGGCACCGGCGTCGTCACGATCGGCGCGATCTTCGGCATGGCCGCGCACCTCGAGGGCCGCGCCTGCTCGGTTTCCGACGTGGTCGGCCTCTCGCAGAAGAACGGCCCGGTGCTGAGCCAGATCGTGTTCGCCAAGGATCGCGCGGCGCTGCACTCGCCGCAGATGCCGAGCGGCTCGGCGAAGGCGCTGATCGCCTGCGATATCGTCACCGCCACGATGCCCGACGCGTTCGGCAAGCTCGCGCCCGAGACGCGCGCGGTCGTGAACCTCGAAGAGGCGCGCACCGGCGAGTTCGTGCAGAACTGGGACAAGCCGTTCGAGGCCGGCGCGATGCGCGCGCGCCTCGAAGGCCGGCTCGCCGCCGCGCAGTCGGACTTCCTGCCGGCGACCAAGCTCGCCGTGGCGCTCATGGGCGACAGCATCGCCGCCAACATGTTCATGGCCGGCTTCGCCTGGCAGAAGGGCCTCGTGCCGCTCTCGCGCGAGGCGATCGAGCACGCAGTGAAGCTCAACGGCGCGGCGGTGGATATGAACCTCCGCGCGTTCGACTGGGGCCGGCGCGCGGCCGTCGATCTCGCTTCGGTGGAGCGCGCGGCCAAGGCCGCGCCGCCTGCGGGCCCGCGCACGCTCGACGAGACGATCGCGCGGCGCGCCGAGTTCCTCACCGCGTATCAGAACGCGGCCTATGCCGCGCGCTACCGCGCGCTCGTCGAACGCGTGCGCAAGGCCGAGGCGGAGCGCGTGCCGGGCTCGTCGGCGCTCGCCGACGCCGCCGCCCGCAACGCGTTCAAGCTGATGGCCTACAAGGACGAGTACGAGGTGGCGCGGCTCTACACCGACGGCACGTTCCTGCGCCGGCTCGGAGAGCAGTTCGAAGGCGATTACAAGCTGCGCTTCCATCTCGCGCCGCCGCTCTTCGCCGAGCGCGATCCCGAGACCGGAAAGCTCGAGAAGCGCCGCTACGGGCCGTGGGCGTTCACGGCGTTCAGGCTCCTCGCCAAGCTGCGCTTTTTGCGCGGCGGCCCGCTCGACGTCTTCGGCCGCACCGCCGAGCGCCGCGGCGAGCGCAAGCTGGTCGCGGACTACGAGGCGCTGATGGCCGAGATCGCGGCGAAGCTTTCGCCGGCCAATCATGCGGCGGCCGTGGCGCTCGCGCGCCTGCCGGAGCGCATCCGCGGCTACGGCCACGTCAAGGAGGCGAATCTGGAGCAGGCGAAGCAGGACGAAGCGAAGCTGCTCGGCGCGTTCCGCGCGCCCGCGCCGCTCAGCGTGGCCGCCGAATGACGCGGCTCGCGCGCATCGCCGTCGCGGCGCTCGCGTTGCTGCTGTCGCTCGGCGCCGCGCGCGCCGCCGACGAGGCCGGCTTCAGGGCCTGGGTGGAGGCGTTCGGCGCCGAGGCCCGCCAGCAGGGGATTTCGGCGGAAACGCTCGAGCGCGCTTTCGCGGCGGCGAAGTTCAATCCGCGCGTCATCGAGCTCGACAGCCACCAGCCCGAATTCGTGAAGCCGGTGTGGGACTACATCGCCGGCGTCGTCACCGAAGACGCGCTCAAGCGGGCCCGCCAGAAGCTCCGGGAGCACGCCGACCTGCTGGCGCGCGTGCAGCAGCGCTACGGCGTGCCGCCCGAATACATCGTCGCGATCTGGCGCATCGAATCCGGCTTCGGCGCGAATTTCGGCAATTTCGGCGTCGTCGAAGCGCTGGCGACGCTCGCCTATGCCGGGCGCCGCCAGGAGTTCTGGAAGAGCGAGCTGCTCGCCGCATTGCGCATACTCCAGAGCGGCGAGGTGCCGCCGGAGCGGCTCGTCGGCTCCTGGGCCGGCGCCATGGGCCATACCCAGTTCATGCCGAGCGGATTCCTCAAGATGGCCGTGGACTTCGACGGCAACGGCAAGCGCGATCTCTGGACGAGCCTGCCCGATGTCTTCGCCTCCACCGCGAACCACCTCGTCGTCGGCGGGTGGAAGGGCACGGCGCCGTTCGGCGTCGAGGTGCGGCTGCCCGCGAATTTCCCCTACGAGATGGCCGAGACGCAGCGGAAAGCGGTCGCCGAGTGGAGCGCGCTCGGCGTGACGCTCGCCGACGGCCGCCCGCTGCCGGCCTGGCCCGGCGCGGCGGCGATCCTGGTGCCGGCGGGGCATCGCGGGCCGGCGTTCCTGGCGAGCGAGAATTTCCGCGCTCTGCTCGACTACAACAACGCGATCTCCTATGCGCTCGCGGTCGGCCTGTTTGCCGAGCGGCTGCGCGGCGGCGGGCGCATCGCCCGCGCCTGGCCCACCGGCGACCGCCAGCTCGGACGCGGCGAGAAAGAGGAGCTGCAGCGCCTGCTCGCGGAGCGCGGGTTCGATCCCGGCAAGATCGACGGGCAGCTCGGGCCCAATTCGCGCGCCGCGATCCGCGCGTTCCAGAAGAAGGCGGGGCTGCCGGCCGACGGCTATGCCGAATATGGTTTACTGGAAGCCATACGCAAATCTCCGAAGCCCTGAGCCGGGAACGCCCGATTTCCCGCTTGCGTAATCGATAGAGAATTGATTCTTTTCGTATTCACGAAGGGTTCCGCCTGGGGATAGGCGGCAATTCCCGGCCGATATGGGGGCCCACATGACGCACGGCACGCGGCGCCCGGCGCCGCTCGCACGTTTCGCGGCGCTCGCCGGAGTGCTCGCGCTCGCCGCCTGTGGCGGCGGCACCACGGGCACGATGGACGGCTCGATGGCCGAGCAGCTCAACCGCTGCCGCGCCGCCTCGGGGCACGTCTACGAGGCCGCGAGCTTCTCCGACTATGTCGGCCGCGTGCGGTCCACGGCGCAGCGCTGCGGCATCGGCAGCCGCGGCCTGGCCGCGCTCGGTGCCGTCGAGCAGCGCTCGGCGCTCGACACCGACCGCTTCCCGCCCGGGATGGCGACGCAGGAAGCGGCGCTGCCGCGCGGCGACCATCGCGAGCGCACGATCAACCCGACGCGGAAATACGTCGAAGACCGCATCGAGAAGCTTTCCCCGCGCGGCCGCGAATTGCTCGATCGCCATCGCGCGCTCTTGAAGCGCGTCGAGGCGCGCTGGGGCGTGCCGGCGGAGTACATCGTCGCGTTCTGGGGCGTCGAGACGAATTTCGGCGGCTTCATGGGCACGCACGACGTCGTGGAGACGCTCGCCAATCTCGGCCACGGCTCGAGCCGCCGCCGCTTCTTCACCGAGGAATTGCTCGGCGCGCTGATCCTGCTCGATCGCGGCCATGTGCAGCGCGGCTTCAAGGGCTCCTACGCCGGCGCCTTCGGGCACGCACAGTTCATGCCCACCTCCTACATCCAGAACGCCGTGGATTTCGACGGCGACGGCCGCGCCGATCTGTTCGGCTCGCTGCCCGACGTATTCGCCTCGATCGCCAACTACGAGGTGCAGCGCGGGCGCTGGGATTCGCGCGTCGGCCCGGCGATCTTCGAGGTGCGGCTGCCGGCCGATTTCGACCACCAGGAGGCCGACATCGAGAACCGCCGCGACGTCGGCCACTGGGCGAGCCGGCGCGTGACCCGCGCCGACGGCGCGCCGCTGCCGGGCTCGCTCGGCCAGACCGCGATCCTGCTGCCGGCCGGCTGCAACGGACCGGCCTTCATGGTGACGCAGAACTTCTACGCGGTGATGGACTACAACCCGCTCGTCGAATACGCGATGGCGGTCACGATGCTGGCCGAGACGCTGCGGAGCGGCGAATACCGCCTCGCGCGCGCATGGCCCGACGAAGACGCGCTCGGCTCGAGCGGCCGCGCCGAGCTGCAGCAGGCGCTCGTCCGCCGCGGCTACGGCGACTTGAAGGTGGACGGCAAGATCGGCCGCGAGAGCCGGGCCGCGATCCGCCAGGC
>JAEULD010000228.1 GCA_016792765.1 Candidatus Odyssella sp.
CAGCCGGAGCGCGATCGAGAGCGGCAGCGCCGAGCGGCCGACATTGACCGATTCCAGCGCGGTGCCGAACCACGCGGCCTGGATCTGGTTGCGGTCGATGCCGGCGTCGGCGATCGCCTCGGAGAAGGCTTCGACCATGAGGTCGTCCGGGTTCTTGTCCCAGCGCTCGCCGAACTTGGCGCAGCCCATGCCCAGAATCGCGACCTTGTCCTTGATGCCCGTGGCCATCGGCGTGGTTCCTCGTGAGTTTCCTTTGGATCGCAGCTTAACAGGCGGGCATTGGGACGGGGAGAGGAAAGAATTGAACCTTGCTCTACCGCTGCTCGGCGGCGAGGCGGAGGCCGAGCGCGACGAGGATCGTGCCCATGACGGCATCGAGCGCGCGGCGGATCTTCGGCCGGCGCAGCACGTCGCCGATCTTTGCCACGCCCCAGGAGTGGAACACCAGCCAGACGAACGTGATCGCCGCGAAAGCTAGCCCGAGCCAGGCGAAATCGAAGAACCCCGCCCCGCCCCGCCCTGCGTTCGGCACAAATTGGGGCAACAGGCTCGTGAAGAACGCCGCGATCTTGGGATTGCTCAAGTTCGAAATGAGCCCGATGCGATAGGCCGCGAATGCGCTCACGCGCCGGCGCGGCCGCTCGCTTCGCGAGCTTTGGGCGAAGCTTCGCTTCGCCAGAGCGCTCCAGAGCGATATCACGCCGAGATAGATGAGATACGCCGCGCCGATCATCTTGAGCGCCACGAACAGCGGTTCCGACGCCACGAGCAGCGCCGCGATCCCCGCACTCGCCGCCAGCGCCCAGATCGCCAGCCCGCTCGAAACCCCGAGCGCCGTGAACACTCCGCCCCGCAACCCGCCCGCCATCGCCGACCGAATCGTCACGGCCGTATCCGGCCCCGGCGTCGTGATCACGAGCAGCGAGAGGCCGATGAAAGCGAGTTACGTTTCCATTGCGACACGAACTCTCAGGGTCCTATGCGGCGACCGCGATTTGAGCGGGCGCACTGCGCTTCGAGGGGCGCACGACGATCTCCACGCGCTGCCCGAGCGCCGTCAACGCCTGCAAGAGCCGCTCGAGCGAGATCCCGCGGAGCTTGTAGTTGCGCAGAGCGGAAATCTTCGGCTGCGGCATCGCAAGCAAATCGGCCGCCTCCATCTGCGTCAGCCCGCGCACCGCAAGGATGTCGTTGATCTTCTTAGCCAGGATCGTCTTTGCCGTCAGTTCTTCGGCATCCGGCAGCCCGAGGTCGGCAAGGACGTTCTGCACGCCAACGCGCTTCACCTTACGGCTCATGTCACTCATCCTTCGCGCCATACTTCTCCAGAACCGCTTTCAACCTCTTCTCGATCAAATCGACATCCGGCTTCGGCGTCTTGATGCCGGATTTGGACTTCTTCTGAAACGCATGCAGCACGTGGACGCTGCCGGCGAATCTGACGGTATAAACTGCCCGATACGTGTCGCCGCGAAAGTCGTCGATCAATTCGTACACACCCGAGCCGAGGCCCTTCCACGGCTTCGCGGAAGGTGGCGTCCCGCCCAGCTGCACGACAAACAGCGCCACGCCAAGGTCTTTCTGGACCGCCACCGGGAACTGCTTGAAGTCGCGCTTCGACGAGCCTTCCCAGAACAGCGGTCGCCGATCGCCCATGGCCATCTATACCTGTATGGATATAGGCGCAGACCACGTGGCCGGCAAGGCGCGCGCCCTGGATTCACGGCCCCGCCGGCGTCGCCTTCCAGAAGTACTTCCGGAAGCCGCGCTGCTTGTCGTACTCGCGGACGCGGAAGACCATGCGCATCTTCGTTCCGACGTCGAAGCTGCCGGAATCGACGTCGGTGAAGTCGGCCATCATGCGGCCGCCGCCGTCGAACTGCACCATGCCGTAATGCGCGGGCGGATCGGGCGTGTAGGTGAGCCAGTCGGCCGACCAGGTGACGATGGCGGCGCCGGTGTTCGCGAACGGCGCGTCTTCCTGCGTGTCGAGCGCGCCGCAGTTGGGATTCACGCAGATGTGCGATTTCGGGAACTGGCGCGTGCCGCATTTCGTGCAGCGGCCGCCCAACAGCGACGTCAGCATGTCGCGGTTGCGGTAGAGCATCGAGAGCGGCGTGTTGCGGTCGATCTCCGAGCGCATGCCGCCGTCCTGGGCGACGAGGTTGTTGAACGCGAGGAAGCGGTTGTAGTTCGCCTCGGCGCGGCCGCGCTTCAAGGCGCCCACGATGCCGTCGCGCGGCGTTAGCCGCGCGATGGCCGACGTGGCCTCGAACAGCAGCGCGTCGCAGCCCTGGCCGAAGCCGACGACGACAATCTTTTCGCCCGGCTTCGCGTGCTGCAGCGCGTGGACGAGCATGACGATCGGATGCGCCACGCCGGTGTTGCCGAGCCCCGCCTGAAGATTGTCTCTGACCGCTCCGTCGGGGATGCCGAGGCGTTTCGCGACGCCCTCGGGTACGCCGCGGAAGATCGTCGGCAGGATGAAATGCGCGATGTCGGCGCCCTTCACCTTGGCCTTCTCGGCGAGGCCGGCGAGCGCCTGGGGGACGAGCTTCATGTAGCCTTCGTCGCGGATCCAGCGCTCTTCCCAGAGATAGTCGAAGCTCTCGCCCTCGCCGCGGAAGTGGTCGACGAAATCGGCGCTGACCGAATGCGTGGCGATCAGCTTCGCAATTCCGTCTCCCTCGCCCAGCAGCAGAGCGGCGGCGCCATCGCCATAGAGCAGTTCGAGCTGCGACGCGGCCTTGGTGCGCCGGTGCTCGGAAGCGGCGACGAGGACGTTGCCGCCGCGCTTGAGCCCGGCGATCAGCGCGCTGGTGGCGGCGCGCTGCGAGGTGGTGAGGTCGAGCGTCTCGATGCCGTCGGGCAGGTCGAGCGCCGTGGCCAGCAGCGTCGCGCATTGGCGGTCCTGGAACGGCAGCGTCGTCGAGGCCAGATAGATCGCGTCCAGCTTCGGCGGTTCGGTGCCGCCGCTGCCGCTCAGGCAATCGCGCACGGCGGCGACGGCCATCGTCACCGCGTCCTCGTCCCAGTTGCAGATCGCGCGCTCGCCCTTGCCGTAGGCGGCGAGGCCCGGATTGAACCAGGCGTTCGCCTCCACCATCGATTTCCGCTGCAGGCGCAGGCGCGGCACATAGCCGCCGTAAGCGATAATCCCGGGCATCACGTCCTCTTCTAACTCTCGGTTCGTTTGGTTCGACGAAGGGGAAGATAACAGGAGCCGGGGAGCCGGGGAGAAGAAAGACCGATGGCGCGCCAAGGGCGCGCATTTCTTTAGCTCCCTCTTCCTCCCCGGCTCACCGGCTCCTGTGATCTGACTCTCTTACTTCACCCATCCACCTGGAACGACGCGCCGACGGCGGAGTGGGCGTTGGCGTGCGGCTTGGCGCCGGCGAGATCGGAGATCTCGGCCCAGTGCGCGGCGACGGCCTCGGGCGTCACCGCCTCGGCCGCGCTCAGCGTGACGCCTTTCGCCTTCACCAGCCGCGCGAGCGCGAAATGATTGTCGCCGGCCTCCAGCACGCAGCCCGAGGCCTTGCATTGCTCGCTGGCGAGATAGAGCACGCCCGCCGTCGCCACCTCGGGGCGCAGGCGCTGCTCCAGCTGCTGCGGCACGACCGTGGCCAGCATGCGCGTGAATGCCACCGGCGCGATCGCGTTGGCGAGCACGTTGTGCTTGGCCCCCTCCTCCTTGAGCGCGAGCATGAAGCCGACGAGGCCGGCCTTGGCGGCGGCGTAGTTCGTTTGGCCGAAATTGCCGTAGAGGCCCGCGGCCGAGGTCGTGACGATCACGCGGCCGTAATTCTTGGCCTTCATCACCGGCCACGCGGCCTTGGCCACGTAGACCGTGCCCTGGAGATGCACGCGCAGCACCGCGTCGAAATCGACGAGGTCGATCTTCTCGAAGCTCTTGTCGCGCAGAAAGCCGGCATTCGCGATCAGGATATCGACGGTGCCGAACGCGTCGAGCGCGGTATTGACGATGCCGGCCGCGGACGCCGGATCGCCGACGCTGTCGTAGTTGGCCACGGCCGTGCCGCCCGCCGCCCTGATCTCCGCCACCACGGCGTCGGCGCTGATGCTCGACTTGCCGCCGCCGGCGACGTCGACGCCGAGATCGTTGACCACCACCTTGGCGCCGCGCGCGGCCAGGGCCTTGGCATGGCTGCGCCCGAGGCCCGAGCCGGCCCCGGTCACGATCGCCACCCGGCCGTCGAAGCGAATCATCGGTCCTCCCCGTCAAGCGTTTGTGGGCGCTCCGCGATGGGCGCGCGATGGGTCTAGCGCAATTCCAAAACGGATCATATTCTGAATCGCGTGACGCCGGGACGCACCCGGCGCGAATGCGCCCGCAACGGGGGCGCCGCGGCCGCGCACCGCGCGGGCGGGACCATTGGGAGGACGTGCTTGGAGGTTTTGCAGCTGCTGATCGGCGGCGTGGCGCAGGGCTGCGTT
Organism: Candidatus Odyssella sp.; assembly: GCA_016792765.1. Classification (GTDB taxonomy): domain Bacteria; phylum Pseudomonadota; class Alphaproteobacteria; order Bin65; family Bin65; genus SBBV01. The sequence continues at coordinate 4,459 of JAEULD010000228.1, forward strand.
TATGGCCTCATCGCGCTGGGTTTCGTCCTCATCTACAAGGCCACCGAACAGGTCAATTTCGCCCAGGGCGACATCCTGATGATCGGCGCCTACGTGGCGCTGACGCTGATCGCCGAGGCCGTGGCGCGCGGCTGGAGCATCCACCTCGCCTTCTGGCTCGCGCTGCCGCTCACGATGGTCGTCATGGCCGCGTTCGGCTACGCGCTCGACCGCGTGGCGCTCAGGCCCATCATCGGCCAGCCGCAATTCGCCGTGGTGATCCTCACCATCGCGCTGGGCTTCGTGTTCCGCGCGGCGGCCGGCGCCATCTGGAGCACCGAGCCGCAGACTCTGGCCACGCCGTTCACCGGCAAGAAGATCGTGCTGGGCGGCGTGATCCTCGGCGCGGAGAGCCTCGCGATCATCGTCGGCACCGCATTCCTCTCCCTCGTGCTGTTCGCGTTCTTCCGCTACACGCGCGTCGGCGTCGCGATGCAGGCCGCGTCGCAGAACCAGCTCGCCGCCTACTACATGGGCATCCCGGTGAAGGTCATCTTCTCGCTGATCTGGGCGATCAGCGCGGCGGTGGCGGCGGCGGCCGGCATCCTGCTCGCGCCGATCGCCACGATCGACCCGAACATGGGCTTCATCGGGCTCAAGGCCTTCGCCGCGGCGGTGATCGGCGGCTTCGGCAGCCTGCCCGGCGCGGTGATCGCCGGCCTCATGCTCGGCGCGATCGAGCCGTTCGCCGCGGCCTACGGCTCGCGCGCGGGATTGCCCAAGGGCGTGCCCGAGGTCTCGTCCTACATCTTCATGCTCGTCGTGCTGATCGTGAGGCCGCAGGGCCTGTTCGCTCAGATCTACAAGAAGAAGGTCTGAGCGGATGCGCAACATCTTCAAGACGAGCTATGTGCAGGACATCCGCCTGTTCGAGCACGGCGGCCACGTCTTCTGGTACGGCCTGCTGCTGATCCTCGTGTTCGCGGCGCCGCTCGTGCTGCCGCAGTTCTTCGTCGGCGAGATGTCGCTGGTGTTCATCTACGCCGTCGCCGGCATCGGGCTGATGGTTCTCACCGGCTTCACCGGCCTTGCCAGCCTCGGCCATGCGGCGTTCCTCGGCATCGGCGCCTACGCGCACAACTACTTCGTCACCAAGGTCGGCGTGCCGTTCCCGTTCGCGCTGATGCTGGCGGGCTTCGTCTCCGCCGGGTTCGGCATCGCGTTCGCGCTGCCGGCGCTGCGCATGACCGGCATCTATCTCGCGATCGCGACGCTCGCCTTCGCGGTCATCATCGAGCAGGTGTTCAGCCATTGGGCGAGCGTCACCGGCGGGTTCCGCGGCGTCGCGGTCGCGAAGCCGAACCTGTTCGGCTGGCAGACGACGACCGAGGTTCACTTCTATTACATCTGCCTCGTCGTGCTGATCGTCATCACGCTCGGCACGCGCAACCTGCTGCGCAGCGCCACCGGCCGCGCGATGATGGCGATCCGCGATTCGGAGATCTCGGCCCAGAGCATGGGCATCCACATCGCGCGCACGAAGGTCACCGCCTTCGGCATCAGCACGTTCATCACCGGCGTCGCCGGCGGCCTGCTCGCGCACAAGCTCCAGTTCATCTCTCCGGAGGCGTTCGACCTCATCCTCTCGATCCAGCTCCTGCTGATGATCGTGGTGGGCGGCCTCGGCTCGCTGCACGGCTGCTTCTACGGCGCCATCGTCGTGGCGTTCCTGCCGCAGTTCCTCTCGCTGGTGAAAGACGTGCTGCCGCCCTCGATCGGCAACATCCCGGGCCTCCAGGGCGGCGTGTTCGGCCTGATCCTGGTGCTGTTCATCCTGCTCGAGCCCTACGGCATCTACGGCCGCTGGCGGAAGACGCGCCTGTTCTTCGAGATATTCCCGCTCTATCGCCGCGCGACGTTCAAGCGCCAGCGCGGCTACCTGAAGACGGAGCGGATGAAATGACCTCTCCCAACGGCGCATTGCTGGAAGCCGACAAGCTCACGATCCAGTTCGGCGGCCTGCGCGCGGTCGATCAGGTGTCGTTCGTCGTCAAGCCCGGCGAGGTCTACACGATCGTCGGGCCCAACGGCGCCGGCAAGACGACGGTGTTCAACCTCATCAGCCGCATCTACGACGTGACCGACGGCCGCATCGTGTTCCAGGGGCACGACATCACCCGCGTGCCCGCGCACCGCATCGCGCGCATGGGCATCGCGCGCACGTTCCAGAACATCGAATTGTTCGAGCACTCCACGGTGCTGCACAACCTGCTGATCGGCCGCCATTGCCGAAACCGCACGAACCTGTTCACCGAGATATTCTTCACGCCGGGCGTCCTGCGCCAGGAGCTCGAGCACCGCGAAAAAGTCGAGAAGATCATCGATCTGCTCGAGCTGCAGCACTATCGCGAGCAGATCATCGCCAACCTGCCCTACGGCGTGAGGAAGATGGTGGAGCTCGCGCGCGCGCTGAGCACCGAGCCCACGCTGCTGCTGCTCGACGAGCCCGCCTCCGGCCTCAACATCGAGGAGACCGACGACCTCGCGAACTACATCGACGACATCAAGAACGATCTCAAGATCACGATCCTGATGATCGAGCACGACATGCGCCTCGTCTCGCGCGTGTCCGACCGCGTGCTCGCGATGAACCAGGGCCGCGTGCTCGCCGAGGGCGGGCCGGCCGAAGTGCAGCGCCACCCCGACGTGGTGCGCGCCTATCTGGGGGCCTGAGCGATGGCCGCGACCTTGCTCGAGATGCGCAACATCGAGACGTTCTACGGGCCGATCATGGCGCTGCGCGGCGTGAGCCTCGAAGTGCCCGAGGGCAAGATCGTGACCGTGCTCGGCGCCAACGGCGCGGGCAAGACGACGATCCTGAAGACGATCTCCGGCGTCATGGAGCCGCAGAAGGGCTCGATCGTCTTCGGCGGCAAGCCGATCCACAGGCACGAGCCGGATTGGGTCGCGCGCCAGGGCATCGCGCACGTGCCCGAGGGCCGCGAGATCTTCCCGTTCCTGTCCGTGTACGAGAACCTGATGATGGGTGCGTTCACGCGGCACGACCGCGCGGCGCTCGGCGGCGACCTCGAGGCCGTCTACGGCTATTTCCCGATCCTCAAAGAGCGCGCCGACCAGCCCGCCGCCTATCTCTCGGGCGGCCAGCAGCAGATGCTGGTGATCGGGCGCGGCCTCATGGCGCGGCCGAAGCTGATGCTGCTCGACGAGCCGTCGCTCGGCCTCTCCCCGCTGCTCGTCCAGGAGATCTTCGGCATCATCCGGCGGTTGAACGAAGAGCGCAAAGTGACGATGCTGCTCGTCGAGCAGAACGCCAACATGGCCCTGAAGGTCGCGCATCACGGCTACGTGCTGGAGCTCGGCCGCATCGTGATGAACGACACCTGCGAGCGCCTGCGCGAATCGGAGGACGTGAAGGAGTTCTTCCTCGGCATGAAGGAAGAAGGCGCGCGCGGCCGGCGGCGCTGGAAACGGAAGAAGACGTGGAGGTAGCGCGATGAACGCCCCCGTCCTGCAACAACCGATCCTCCGCGACGGCCATGCGACGCTGCCGGGGCTGTTCCGCCACCGCGTGCACGAGATGGGCGAGCGCGTGGCGATGCGCGAGAAGGAGTTCGGCATCTGGAAGCCGATCTCGTGGAACGAATACGGCCGCCGCGCGCGCGCGCTCGGCCTGGGCCTCGTCTCGCTCGGGCTCCAGCGCGGCGACGTCGTTTCGATCCTCTCCGAGAACAACAAGGAATGGATCTACACCGACGTCGGCGCGATCTGCGCCGGCGGCGTCGCCTGCGGCATCTATCCGACCGATTCGGCGAACCAGCTCGACTACATCGTCAACAATTCCGCGACCAAGTTCCTGTTCGTCGAGAACGAGGAGCAGCTCGACAAGTACCTCGCGATCCGCGACCGCGTGCCCTCGCTCGCGAAGGTCGTCGTCTACGACATGGAGGGGCTGCGCGACTTCGCCGATCCGATGGTCATCCCGATCGACCGGCTCTACGAGCTCGGCGCCGCCTACGACAAGGCGCACCCCGAGGAATGGGACAAGCGCATCGACGCCGCCGAGCCCGAGGATCTCATGATCCTCATCTATACCTCGGGAACGACCGGCCCGCCCAAGGGCGCGATGCTCAGCCATCGCAACGTGATCTTCCAGATGAGCGCCAGCGAATACGTGCTGGAGGTGCACGAGGGCGACGAGCAGATCTGCTTCCTGCCGCTCTGCCACATCGCCGAGCGCAGCTTCTCGGTGCACCGGCCGCTCGCATCCAAGAGCATCATCAATTTCGTCGAGAGCCCGGAGACCTTCGCCGAGAACCTGCGCGAGGTTTCGCCGACGATCATGTTCGCGGTGCCGCGCATCTGGGAGCGCTTCTATTCGGCGATCGCGATCCAGCTGAAGGACGCCACCTGGATCGGCCGCCTCGCCTATGCCTGGGCGATCGGCGTGGGCCGCAAGCGCGCCGACCACACGATGGACGGCCGCCGCCCGCCGGCGGCGCTCGACCTGGTCTATCGGTTCGCGAACTGGCTCGTGCTGCGGAACGTGAAGCGCGTGCTCGGCCTCGACCGCGCGCGCTGGATCGTGACCGGCGCGGCGCCGATCGCGCCCGATCTCATCCGCTGGTACTTCGCGCTCGGCATCGACATGTTCGAGGTCTACGGCCAGACCGAGAATTGCGGCGTCGCCACCGGCACGAATCCGAAGAGCCTCAAGATCGGCACGGTCGGCGTCGCCGCCCCCGGCACCGAGGTCAAGCTTTCGCCGGAGGGCGAAATCCTGCTGAAGGGACCGCACGTCTTCATCGGCTACTTGAACCAGCCCGACAAGACGGCGGAGACCGTCAAGGACGGCTGGCTGCACACCGGCGACGTCGGCGTGATCGACAACCAGGGCTTCGTGCGCATCACCGACCGCATGAAGGACATCATCATCACCGCGGGCGGCAAGAACATCACGCCCTCGGAGATCGAGAACCAGCTGAAATTCTCGCCCTACATCTCCGACGCGGTGGTGATCGGCGACCGGCGCAAGTTCCTCACCGCCCTCATCATGATCGACCACGACAACGTGGCGAAGTTCGCGCAGGACAAGGGCGTTCCGTTCTCGAACTACGCCAGCCTGTGCCGCGCGCAGGAGGTCCAGGACCTCATCGGCGGCGAGATCGACAAGGTGAACCGGCAGTTCGCGCGGGTGGAGACGATCAAGAAATTCCGCCTCATCGACACGCTGCTCACGGCCGAGGACGAGGAACTGACGCCGACGATGAAGCTGAAGCGCAAGCTCGTGAACAAGAAGTACGCGCCGCTGATCGATTCGATGTACAAGGAAGGCTGACCGCACGCGGCGCGATGGCGCCGGAGTGACCCCAAAGGAGGACGTTCATGCGGAAATTCGCATTCCTCTTCGCCGGCTCGCTGCTGCTCGCGGCCGCGCCGGCGCTCGCCCAGCAGACCCAGGGCGTCAGCGACGGCGAGGTCGCGATCGGCACGCACACCGCGCTGACCGGGCCGGTGGCGCCGTGGGGCATCGGCTCCACCAACGGCATGCGGCTGCGCTTCGACGAGGAGAACGACAAGGGCGGCGTCCACGGCCGCAAGATCAAATTCATCGTCGAAGACCACGGCTACCAGGTGCCGCGCGCCGTGCAGGCCGGCAACAAGCTGCTCAACAGCGACCGCATCTTCCTGATGGCCGGCGCGCTCGGCACGCCGATGAACAACGCCGTGTTCCAGCAGCAGCTCGGGGTGGGCGTGCCGAATCTCGGGCCGTTCACCGCCGCGCGCTCGATGTCGCATCCGCACCACAAGCTGAAATTCGCGACGCTCTCGAGCTACTACGACCAGGTGCGGGCCGGCTTCAAGTATTTCGTCGAGAAGAAGGGCGTCAAGGCGCCCTGCGTCATGTACCAGGACACCGAATTCGGCCAGGAGATCCTGGAGGGCGCGCGCGACCAGGCCAAGGCGATGAACGTCAGGATCGCCGCGGAGTCGGGCCACAAGCCGACCGACACCGACTTCACCGGCGCGATCGCCAAGCTGCGCGAGGCGAAGTGCGACCTCGTCGTCATGGGCACGATCGTGCGCGATACGATCATCCCCTACGCCACCGCGCGCAAGTTGGGCTGGGACGTGCCGTTCGTCGGCACCTCGGCGAGCTACGAGAACGTCGTCGCCACCGCGCAGGGCGGCGTCACCGAGGGCTTCCACGCGCTCAACGGGCAGGAAGTGCTGTATCCCGACGACGCGCGGCAGCCGGCGGCGAAGGCGTTCTTCGAGAAATACAAGGCCAAGTTCAACCAGGACGCGTTCTATCCCGCCCAGCTCGGCTACGGCCTCGCCGACATGATCGTCGACGCGCTGCGGCGGGCGGGCAAGGACCTCACGACGGCTTCCTTCCTGAAGGCCTTCGAGAGCATCAAGGACCGGCCGGGGCCGCTCGGCGGCCCGCCGATCACGTTCACGGCCGACCGGCATCTCGGCTCCGAACTCGTCTTCCTCGCGGTCGTCGAGAAGGGCCGCTGGAAATCGGTCGAGCGCAATCTGAAGTATTGAATCCAGGCAAGACCGGCGGCTGACGGCGGCATGGTGCGGCCGCCAGCCCCCGGACAAGGGAGAAACGCATGACAAGGCTTACGACATTGCTGGCCGGAACGGCTCTCGGCCTCTGCCTCGGCGGCGCCGCGCTCGCCCAGACGCAGGGCGTCACCGATACCGAGATCGTCCTCGGCGCGCACACCTCGCTGACCGGCCCGGTGGCGCCGTGGGGCATCGGCTCGACCAACGCGATCCGCATGCGCTTCGACGAGGAGAACGCCAAGGGCGGCGTCCACGGCCGCAAGATCAAGTACATCGTCGAGGACCACGGCTATCAGGTGCCGCGCGCCGTGCAGGCCGGCAACAAGCTGCTCACCAACGACAAGATCTTCGCGATGGTGGGCGCGCTCGGCACGCCGATGAACAACGCCGTGTTCCAGCGCCAGCTCGAAATGAAGGTCGTGAATTTCGGGCCGTTCACCGCCGCGCGCTCGATGGCCGAGCCGCTGCATCCGATGAAGTTCGGCGTGCTGTCGACCTACTACGATCAGATCCGCGCCGGCCTCAAATATTTCGTCGAGAAGAAGGGCGTCAAAGCCCCCTGCGTCATGTACCAGGACACCGAGTTCGGCCAGGAGATCCTGGAGGGTGCGCGCGACCAGGCCAAGGCGATGAACCTCAAGGTCGTCGCCGAATCGGGCCATAAGCCGGCGGACACCGATTTCACCGGCGCGATCACGAAGCTGCGCGATGCCAAGTGCGATCTCGTGATGATGGGATCGATCGTGCGCGACACGATCATCCCCTACGCCACGGCGCGCAAGCTGGGCTGGGACGTGCCGTTCCTCGGCAGCGTCGCCACCTACGAGCAGGTGGTGGCCAGCGCCCAGGGCGGCGTCACCGAGGGCTATTACTCGATGAGCTCGCAGCCCGTGATCTACCCCGACACGGCGACCGGCGCCGGCAAGGCGTTCATGGACGCCTACAAGGCGAAGTACAACGCCGACGCGCCGGGCCCGGCCCAGATCGGCTACGTCGTCGCCGACATCTTCATCGAGGGGCTGAAGCGCGCCGGCAAGAACCTGACGCCGGACACGCTCGTCAAGGCGCTCGAGAGCATCAACGACTACAAGAATCCGTTCGCGCCGGTGACGGTGAGATTCAGCGCCAAGGACCACCTCGGCGCGCACGAAGTGTTCCTGACCGTCGTCGAGAAAGGGCGCTGGAAGACGCTCGAAACCGGCCTCACCTACAAGTAGACGAAGCCCCGCTCCCGGAGCGGATGCGGCGCAGGGTCTTCCCTGCGCCGCTCTTTTTTGATCATCCGCGGCCGTCGCGACAATTTCCTTTCCCTTATCCCGTTTCCCCTTATAGGTAGCAGTACCGGCCCGTGCGGGACGGCGCGGGCCGCTTGGAGCCACGTCGGCCGCGAACCAAGAAGGATGACAGCATGAAAGCACTTCGAATGGCGCTGCTCGCCGCCGGCGCGGTTGCCGCGATCTCGCTCGCGCCGCGCGACGCCCTCGCCGATTGCCAGATCGGCAATTGCTGGGGCGCGGTCGCGTTCGGCCCGGGCGGGGCCTGGGCCTACGCCGTCAACGAACCGACCCGGGATGCGGCGTCGGCAGCGGCACAGGGGCGGTGCGGCGGCCGCTGCTCGCGGGTCCTCACCTTCCACAACAGTTGCGGCGCCTACGCGTCCGGCAACGACGCCTATGGCTGGGGCAACGCGCCGACGCGCGGCGGCGCGGAAAGCCGCGCGCTCCAGGAATGCGCGGCGCGCACGTCGAACTGCGCGATTCGCGTCTGGGGTTGCACGTCGCGATAGTCGCGGCCTTCGCGGGCCGTTCGTGCGAGGGCCGCTTCCGCGAGGAGGCGGCCCTTTCCTATCCGGCGCCGGGCCGACGCGCGCATGCCCGTACGCCGCCGGCGGCGGCAGCCGGAGCGCCCGCGGCGCTCGCAGCGGATCGGCTCAGCGTTGAATTTCCTTCGGCAAGCCGGTGGCGCGTTGTTTCACCGCCGTGAAGCGCAGGCCGACGAGGTCGCCGTTCTGCCAGACGACCTCGGTCTCCTTGTCGCCGAGCTGCGGCGCGATCAGCCGCCCCGCGCCCGCGACGACGGCCGTCTCCTTCGACAGCTTGACGCGCGCGCCGGCCTCCGAGATTTCGACGACATGGCAACTGAACATGTCGCCGCTGCATTTGAGCGTCGCCAGCAAGTTGGCGGGCTTGCGGCCATAGCCGCGTCGGTCGAGTTTCAAGGCCATGGCGATTCTCCTGCCTGTCCCCAGCCCATACCCCATATGACAATGACCGACATCCGTTAGCAATCTGTCAACCGGGCTGCCGCCCCCGCGGCATTCAGTCCTCGGTGATGGCCAGGATCGTGCCGGCGATGATCATCCAGCGCTTGGCCTCTTCGGGACGGCCGCCCTCCTCGTGCTCCATCGCGTTCCATTCGGCGATCGTCACGGCCGACTTGCCGTGCCGCGCGATGAGGTCGCGCGCGGTGCTGCGGATGTCTTCCGAGGACGTGGCGAGTTCGATCACGGTCTTGGCCTTTTCGGACACGCTACCCCCGACACGATTATCCGCGCCTTAAGCATGCTGCAGACGACAGGGCGCAGGTTTGGACGGTCCCGGCGCCGCGTTCAAGGGCCTGATTCGGCATGGAAAGCATCCGCGCGCGAGGACGAGGCCCGCGCGCCACTTTGGCGGAAACTGGTTAATTCCAGTGAAATTTTACTCGGCCGCCACATGGGGCCCGCCCATCGAGCCGACGGCCCATGTCCCAGGACGAAACCGGCCGCCCCCGCGCGCGCCCGCAAGCCGACCGACCTCAGCTCGCGCGCGAAAAGCCGGGATCGCGAAATCTCGCTGCCTGCGCGGAAGCCGCAGCGCGGCGACTCGCGCGGGCGACGGATCGGACGCGACACGGGCGCGTCTCGCCGGGCATGGCTCCCGGCTCCGCGACGGCGGCGAGCTTGCGTTCGCGATCGAGGGGAATGGGGCGAATGACGGGATTTGAACCCGCGACCCCCGGAATCACAATCCGATGCTCTAAACCAACTGAGCTACATTCGCCGCCGGGAGAATCGCGGCGGCGGGATGACCCGGCCGCCGCGAGCGCGACTAGATAGGACCTCGGCCCCGAGGGGTCAAGGCTGCCTTGGCCGCAGGGCCACGCCAGCCGGCAGCCGCCCGCCGTCAGCGCGGATTGGCCTTGGTCGCGACGCGGGCCGGCACCACGAGCGGGCCGCCCGGCGTCTCGCGCACCTCGTAGGTGACGGTGCTGGTGCGCGCCGGGCAGCAGAGCGGATCGTCGCTCCGGTAGCGCGCGAAATCGGCGGAGAAGCGCTGGGCCTCCGGCTTCTCCTCGAGCCACGCGCTGCCGTCGGTGCGCGACTGCATCGGCCGCGGCGCCAGCGTCCCGGCGAAGCGGCCCTTCACGAAGACGAAATACTGGTAGTCCATCGGCCGGCACATGCCGTCGACGCCGTTGCGCGCGAACACGATCGTCGTGTCGCCGGCGCGCTTCTCGACCGCGGCGCCGAGCCAGCCCGCCGCCGCCACCTGGCGCGTCTCGGGCGTGGGCGGAGATTTCGCCGATTCCTCGGCCGCGCGCTTCTCGCACTCGGCAATTTCCTCGGAATACTCGCTCTTCGGCCCGCGCGGGACGGCCATGCCGGGCTTGTTCCAGTTGGCGATGGTCTTGGCGTCGAGCCAGCGCGTGGCCGAACTCTGCGCGGCGGCGCCGCCGCCGGCGACGGCGAGCGAGAGCGCGGCGGCCGCGAGCGAAACGACGTGGGTGCGCATGATGCCTCCGGAAGGCGCGAGCGAATCCATGGGCGCGCCTTATAGCGGCGGCGGCCGCCCGTACCAAGGCCGGCGGCGCTAACGCCCGAACATCTGCTGCAGCGCGATCTTGCCGAGCAGGCCGTCGGCCTTGCCGAGCGTGAGCGCGATCTCGAAATGGTTCTGGGCCGTGCCTTCGACGAGCTGCGAGGGATGCCTGACCTTGGCCTTGAGCGCGGCCGCGAAATCGCGCGCATGGCGCTTGAATTCCGGCGACTCGCCGTCGCCATAGGCCACGACGATCGGGCACGCCACGCGGTCGAGATGGCGCATCGGCGAAAGCGCGTCCTCCTCGGCCTTGTCGAGCTTCACGTAGGACGACCGCGCCGAGAGCAGCACCGGGCCGAGATCGTACATGCCGCTCGCCACGAGGCCGGAGCGCAGCGGCGACTTCTCGAGGCCGAGCGCCTTCCAGTCCGTCGTCAGCAGCACCCCGGCGAGATGTCCGCCGGAGCTGTGCCCCGAGAGGTGGATGCGGCCGGGGTCGCCGCCGAAGCGCCACGCGTTGCGGACGATCCACACGATCGCGCGCCGGCACTGATCGGCCATGTCGGGCAGGCGCACCTTGGGCAGCACCGAGAAGTTCAGCGCGATGTAGACCGCGCCGTTCTCGACGAAGGCCGGGGCCGGAAACGCGCTGTCGTCTTTCGTGAGGCGCTGCCAGGCCCCGCCATGCACGAACACGTGGATCGGCGCCCCGCCCGACCCCGCGCCGCCGGCCGCCGGCTTGGCGCCCCGCGCGGGCGGATAGACGTCGAGGACTTCGTCTTCGCCAGGGCCGTACTGCTCGGTCGTGTACGCGTAGCGCGTCTGCACGGCCTTGCTCACGGTCGCATAGCTTTCGATCACCGCTGCGGCGTTGGCCGCCCAGACGCGCTGATCGTAGGCGCGGTCGAGTTCGGCCTGCGTATAGTGGAGAAACACCGCCTCGCTCACGTCTTCCCTCCGGCGTGGACATTCGCAAGGCGTTATCGTAGGGCTTCGCTTCCTTCGCGCCAACGAAAACGCACCGCCGCCATGCCCGCCATGCGCCTGCAGATCGGCTGCGGGAAATTCCCGCGCCCGGGCTGGATCAATACCGACAACAAGCTGCGCCCCGGCGTCGATTGCGTCGCCGACCTGCGCGGCGACCTCCCGTTCGCCGACGGAACCTTCGACTGCGCGGCGGCGATCCACGTGCTGCCGCACATCCCGCTGGAGGGGCTGGCCCCGGCGCTCGCGCGCATCCGCCGCGTGTTGAAGCAAGGCGGCGTGCTGCGCCTCGCCCTGCCCGATCTCGACAAGGCGATCGACGCCTACCGCCGCGGCGACGCCGCCTATTTCGCGATCCCCGACGCGCAGTGGAAGAGCCTCGGCGCCAAGCTCGTCGCGCAGATCGTGTGGCACAACGACCTGCGGACGCCGTTCACCTACGACCTCGCCGCCGAGGCGCTCGCCAAGGCCGGCTACGCTTCGATCGCGCGTTGCGGCTTTCGCGAAACCCGCTCGCGCTTTCCCGAGATCGTCGAGCTCGACAACCGCGAGCGCGAGAGCTTCTTCGTCGAGGCGGCGCGCTAGCCGCGCCGCCTACGCCGCGCGCCCCATCTGCCGCAGCGCGACCTGCCCGAGCGCGCCGTCGGGCCGGCCGAGCGTCTCGATGATCTCGAAGTGGTTGACGCCCTTCACCTCGACCAGCTCGCTCGGCTTGCCCTTGGCTTTCAGCGCCGCCGCCATGTCGCGCGACTGGCGCTTGAATTCGGGCGATTCGCCGTCGCCATAGGCGAACGCCGCCGGGCAGGCAACGCGGTCGAGATGGCGCAGCGCCGAAAGCGCGGCCTTCTCCTCGTCGCTGATCTTCACATAGGAGCTGCGCGCGCTGAGCATCACCGGGTCGAGCTCGTACATGCCGCTGACCGCGAGACCGCCCTTCACCGCGTTGGCGGGCACGCCGTAGCGGCTCCAATCGGTCACCAGCGCCACGCCGCAGAGGTGGCCGCCCGAGCTGTGGCCCGAAACGAACAGGCGCTCGGGGTCGCCGCCGAACGATTTCGCGTTCTTGTAGGTCCACGCGATCGCGCTCCGGACCTGGTGCGCCATGTCGGGCAGCCGCACCTTGGGAATGCTCGAGAAGCCGATCGCGACGAAGAAGGCGCCGCTCTCGACGAAGGTGGGCGCCGGGAACGAATACATCTCCTTGCGCCCGCCGCGCCACGCGCCGCCATGGATGAACATGTGGATCGGCGCACCGCCCGCCGGCGCGCCTTTGACCGGCGCGAAGATGTCGAGCTTCTCGTCCTCGCCGCCGCCATAGGCTTTCGTCTCGAACTTGTACCGCGCGCGAACCGCTTCGCTGGCCGTTCCGTAGCGCTTGATGACCTCTTGCGCGTTCTTCGCCCAGACGCTCTGGTCGTAGGCGTCGTCGAGCTCCTTCTGCGTGTAGTCGAGAAAGACCTTGCCGGGCTTCGCCTGCTCGGCGCGGGCGCCGAGCGGAGCCAGGCCGATCGCCGCCGCGCCCAATGCGAAGCCGCGCCGCGTGAGCCGTGTCCGGTCGAAATCCATGCCGTCCTCCCTCGGGGTGAAGAAACGCCGCGAGCCGAAGTCTAGCACGGCGCCCGCCGGCCGCTATGATGCGCCACCCTTTCGGGACGGCGGGAGGAAGCCATGCTCGTGCTCTATCACCACAACATCTCGGTATGCGCGCAGAAGGTGCGCATCGCGCTCGCGGAGAAAAAGCTCCATCACGAGCGCCGGCACGTCGAGCTGATCAAGGCCGAGCAGGTGACGCCCGAGTATCTCAAGATCAACCCGAAGGGCGTGGTGCCGGCGCTGGTCCACGACGGCAATCCGGTGATCGAGTCCACCGTGATCATGGAGTATCTCGACGACGCGTTTCCCGAGGTTCCGCTGCGCCCGGCCGCGCCGCTGGCGCGCGCGCGGATGCGGGTCTGGGCGCAGATTCCGGACGCGGCGCTGCACGCGGCTTGCGGCACGGTCAGCTACGCGATCGCGTTCGGGCCGCAGATGAAGGCCGCCAATCCGCCCGAAGTGCTGAGGGATCGGCTCGCGAAGCTTCCCGACCGCGCGCGCGCGTGGCGCCAGCAGCAACTGCTCGAGAAAGGCCTCGACGCCGCGTTCGTCGCCGATGCCCTGAAGCTGCACGACAAGGTGCTCGGCGACATGGAGAAGACCTTGTCTGCCAGCCGATGGCTCGCCGGCGACGGCTTCAGCATCGCCGAATGCGCGATCGTCCCCTACGTATTGCGTCTCGAGAAGCTCGGCCTGGCACGCATGTGGGAGCACCGCCCGCGCGTCGCCGACTGGTATGCGCGAATCCGGGCCCGGCCGTCCTGGGCCGAGGCGATCGACGCCTTTCCGGTGCGCGGCGGCGGCGACTACGACGACGACATGCGCAACAAGGGCGCCGATTCGTGGCCGAAGGTCAAGGCGCTGCTGGCGGCCTGACCGAAAACGGCGCCGGCCGCCGCCCCCGCGACGCGGGAGAGGCGGCCGGCCGCATCGTCACACCCAGGTCTGGATCACGTAGTCCCAGGTGCCGTCGCCGTTGACGAGATCGACGCGCTGCAGCTCGATCCTGTAGCCGCCGGCGGTCTTCTTGAGCTCGTGGCGATACTTGCCCGCGAAATGGCGGACGGCGTCGCGCCGGAACTCCGACATGTAGAACTTCGAACGCACGACGAGATTGCCCGCCGCATCGACCGACTCGACGATGACGTTCGAGACGACGTGGCTGGTCCGGTGGCCCGGCTTCTGCGACCACGCGCGCGGATGCATCACGCGCTTGGCGCGCAGCCGCATCAGATCGACGTCCTCGTAGAAGATGCTCGGCACGCCGTCGCCCGTGGTCTGGGTCTCGGTGACCGGCATCCAGTAGTGGCCGCTCTCCGTGAACAGGGCGACGTAGTCGTCCCAGCGCCGGTCGTCGAGGATCTCGGCCTGGCGGTAGAGGAAGCGCTCCACCTCGCGCTGCAGGTCGCCCGAGACCTGGGCCATCGGCGGCAGCGGCTTGCCGGACGGCTTGGCCGGCGCGCCGTCGAACTCCTCGGCGAACTGGGTCGCGCTTCCCGATTTTTCGCTCGCTCGCACGCCGCTCATTGCGCCGCTCCTTTCACCATGTAGTCTTTCCATGCGCCCATCATGTGGCGCATCGGCAGTTCGCTCATGCCCGTCACCGACACGATCGTGCCGTTGGCCTGGACCCTGTCCTGGCCCGCGTTGCGGTGGAACGAGACCCAGTCGCCGCCGCTGGAGAACAGGCCCTGCTGGCAGCGCCACCAGTTCTCGAGGTCGTCGGCGTTGATCGTCGTCGAGGGCGAATTGACGAGCTGGTAGTAGGCCAGCGCGCGCCGATACATCCCCTCCGGCGCGCCCTTGAGCCGGAAGTGCCAGATCTCGCTCAGCGTGCGGTCCGGGCCGATCGGCCGGATGGCGCGCAGCTGCTGCAGCGGCGGCTGGACCGAGAGGCACGGGTAGCCGATGACGTGGTGGATGTCGACCGAGAGGATCTCCTCGGTCCGCTTCTCGCCGTGCTTGGCGTGCATGATCTTGAGATACTCGACCATCTCCGGATCGGCGCGGCGCAGATCCATGTAGCCGCGGAACACGAGATGCCCGTTCGCATGGCCGACATTGTCCATCGCGTCGAACTTGTGGAACGGCATCGTGAAGGCGGACAGCATGTGATACTGGAGATGCGCCTTCTTGCCCGTGCGCTTCTCGATGTCCTTCTCGACCTCGAACGCGGCGCGGCCGGCGGCCTCGTGGGTGATCGAGGGATGCACGGCGTCGAGCTGGTTCTCGAGGAAGATCTTCCAGTTCGACTTCTGGATGACGCGGAAGCAGTTCGGCACCACCTCCACCTCGCCGTCCGGCGCGCGGTTGCACATGTCGTCGAACGCGATCTTCGCGCCGCCGAGGAAAGTGACGAGATCGGGCACGTCCGGCACGAGGCTGGCGAACACGAAGCCGCGGTAGGAATCGACCCGGGCCACCTTCTTCATGTGGAACTGCGGATCGCTGGTGTCGAAGCGGGTGCCCTGATAGCCCTCGATCACCGGGATTTTCAGCAGCGTGCCGTCGAGATTGAAGCGCCACGCGTGATAGGGGCACTTGAAGGTCGTGCCGGTATTGCCCGAATGGTCGGCGCACAGCATCGCGCCGCGATGCGGGCAGCGGTTGTAGACGACGTTGACCTTGCCGTCCTTGGCGCGGACCATGATCACCGGCTGGCGGCCGATCAGCGTGGTGTAATAGTCGCCGACGTTCTTCACCTGGCTTTCGTGGCCGACATAGATCCAGGTGCGCTCGAAGATGCGCTCGATCTCGGCGTCGAAGATCGCCTGATCGGTGTAGCAGCGCTTGTGGACCCGGTCGGGCTCCACCATGGCGTTGATATCCGCCTTGCTGCCGATCGTTACGGTACTCATCGGTCCTCCTCCGGTTGAACTAGCGAATTCGTCTTGCGCCGCGGCGGGCCGCGGCCGGGCGGCCGTCTTGCGCGGCGCCGGATTCCAGACTGCGATCGAGGCCTTCGCGCATCATCCGCAGCGCGGCGCACAGCAGATCCGGCGCGCCCGCGGGCAGCAGGGCCAAGGCGGAGCGGCTCAGCTCGTCGACCACGGGCCACACGGCCTCGAAGCGCGCCCGGCCCTTCTCGGTGAGCGCGAGGCGCGTGACGCGCAGGTCGGCGGGATCGGGCAGCCGCGCCAGCAGCCCCGACGCCGCCAGCCGGTCGACGGTCCGGCTCAGCGTCGTATGATCGAGCGCCGCGGCGTCGGCCACGTCGCCCATCGCGCTGTGGGGCAGGCTGAAAAGAAAGGCCAGCACGCGCCATTCGGGGACGCGGAGGCCGTGCGGCCGCAGCTTGCCGGCGAGCTGGCGGTCGCGCGCGCCGATGACGCGCGTGATCCAATAGAAAACGTGGCGATCGAGCGCGAACGGCACGGCGCCGGCGGCCGGCCCGGCATGCGCCGGCACGGGGCCATTGCCCCGGCCGCGGGCCGCGCTCGCGCGCGGCGCCGCCAACGATTTCTGCGCACGGCCCAACGACGGATCCCGCCTTGCGTCTACGACGGCGCCTTCTTGCCCGCGATTATGTGACTATGCAAGTAAAATCGCTTGCGGCTTCCGCCGGCGCCCGCCGGCCGGAGCCGCCAGTTATCCAGGATCAGGTTGAGCGAATGCGCGGTTGGCGGCGCTGGCGCGACCCCGCCCGTACTTCGCATTTATGTGCGAAAGCACAAACAGGCGCGACCGGCGCGCATCGAGCCCGGTCAAGCGGCCTGCGCCCAATCGACGTGGGCCTGGCACGCGCCCTCCATCTCCAGGATTTCGAACGCCCGCGGCAGGTCGTCCGGCGACTTCAGCTTCACGCACAGCAGCGCGGCGTCGCGCGGCCATGCCGGAGCGGCGGCGCGCGGCAGGGTCAGTCGCGCCGCTTGGGCCGAGGCCGCGCCCACCGCGCCGCCGGCAGCCGCCACCAGCAGGTAGCGCGCGCCGCGGCACGACGAGAGCCGCCACGCTCGCGGCCGCGATCGCGCCGAACGCCGCGAGCACGCCGATCGCCCTGGCCCGGCCCGCGCGCGCGCCGATCCCGCTGCCGAGTTCGCCGAACCGCAGCGGCGGCCCGATATCGACCCGGTTGAAACCCGCGCCCA
>JAEULD010000269.1 GCA_016792765.1 Candidatus Odyssella sp.
CGCTGGCGCAGCGCGGCCTCGCGCCGATGCAGGGCTTTCCCAGAGACGGAGCACACGGCCGAGTGGCGTTCTTCGAGCCCGATCCGGCCACCGGAGTCCTGTTCGAAATCTGCGAGCCGTTCGGCGATGACGGTTGATCCAGCCCGTCCCCTCTGGAATCCGGCGGTCGAGCGCATGTCGCGCGATGCGCTGGCGGCGCTCCAGCTCGAACGGCTCAAGCGACAGGTCGCCTACAACCACGCGCATTCGCCGTTCTACCGCGCCAAGTTCGAGGCGGCCGGAATGGAGCCGGGAGACGTGAAGTCCTTCGCGGATTTCGCGCGGCTTCCGCTGATGGACAAGGAAGAGCACCGGGCCGCGCAGGCGGAATCGCTGGAGCGATTCGGCGATCCCTATGCGCTGCTGGCCTGCGCGCCGCGCGAACGCATCGTCCGCATCGCGTCGACCTCGGGCACGACGGGGGTTCCGACCCTCTATACGCACACGGCGAAGGACGTGGCGACGCTCAACGAGATGCATGCGCGCAAATACTGGCGCGCCGGCATACGCCCGGGCCATACCATGCTTCAGGCCGTGTCGCTGAGCATGTTCACCGGCGGCCTCTCGCTGTCGGACGGCATTCAGCATATGGGCGCCTGCGTGGTGCCGGTCGGGATCGAGGGCGGCACCAAGCGCGTGCTGCAGTACGCCGAGCTGACGCGACCGGAGGCCATCCTCGCCACGCCGTCGTTCGGGCTCTATTTGATCGAACAATGCCAGCAGCTGACCGGGAAGCCGGCGCATGCGCTCGGCTTCAAGTGGTTTTTCTGCGTCGGCGAGCCCGGCGGCGGAATTCCCGAAATCCGCAAGGCGCTGGCGGAAGGTTTCCGGGCCAAGGTCTTCGATCACACGGGCGGCGGGCACGCGTTCCACGCCATCTCGCTCGACGAGCCGCCGGAGCGGTATTCCGGCATGCAGTTCTGCTCCGAGGACCACTGCCTGCTGGAGCTGGTCGATCCTCGCACGCGCGCGCCCGTCGCGATGGAGCACGGCGCCATCGGCGAAATGGTGTTCACCTTCCTGGACTGGGAGGGGACGCCGTTCATGCGCTATGCGTTGGGCGATCTGCTGCAGGTGTTCGATCCTCCGCCGGACTGCCCGACGCCGGGCCGAATTCTGAAGATCGTCGGGCGTGCCGACGACATGCTCATCGTGAAGGGCGTGAACGTCTATCCGCAGGCCCTTCAGAGCCTCGTCATCGGCTTCCGGCCGCGGCTCACCGGACATTTCCGGATCGCGCTCCCGGCGCCCGGGCCGCTGGTGGTGCCGCCGCTGCGGCTCCGGATCGAGCACGCGGCAGCCATTTCGCGCACCGATCTGGATGCACTCGAAGCGGAATTCCTGCGCCGATGCCGGGACGAGCTCCGGGTGAGCCCGACAATCGAGTGGCTCCGGCCCGATTCGCTTCCGCGCGAAATGGCGAAAACCAAATTGGTGGAGATCGTGCGTCCGGACACGCACGACAGGCCGGCGGGATAGCCGATGCCCACCTCGTTCGAGAGTCTTCAGGCTTCGCCCGTCCGTCACGACGCAAAAACGGGCACTACGCGCTCGGCATGGGCGCCAACCAGGGAGGTACGTCAATGAGTCGAACACTTCTGCCAGCCGCAATCGCGCTGGCACTCTCGGCCGCGGCGCCGAGCGGACATGCGCAAGAGCTTCGAATCGGCTTTCTCAACTCCAAGACGGGCTGGGCAGCCTCGATCGGCCGCGATCTCGAGAATGGCTGGAAGCTCGGCCTCGAACATCTCGGCTGGACAAAGGACGGCGACAAGCTGGGCGGCGTGCCGATGCGCGTCTTCTGGGGCGATGATCAGTCGGGCAAGGTCGACATCGCACTGAAAGAGGTGGAGAAGTTCCTCAAGCAGGAAAAGACCCAGATCGTCACCGGCATCATCTGGACGAACGTCCTGCTGGCCATCCGGGTCCCCGTCTTCGACGTCAAGTCGATGCTGCTCACTTCGACGGCGGGCACCACCGCCTTCGCCGGCGAGATGTGCAATCCTCTCTTCGTCTCCACATCGTTCGTCGCGGATCTGGGGGCGGAAGCCACCGGAGACATGGCGAACAAGGACGGCATCAAGACGGTCGTCGTCATGGCGCCGAACTATCAAGGCGGCAAGGACTACATCTCCGGCTTCACGCGGACCTACAAGGGCAAGATCGTCGAGACGATTCTCTTCAAGTTCGGCGAGGCGGACTTCCAGGCCGACATCTCGAAAATCCGTGCGGCAAAGCCTGAAGGTCTCTACATCTTCGCGCCCGGCGCGATGGGCATCGCCTTCGTCAAGCAATGGGCGGCTTCGGGCCTCGCGAAAGAGGTCAAGCTGATCTCGCAGAACACCGTCGACGAACTCAGTCTCGCGGCGATCGGCGACGCCGCCATCGGCTCGACGCATACCGGGCACTGGAACCCCGATCTGGATGTCCCGAAGAACAAGGACTTCGTGAAAGCATACAAGGCGAAGTTCGGAATCGATCCGTCCTACATCGCGGTGCAGTCTTACGACTCGGCGGCCGCCATCGACCGAGGGGTCCGCGAGACGGGAGGCAAGCTCAACGACATGGCTGCGGTGGCGCGAGCCATCCGCAAGGGAACGATCGAATCGCCGCGCGGCACGCTGAAGTTCAACGTGAACGGAATGCTCGTCCAACCTTATTGGCGCCTGACGGTGGTCCGGGGCGCCGACGGCAAGCCGGTCATCCGGGGGGGCGAGAAGATCATGGAACGTCCCGATTCGCACTGGCAGCAGTGCCCGCCCAACATGCGCATCTGACCCGAACGAAGGGGCGGCAGGCCGGGTGGGCCCGCCGCCCCGAACTTCCTCCCGCGGCCGGTCTCGCGCGGCCGGCTCCGGTTCGCTTTCGTCAGCCAGGCTTGCGCGAATCCGCCAGCCCGTCGAGATGCGCCACCACCTCGTCGACATGCATGACATCGGCATATTTGTGATGCATGTCGAAGAGATTGACCTTGTGGGACAGCAGATGGCGGTCGAAGGTGCATTCTTCGACGACGACGCTGTGATAGCCCGAGGAATAGGCGTCGACGACCGAGGCCCGCACGCACCCTGACGTCGATTCCCCGCAGAAAATCAGGCTGCGCACGCCGAGCTTGACGAGGTGGGCGAGAATCGGCGTGCCGTAGAAGAGGCTCGCGCGCTGCTTGGGCACGACGATGTCGTGCGGCCGCGGCGTGAACTCCTCGCGGATCTCGAAGGACCGGTCGTCGAAGCGGTTGATCTGGCGATTCGTCGCGCCGACGCGCGAGCCGCCGGAGCGGTCGAAGGTGGAGTAGATGATCGGTATTCCGGCCGCGCGGGCGGCCGAGAACAGGCGCACGGTGGGAGCGATCGCAGCCCACGCGAACTCGCCGCAGGTGCTCGGATACGCGTCGACCAGCTCGCGGATGGGTTTCGGACCGCCGTCGTAGGCGAGGTTATAGAGGTCGATGGCGATGAGCGCCGGCCTTTCGCCCACGAAAGTCTCGCGCACGTAGGCGCGGTAGATCGCGAGCGCCTCGGGGGCGATGACGTCTCGCCAGCAATGGTCCTCGAAATCGCGTGCCATGGTCCTACCCTCGCGGAAACTCGTTGGGCGAGAGGGCAATCATTGGCGCGCCGCGTGCAAGCCGGCAACCCATGATCGCCGCCCCGTTGGCCGCGCTCGGCCGCGTCGCGCCGCGCTACGCGCGGCCGGCCAGCAGGTCGCTGGCCTTCTCGGCGATCGCGATGACGGCGGCGTTGATGTTTCCGCCCACGAGATCGGGCATGACCGAGGCATCCGCGACGCGCAGCCCCTCGACGCCGATCACGCGCAGAGTCTCGTCGACGACGCTGTCGGGGTCTTCGGCGCGGCCCATGCGGCACGTGCCGGCGGGGTGATGGGCGGTCGCGGGTCCGTTGCGGATATAGGCGTCGATCTCCGCATCGGTTTTCACCTGCTTCCCGGGCGCCACTTCCTCGCCGCGAACGGCGTCGAGCGTGCGTTGCGCGGCCACCTCGCGGTTCATGCGGAGGCCGGCGCGCAATGTGCGCAGGTCCTTGTCGGTCGCAAGGAAATTCTGCCGGATGGCCGGCGCTTTCAGGGGATCGGCGGAGGCGAGGCGGATCGTGCCGCGGCTTTCCGGATGGAGCAGGATCGGCCGGCAGGTGAAGCCGTCGGGCCACGGCCGCTGCAAACCGGGAACCCAGGGCTTGGCCGCGCTCGGCGCCGAGCGGAACAGGAACTGGATGTCGGGCAGCGAATTCGCGCCGGGGCTGCGCAGGAAGGCCATGAAGCCGCTCGGCACGTCGGTCGCGGGCCCGGTGCCGAACATCCAGGCGCGCGCCATGCCGACCGCGAGGCGATCGAGGCGCGTGAACGATACGAACGGTCCCGAATCCCTGCGGCGATGGGTGAGTGCCGTCGCCAAGTGGTCCTGGAGGTTGCATCCGACGCCGCGCAGCGGAACCTCGGTGCGGATTCCGAATTCGGCGAGATGCTCCGGCGCGCCGATGCCGGACAGCATCAGGAGCTGCGGCGAGTTGATCGTGCCGCCGCAGAGAACCACCTCGCGCGCCGCGCGCGCCGCCAGGCGCTGGCCGCGCCGCACATACTCGACGCCCACGGCGCGCCGCTTTTCGAGGAGGACGCGAGTCGTGTGCGCCCGCGTCCGCACGGCGAGATTCCGCCGCCGCAGGGCCGGGCGCAGATAGGCCGCCGACGTGCTCGCACGACGCCCCTTGCGGATCGTCCACTGGCACCAGGCGAAGCCCTCGTTCTGCGGCCCGTTATAGTCGTCGGTGAAGCCGAAGCCGGCCTCGACACCCGCCGCGATGTAGGCCTCGTGCAGCGGATCGATCGTCTTGGTGCGGCGCACATAGAGCGGGCCCGAGCCCCCGCGGAGCTCCGTCTCGCCGTCCTCCCAGGTCTCGGCGCGCTTGAAATAGGGCAGCAGGCTTTTGAACGACCAGTCCGGCAGTCCGTAGCCGGCCCAGCGGTCGTAGTCGCCGGCATGGCCGCGAACGTAACCCATCGCGTTGATCGAAGACGAGCCGCCGATCACCTTGCCGCGCGCGATCTCGACACGCTTGTTGCCGGCGTGCGGCTCCGGCTCGGTGAAGTAGTTCCAGTTGTAGCGCTCGTAGCCCCAGATGCGGCCGACGCCGAGCGGGACGCTCAGCATCGGGTCCCAGTCCCAGCCGCCCGCCTCGAGGAGGAGGACCCGCACGTCCGCTTTTTCGGCGAGCCTCGCGGCGATGACGCACCCGGCCGACCCCGCGCCCACCACGATGTAGTCGAATTCCTCGTCTTTACTCATGGCTCGTCCATGGTAAGTCTTTGGCGAGCAGAGAGCATCGAATCGGAGGTCGCGCAATGAGTTTCGAGCTCGCGCCGTTCGAGGGGGCGGTCGGCGCCGAAGTGCGGGGCCTCGATCTTCGCGACCCGCTGCCGGACGAAACCGCGGCGGCGCTGCGCGCGGCCTGGCACCGGCATCACGTGCTGCTGCT
>JAEULD010000271.1 GCA_016792765.1 Candidatus Odyssella sp.
CGGGCTGTCGTTCGAGAACCGCCACGAGCGCCTCGCCGAATCGCTCGATTTCATCCTGAAATGCTGGACCGAGGATGCGCCGTTCGATTGGAACGGCAAGCATTGGCGCGCGAAGGGCGTGGTGGCCCTGCCCAAGCCGGCGCCGGCGCCGCTGCCGATGGCCACGGCGACCGATTCCGAAGCCATGCTCGCGCGCGCCGCCCGCAATGGCTGGACGCTGCTGACCGCGTTCCTCGAGCCGGTGCCGCATATCCGCGAGAAGGCGGAAAAATATGCGGCGGCGGCGCGCGCCGCCGGGCGTGCATCGCCGCGCCGCGCGATCGTCGGCTCCCGCATCGTCTACGTCGCCGACACGCGCCGGCAGGCGATCGAGGAGATGCGCGCGGCGGTCGCCTACGAGGTGAGCGTGCAGGCCCAGCGCGGCTTCCTCCGCATGTTGAAGCAGCGCTACGGCCTCGACGTGCCGAACGACGCGAACGCCATCGACGCGCTGGCCGAATCGGGATTCTATTTGCTCGGCCCGCCCGACGATGTCGCCGCCGAGATCAAGCGCTTCTACGACGGCTGCGGCGGCTTCGGAACGTTCCTGATCACCACCGGCAAGGACTGGGCGACACGCGCGCACCGCGACCGCTCGATGCGCCGCTTCATGGAAGAGGTGGCGCCGCAGCTCCGCCACCTCGACCCCGTCGACGCGGCGGCCGCCGCGCCGTAGCGCGGCACGCGGCGAACGCGCCTAGTCCTCCGGCTCGCCGCGCGCTCGGGCCGCGGCGCGGCGGACCTGCGCGGCCTCCAATTCGGCGATAACGCGCGCTGCGACGGGGTCGCGCGCGATGCTCTGCCAATAGGCGGCGAGGCGCGGATGCGGCGCGAACGGATCGCCGCCGGCGAACAACGCCGCGTGCATGCGCGCCGCCCGCGCCGCGAAGAACAACAGCGGCACGAGCGCGCAATCGGCCGTGGTGAGCCGGCCGCCGACCGCATATGCGGCCGCGTGCGTGCCGCCGCCGAGGGTCCGCGCGATATGGCCGAGCGCGCGCTCCACCGCCGCGCGCGGCGCCGCCTGCGCGCCGGCGCCGGCCTTCGCGGCTTCGAACAGGTCCTTGAGCGGCGGCGCCAGATACTCGTCGGCGAACCGCGCGAGCAGGCGCGCCCGCGCCCGCTCTTCCGGCGCGGCCGGGCGCAGCGGCGGGTCCGGGAAGCGATCTTCGATATACTCGACGATGATCTCCGATTCCGGGATCACGGTGCCGTCGTCGAGCATCAGCGCCGGCACGAGGCCGAGCGGATTGATCGCGCGATAGGCGGCCGAGCGCGCGCCGCCGGGCGGCGGCGCCACCGCCGCCGTCAGCCGCTTCGCATAGAGCGCCATGCGCACGCGCGCCGCGAACGGCGAATGATCGAGGTCGTAGAGCCGCATCGGCGCAGTCTCGGCGCTCGGCGGCGCGGACGGAAGTGCGAAAACGCCGCCGGGGCATGGCGCAGGCACCGGTGGCCCCGGCGGCGCGGCGTGCTATCGTCGGGCAGACTGGTTTCCGACGGAGCTTCCCGATGATCGAACTGCGCGACCTTTGCTATGTGCGGCTCGGCACGCGCGACCTCGCCGCCGCCGAGCGGTTCGGGACCGAGATCGTGGGCCTGCAGCCGATCCGGCGCTCGCCCGACCGCCTCTACCTCCGCAGCAACTACCGCGACCACTCGCTCTGCTATTTCCGCGGCGAGGCGAGCGATCAGGCCGTCGGCATCGAGCTCAAGGACTGGAACGGGCTCGACGGCGCGATGCGCGAACTGGCCGCCGCCGGCCGGACCGTGAAACGCGGCTCGCGCGAGGAATGCGCCGATCGCGCGGTCGAGGATTTCTGCTGGTTCGCCGATCCCACCGGCAACCGCATCGAGCTCGTCGTGCGCCCGCACGACGCGAACCGGCGCTATTTCCCGACCCGCGACGCCGGCATCAAGGGTTTCGGCCATATCGGCCTCAATACGGCCGACGCGAAGCGCGACGAGCGCTTCTGGACCACGCTGTTCAACATCCGGGTCAGCGACTGGATCGGCGCGGCGCCGCTGCTGCGCATGACCAACGTGCATCACCAGCTCGCGCTGTTCCCGGCCAAGGCGCCGGGCGTGCAGCACATCAATCACCAGGTGCACGACGTCGACGACATCATGCGCTCCTGGTACTTCTTGCAGGAGCGGCAGGTGAAGGTCGTGTTCGGGCCCGGCCGCCACGCGACCTCCGGCGGATACTTCCTCTATTTCGAGGGCCATCAGGGCATGGTGTTCGAATATTCGAACGCCGACCGCACGATCATCGAGGACGACGCCACGCACCGCCCGCGCCAGTTCCCGATGGAAGCCGCCTCGTTCTGCGTCTGGGGCAGCAAGCCCGACATCGCCGAGTTTCGCTCCTGACAAGCGGCTGCGGCGGGGCAATGTGCCCTGATCGCGCGCGGCCGGGGCGTGCCGCCAGCCCGCCCAAGGGATCGCAATGCCTTGACTTAAATCAAGGCACGACGGCCGCAATGGGCCGATAGTGTAGTGTTGAGAGAACGAAGAGATACGGACCCATGGCGAAACGCGGAGATTCGGCGGCAAATGACGGCGCCCCCAAAGCGGGCAACGGCACTGGTCGCGGGCATGCGCGACCGGTCGGCGCGGGCGACACGGCCGCGCGGCTCGACGCACGCGGCATCGAGAGCGAGGCGATCGCACGCCGGATCACCCGGGCACGGACCGTGCAGGCGGTGACGCTGCGGCAGTTGCTCGACGACCACGTCCGCACGGCCCCGCCCGAAGGGCTGATCGCCGGTCTCCAGGCGCTGATGGAAGGCGCCTCGCCCGACGACCGCCGGCAGCTGCGCAAGCTGCTGAAAGAGCGGCCGCCGCTCCCCGACGGCACGCCGCGCCCGGACCCCGACACGGAACTCTCGCCGGGGTGGCGCACCGGCGCCTATCCCTACCGGAACCTGCTGTCGCGCAAATCCTACGAGAAGCAGAAATACCGCCTGCAGGTGGAGCTGCTGAAGCTGCAGGCGTGGGTGAAGGCCACCGGCGCGCGCATCGTGATCCTGTTCGAGGGCCGCGACGCGGCGGGCAAGGGCGGAACGATCAAGCGGTTCATGGAGCACATGAACCCGCGCGGTGCCCGCGTCGTGGCGCTCGAGAAGCCGAGCGAGCTCGAGCGCGGCCAGTGGTATTTCCAGCGCTACGTCGAGCATCTGCCGACGCGGGGCGAGATCGTGCTGTTCGACCGCTCCTGGTACAATCGCGCCGGCGTCGAGCGGGTCATGGGCTTCTGCACGCCGGCCGAATACGAGGAATTCCTCCGCCAGACGCCGGAGTTCGAGCGCCAGCTCGTGCGCAGCGGCATCCACCTGTTCAAGTTCTGGTTCTCGGTGAGCCGCGCGGAGCAGCGCCGCCGCTTCAAGGAGCGCAACCTCCACCCGCTCAAGCAGTGGAAGCTGAGCCCCATCGACCTCAAGTCGCTCGATCTCTGGGACGACTACACGCGCGCGAAAGAGGCGATGTTCCTCAACACCGACACGTCGGACGCGCCCTGGACCGTGATCAAGAGCGACTGCAAGAAGCGTGCGCGGCTCAACGCGATGCGCTTCGTGCTCGGCCGGCTGCCCTACGAGAACCGCGACATCGACACCATCGGCGTGGCCGATCCGCTGATCGTCGGCCGCCCGTCGCTGACGCCGAGCGCCACCGACGACCAGCTCGCGGGGACGGGCCAGGGCTGAGGCCCGGCCGCTATTCCACCCGCGCGCCGCGGCTGACCACCGCCTCCTCGCCGACCAGGCCCTTGGGACGCAGCAGCAAGACCGTGGCGAGCACGAGGCCGATCAGGATCACCTGCAGCGCGCCGGCGCGCACCGCGAACGCGCTCGGCAAAACCGCGGCCATGAACCAGCCCGAGAAGCTCCAGAGGCCCCACACCGAGACGGCGCCGATGAGCGCCCCCTTGTTGTTGCCACTGCCTCCGACGATGAGCATCACCCAGATCTGGAAGGTGAGCGTCGGCAGCGCGTCGTCGGCGCCGACATAGCCGATGAAGCTGGCATAAAGCCCGCCGCCCAGGCCCATCAGCGCCGAGCCGATCACGAAGGCCTGGAGGCGGTAGGCGAACGCGTTCTTGCCGAGCGCGCCCGCCGCCGTTTCGTCCTCGCGGATCGCGCGCAGCACGCGGCCCCAGGGCGATCGCACCATGCGTTCCAGCGCCCAATCGGCGGTGCCGACGACGGCCAGCGTGACCGCGAGGAAGAAGAGGTTCGCGTTCACGCGATCGACGAACACGCTCGCCAGCGGCCGCGGAATCGAGACGCGGCCATGCGTGCCGCCGGTGAGCGTCTCCCAGTTGAGCGCGACGAGCTGGATCGTCACCGCGATGCCGAAGGTGGCGATGGCGAGATAGTCCTCGCGCAGCCGCAGGGTCGGGATGCCGACGACGAACGCAACGAGGCCGGCCGCGGCCATGGCGGCGAGCAAAGCGAGCGGGATCGGCAAGCCGAAGCCACCCACGCGGTCCGCCGCCGCGGGGCTGGCGAGGATCGCCACCGTGTAGGCGCCGACGATGAAGAAACCCACGACGCCGACGTTGAACAGGCCCGCGAAGCCCCATTGCAGGTTGAGGCCGAGGCAGACGAGGCCGTAGATCAGCGCGAGGCAGAGGAAGAAGACGAGATAGGCGGCGACGTCGATCATGCCCGCATGCTCTTCACGCGCGCGCCCCGAGAATGCCCTGCGGGCGCACGAGGAGGATCAGGAACAGCACGCCGAACGAGATCGCAGCGCGATATTCGGGGCCGATGAGCATCACCGCGAGGCTTTCGCTGACGCCGATCACGAGGCCGCCGAGAACGGCGCCGTAGATGCTGCCGATGCCGCCCAGCACCGCCGCCGCGAACAGCGGCAGCAGCAGGTCGAAGCCGATCGAGGGGCGGAGCTGGATCGTAAGCCCGATCAGCACGCCGGCGACGGCGGCGAGCGAGGCGCCGATCACCCAGGTGGCGCGGATCACGGCGGCCACGTCGATACCCGAGACCGAGGCGAGATCGGGGTTCTCGCGCACGCCGCGCATCGCGCGGCCCATCTGCGTGCGCGTGAGGAACAGGTGGAGCGAGACGACGAGCAGCGCGGTGACGAAGACCAGCGCGATCTGGTCGGGCGTGATGCGCAGGCCGGGGCCGAAGCGGATCGCGATCTGGATCTCGCGGCTGAAGTACTCGGGATCGGCGCCGTAGCCGAGGACGACGAGATTGCGCAGCACCAGTGCCGCGCCGAACGCCCCGATCACCGAGGCGATCGCGATCTTCGCGCGGCGCAAGCGGCGGAAATAGATCGCGTCGAGAATCAGCGCGAGCGCCGACGCCGCGAGGATCGAGGCCAGCGTCGCCACGATCAGCGGCCAGCCGAACGAGAACGGCTCGAACGGCCCGCCGAGCAGCGCCTTCAAGTCCTGCGAGCCGGCGACGGCGCCGAGCACCGCGAGCGCGAAATAGCCGCCCCAGGTGATGAATTCGCCGTGCGCGAAGTTCGCGAAGCGCAGGATCGCGTAGGTCAGCGTGATCCCGATCGCGCCGAGGCTGACCGTCGCGCCGATCACGAGGCCGTCGAGGATCGACTGGAGCCAGATCGCGAGCGTCATGGCGACGCGCCCGCGGGGGCGCCGCCGAGATAGATTTCGGCGATCGCCGCGTTCGCCGCGACGTCGCCGGCCGCCCCCGACAGCCGCTCGACGCCCTCGGCGAGGACGAGCGCGCGGTCGGCCGTGGCGAGCGCTGCGCGCACGTTCTGCTCGACCACGAGCACCGCGACCCCGGACCGGGCGACGCGGCGGATCATCGCGAACACCTGCTCGACGACGATCGGCGCCAGGCCGGCCGAAGGCTCGTCGAGCGCCAGCACGCGCGGCTCCACCATCAACGCGCGCCCGATCGCGACCATCTGGCGCTGGCCGCCCGACAGCCGCCCGGCCTTCGCCTGGCGTTTCGCGACGAGATCGGGGAACAGCTCGAACACGCGCGCCGCGCGCTCGGCGCGCCCGCGCTTCAGCGTGTATCCGCCGAGCGCGAGGTTCTCGTCGACGGTGAGCTCGGCGAAGACGTTCGCCACCTGCGGCACGTAGGCGAAGCCGGCCGCGACGACGCGATGCGGCGGCAGGTCGGCGAGGCTCGCCCCGGCGAGGCGGATTTCGCCCGCGAAACGCGGCACGAGGCCCGCGATCGTGCGCACCAGCGTCGATTTCCCGGCGCCGTTGGGGCCGAGAATCGCGAGGATCTCGCCGGCCGCGAGGTCGAAGCCGACGCCGCGCAGGATCGGCACGCCGCGCACATAGCCGGCTTCCAGCGCGCGGACGGCAAGCGCCGGCTCAGCCATGGGGCGCCCCCGCCGCGGCGGCGTCGCCGCCGAGATAGGCCTCGATCACGCGGGCGTCGCCGCGCACGCGCGCGGCATCGCCCTCGAGCAGCAGCCTGCCATTGGCCATCACGAGGATCGGATCGCACAGCGACATGACGAGCGGCATGTTGTGCTCGATGAGGAAGATCGTCATGCCGCGCGCGTTGAGCGCGCGGATGCGCTCGGCGATCGCGTTCATCAGCGTCGGGTTGACGCCGGCCGCCGGCTCGTCGAGCAGCACGAGCTTCGGATCGGCCATGAATGCGCGCCCGAGCTCGAGCAGCTTCAGTTGTCCGCCCGACAGGCTGCGCGCCTGCTGGCCCGCGAGATGCGTGAGGTTCAGGAATTCGAGCGCCTCCATCGCGCGGGCGCGGTTCGCCTTCTCGTGCTCGGCGACGCGGCCCGGGCGGATCCACGTGTTCCAGAAGCGTTCGCCGGGCTGGTTCGCGGCGACCAGCATGAGGTTCTCGAGCACCGTCATCTCGGGAAACGGGCGCGGGATCTGGAACGTGCGGACGATGCCCTTGCGGAAGATCGCGTAGGGCGCGCAGCCCGCGATCTCGTCGCCGGCGAACCGGATGCTGCCGCGCGTGGGCGCGTAATGGCCGGCCACGGTGTTGAACAGCGTCGTCTTGCCCGCGCCATTGGGGCCGATGAGGCCCGTGATCGAGCCGGGCCTCACCGTGAAGCTGACGCCGTCGACGGCGAGCGTGGCGCCGAGGCGTTTGGTCACTCCCCGAAGTTCCAGCACGCGCCTTGCCCTCCTGCCGCGCCGTCAGCAGAGGTTGAGCGGGATCGCAGCCGCGTTCAAGCGCGCGATGCGGCCGCCGGCGGTCATGCGACGGTGCGGGCGAGCGCCGCCGGATCGTCGAAATGCACGATCTCGACGAGATAGCCGTCGGGATCGGTGGCGAAGAAGCCGGTCATCCCCTCGGGCATCGGGCGCGGCGGGCCGTCGGTCGTCCAGCCGTCGGCGGCGATACGCCGGTGCCAGGCGTGGACTTCCGCCGCCGAGCCGACCGTGAGGTCGAGCAGCGCGGCGCCGGGCCTGGGCTCCCGCCCCGGCCCGGCGGTGACGCCGAAGAACGCCCGCTCGTTCACGCGCCAGACGATCGCGGTCGGCGTGCGCATCGCGACGGCAAGGCCGAGCGTGCCGCCGTAGAAGCGCTCGGACCGCGCGAGGTCGCGCGTGCAGAAGAAGGTCAGCGCTTGCGCGAAGGCGGCCATGCCGGGCGGCGTCCCAATTTCGATATTTGATCAAAGATCATATTTGTGCTGGTATGGAAGTCAACGCGATCGCGCGAATCCGCGAGGAGGAAACGCCTGCCATGGGAGCGCTGTCGGCCGAGGCGATCGGCGTGGCCCCCGTGCCGCGCGGAACCGTGCAGGAGCGCGTTCACGCCGAGTTGCGGACGCTGCTGATGCAGGGGCGCTTCCAGCCCGGCCAGGCCCTCAAGATCGCCGACCTCGCCGCAGCGTTCGGCACCAGCCACCAGCCCGTGCGCGAGGCGATCCGCCAGCTCGTCGCCGAGCGCGCGCTCGAGGCCGCGCCCAACCGCTCGGCGCACGTTCCGGTATGGGACCGGGCGCGGCTCGACGATCTTCGCAAGGCGCGGCTCGCGATCGAGGGCCTCACGGCCGAGTTGGCCGCCCTGCGCGCGACCGGGGCCGACGCGGCGCGCCTCGCGCGCATCCTCGACGCCGAGATCGAGGCCGACGACCAGGCGCGCGTCGAGGCCAGCGTCGCGCAGAACCGCGAGTTCCACTTCGCGCTGTACCGCCTTTCGGGCTCGGCCGTGCTGCTGCCGATCATCGAGAGCCTGTGGCTGCAGTTCGGTCCCTACATCCGGCGCAGCGCCGAATTCTTCGACGGCCGCGAGGGCCGCGGCGCCAAGCACCACATCGAGGCCCTGCGCGCGCTGAAGCGGCGCGACCCCGCCCAGGTGCGGCGGGCGATCGAGCGCGACATCGAGCGCGTATTCGCGATTCTCTCGGCAATCTGGAAAGACGAGGCCCGCGCATGAGCGACGAGTTCACTCTGTACGATCTCAAGGTCGAATGGATCGCCGGCGACAAGCCGTGCTACTGCAAGGCCAAGCCCGGCGACCATTTCACGCTCGAGGGCGAGCTGATGCGCCTGCCGCCGGGCCAGACCTGGTCGATCTACACGCTGGCGGGGCTGCTGCCGCATCTTCCCGCGCGCCAGCGCGAGACGCATCCCAACGACTGGATGAGCACCGACGAGATGATCGCCTGCCCCGATCCCAATTGCGGCGCGCGGTTCCGCGTCACGCGCACCGGC
The DNA here is from genome assembly GCA_016792765.1 of Candidatus Odyssella sp. Taxonomy (GTDB): domain Bacteria; phylum Pseudomonadota; class Alphaproteobacteria; order Bin65; family Bin65; genus SBBV01. The sequence goes on from JAEULD010000271.1 coordinate 8,705, forward strand.
ACACGCACGTTCCGCCATGGCGAGGTCACGGCGGTTCCGCTGCCGAAAGGGAATGCGCGATGACCGTGGAGCGCATCGACGTCGCGCCGGGCCTCAACGTCTCGCGCATTTGGAAGGGCGGCTGGCACCTTTCGGGCGGGCACGGCGACATCGACCCCGCCGCCGCGGTGGAAGACATGCGCGCCTTCGCCGAGGCCGGCATCACGACCTTCGACGTCGGCGACATCTACACCGGCGTCGAAGCGATGATCGGCGAATTCCGCAAGAAGTATCCGGCGCTCGCCAAGCGGCTCGAGATCAACGACAAGGCGGTGCCGGACTACGATTCGCTGACCGCCGTCACCGCGAGGCAGCTCGAAGAGACGGTCGACCGCTCGCTCGCGCGCCTCGGCGTCGACCGCGTCGACATGCTGCAATTCGCGTGGTGGGACACGAAACGCGGCGATTATGTCGCCGCGGCCAAGGCCTATGCCGACATCGTGAAGCGCGGCAAGGCGCGATATCTGGGCGGCATCAATTTCCTCACCACCGAGATCAAGGCCATGCTCGACGCGGGCATTCCGCTGGTCTCGCACCAGATCCAGTATTCGATCGTCGACGACCGCCCCGAGCGCAGCGGCCACATCGACCTCTGCCTCCGGCACGGCATCAAGCTGACCTGCTACGGCGTCGTGGCCGGCGGATTCATCTCCGAGCGCTATCTCGGCGTGCCCGAGCCCGGCGAGCCTTTCGCCAACCGCAGCCTGCGCAAGTACAAGCTCATCATCGACGATTTCGGCGGCTGGGACCTGTTTCAGGAGCTGCTGCGCACGCTGAAGCGGGTCGGCGACAGGCACCGGGCGAGCATCGCCAACGTCGCCATGCGCTACATCCTCGACAAGCCGGCGGTGGCTTCGGTCATCATCGGCGCCGTCAACCGCAGCCATCTCGCCGATCACGTCGAGCTGGCGCGCGTGCGACTCGACGATGGCGACCGCGCCGCGATCGCGGCCGTCACCGCCAAGCGCCGGGGACCCGACGGCGACACATACGAACTGGAACGCGACAAGACCGGCCGCCACGGCCGCATCATGAAATACAATCTCAATACCGGCCGGTCGTGAGGCCGGCGGGCACTGGCAGAATCGACGTGCCGTTGCTACGCTTCAGGCAAGACGGGCGAGACAGCCCAGGAGGAGGGAGAACCATGTTGAACCGCACATTGACCCGCCGCGTGCTCGGCGCCGTTTCGGTCGGCGCGCTCGCGCTCGCCGCGGCGCCGGTGCAGGCCCAGACTTGCACGATCACGATCGGCATCATCATCTCGCAGACCGGGCAGATGGCCTCGATCGGCGCGCAGATGGCGAAGTCGGCGCAATTCGCCGTCAAGCAGATCAACGACGCCGGCGGCGTCAACGGCTGCGCGTTCAAGGGCGAGCTGCGCGACGACCAGACCCAGGCCTCCGTCGCCGTCGATCAGGCCAAGCAGCTCGTCGACATCAGCCGCGTGCCGGTGCTGGTCGGCTCGATCACCAGCGCCGCGAGCCTCGCGATGCTCACCTCGGTGACGGTGCCGAGCAAGATCGTGCAGATCACGCCGGCCTCGTCCTCGCCGACGTTCACGACGCTGGCCAAGGAAGGCAAGACCGAAGGCCGCTTCTTCCGCACCTTCCCCTCCGACGCGCTCGGCGCCGTGGCCGCCGCCAAGGCCGCCCACGACCACGTCTTCAAGAAACCGGTCATCGTCTACGTCAACAACGACTACGGCGTGAACCTCGCCAAGGAATTCCAGGCGGCCTTCGCCAAGCTCGGCGGCAAGCCGACCCAGGCGATCCCCTACAATCCCGGCCAGGCCTCCTACGCGCCCGAAGTCGCGAAGGCGCTGCAGGGCGATCCCGAAGGCCTCTACATGATCGGCACGCCCGGCGACGGCACCACGTTCGTGCGCACCTGGATCAGCCAGGGCGGCAAGCAGAAGTTCCTGTTCAGCGACGGCATGCTGTCGGACAAATTCTTCGCCGACATCGGCGTGAAGTTCCTGGGCGACGCGTGGGGCACGCGCTCCTCGGGCCTCAAGAGCGACACGCGCGAGGCCTGGCAGAAGGAATACGATGCGGCGAACGGCACCGGCTCCTCGACCGCGCTCGCGGTGGACCGCGTCTACGATGCCACCGTCATCGCCGCGCTCGCGATCCAGATCGCCGGCAGCGCGAAGCCCGACGAGATCAAGGACGCGGTCCGCAAGGTGCAGGACGAGAAAGGCGAAGTCGTCGGCGCTGGCCTCGAAGGCCTCAAGAAGGCGCTCGCGCTGGCCAAGGCGAAGAAGCCGATCCGCTACGCCGGCGTGCTCGGCCCGATCCAGTTCGACCAGTGGGGCGACATCACCGGCCCGTTCCTGGTGATGAAAGTCAACGCCGAAGGCAAGATCGCGCCGACCGGCACCGTGCTGGCGAAGGAAGAGATCGACCGGCTGATGAAGTAGGGCGGTCCACGACGTAGGGGCGCACCGTGCGCCCCTACGCGTTCATGCCTGACGTCGCCGCGCGCGCAGATTGACCGTCGCGGCTTCGTCCACGGCGCCGTCGGCGGCGAGCACCACGCCGTAATCCCGCTCCGCGGCTTCGCGCGCGATGAGGCCGTCGGAGACGTCGGCGGCGACGCGGGCCGGCGGGCGCGCCAGCGGATCGCCCCAGCCGGCGCCGCCGGGAAGCGAAAGCCGCAGCCGCTCGTCGGCGGGCACGGTCTGCAGGCCCATCGCGCGAAACGACTTGCCCGCGGCGGTTTCGACCTTGCCCGACGTGCCGTCGGCGCCGCCGCGGCGACCGCGCGGCTTCGACTTCACGCGGTCGAACATCGCGAAGAACGCGAACGGCGCGCCGTCGACCGTGCCGACCTCGACCGTCTGACCGAGGCCGCCGCGATAGCGGCCGGCGCCCGCCGAATCGGCGCGCAGCTCCTTCTTCCAGATCACGATCGGCGCCGCCGTTTCGACGACTTCCGCCGGCAGCGCGCGCACGCCCGACGGGAACGCGGTGGCGTTCATGCCGTCGGCGAACGGCCGCCCGCCGCTGCCGCCGCTGTTGAAGAACATCACCTCGAACGGCTCGCCGATACGGTTGCTCTGCGTCGGCGCGCCGGCAGCGACGCTCGGCCCGCCGCGCAGCTGCGCGCCCCAGAGGCACGCTGCCCCCTCCGCCGGAATGCGCTCGGGAATCGCTTTCGCGAGGCAGCCGAGCATCACGTCGGGCAGGAACTGGCCGATCACGTGCCGCGCCGAGACCGGCCACGGATGCTTCACGTTGACGATCGAGCCCTCGGGCGCCCTGACGACGATCGGCGCGAGCGAGCCCGCGTTGTTCGGAATGCGCGGGCCCACCACGCAGCGCACGCCGAACGCGGAATAGGCCTTGCAGTAATTGAGCACGACGTTGATGCCGTGCGGGCTCGCCGGATCGCTGCCGGCGTAATCGACCGTGATCGCGTCGTCGCCGATCGTCAGCGCGGCCCTGAGCTTCACCGGCCGGTCGTAGCCGTCGAGGACGAACTCGTTCTCGTAGGTGCCGGCTGGCAATTTGCGGATCTCGGCGATCATCGCGTTCTTCGAGCGCGCGAAGATCCAGTCGGCGAGCGTCTCGAGTCCGTCCTCGCCGAACTCGTCGAGCATCTTCACGAGGCGCCGCCCGGCCGCCTCGTTGGTCGTGACGTAGGACAGCACGTCGCCCTCGACCATGCGCGGCTGGCGGACGTTGGCCCGGATCATGCGCAGCAGGTCGCCGTTCGGCGCGCCGGCGCGCGCCAGGTGCATCGGCGGGATGTAGAGGCCCTCCTCGAACACCGAGCGGCCGTCGGGCCCTTGCCCCATACCGCCGATATCGACCTGATGGCAGGTGCAGGCGAAAAAGCCGATCGGCCGGCCGGCGCGGAACACCGGCGAGACGACGGTGATGTCGTGCAGATGGCCCGACGCGATCCACGGATCGTTGGTGATGAAATGGTCGCCGTCCCGCATTTCCGCGAGCGGGAATTCGGCGAGGAAGTGGGGCACCGCCTCGGCCATCGAATTGACGTGGCCCGGCGTGCCGGTGATCGCCTGCGCCACCATGCGGCCGCGGAGATCGAACACACCGGCCGAGAGATCGCCGGCCTCGCGCACGGTGGCGCTGAAGGCCGTCAGCATCAGCATGCGCGCCTGTTCTTCGACCACGGCGATGAGCCGCGACCACATGAGCTGGCGGCGGATGTCGTCGTGCATGCTCATGGCGTCCGCTCGCGTTCGAGGACGATGTAGCCGTTGGAATCGAGCGCGGCGCGGAAGCCGGCCGCCACGACCGTCGTCGTGTCGTCTTCTTCGATCAGCGCGGGGCCGGCGATCGCGGCGCCGGATGCCAGCGCCTCGCGACGGTAGAGCGGCACCTCGCTCGCGCGGCCGGAGAGCGGGTCGATCAGCATGCGCCGCGCCGCCGGCGCCGGCGCTCCCGCGTCGCGCGCGGCGAACGGCGGCGCCGCGGCGGCCGCTTCGCTCGCCACGACGACCGCGCAGGCCACGCATTCGACGTCGACGCCGTCCATCAGGCGGCCGTATTGCGCGCGATAGGCGTCGTCGTAGGCGTCGCGGATGATCGCGGCACTGGCCGGGGCGAGCGCGGCGAGCGGCACCGGCACCGCGATTTCGTGCCCCTGCCCCAAATAGCGCATGTAGGCGATGCGGCGCTCGGTGCGCGGCCGGCCGCCCGCGGCGCGGGCCACGATCGCGTGCGCCTCCTCGGCCATCGCCGCAAAGGCGCGGTTGAGCGCCGCCGCATCGAAGCGCGACAGGCGGACATAGACGCTGCGCGTGACCTCGTAGGCCACCGGCGCGCGCAGGAAGCCGATCGCCGAGCCGACGCCGGCGCCGGCGGGAATGAGGATGCGGTCGATCTCGAGCTTCTCGGCGATGCGCGCGGCGTGCAGCGGCGCGGCGCCGCCGAACGCGATCAGCGTGCGCCCCGGCAGCGACTTGCCGCATTCGATCACGTGCTCGCGCGCCGCGTTGGCCATCGCCTCGTCGACGACTTCGGCGATGCCCGCGGCCGCCGCCTTCGCGTCGATCGCCAGCGCCTTGCCGACGCCGCCGGCCAGCGCCGCTTCCGCCCTCGCCTCGTCGAGGCGGATGCGGCCGCCGGCGAATGCGTCGGGCCGGATGCGCCCGAGCGCGAGATCGGCGTCGGTCACCGCCGCCGCGGTGCCGCCGCGTCCATAGCAGGCGGGGCCGGGATCGGAACCCGCACTTTCCGGGCCCACCGCGAGGCGGCCCAAATGATCGATCGACGCGATCGAGCCGCCGCCGGCGCCGATCTCCACCAGTTCGACGCTCGGCACCTTGAGCGGCAGGCCGCTGCCCTTCTTGAAGCGGAACACGCGGCCGAACTCGAACGCGCGCGCGGTCTGCGGCACCGCGTCGTCGACGACGGCGATCTTCGCCGTGGTGCCGCCCATGTCGAACGAAAGCACGCGGGCGAGGCCGCATTGGCGGGCGATGTGCGCGGCCAGGGCCACCCCGCCGGCCGGCCCGGACTCGATGAGCCGGATCGGGAAGCGGACCGCGGTTTCGAGATCGGTGATGCCGCCGCCCGACAGCATGAGGAACAGCGGACACGCGAACCCCGCCGCCGCCAGCTTGCGCTCGAGATCGCGCAGATAGCGCTCGGCGATCGGCTGCACGTAGGCGTTGGCCGCCGTGGTCGAGAAGCGCTCGTATTCGCGGATCTCGGGCGCCACTTCCGACGAGATGCTGAACGAGGCGCGCGGCAAGGCCTTCGCGAGCGCCTCGCGCGCGCGCTGCTCGTGCGCGGGATTGGCGTAGGCATGGAGGAAACAGACGGCGACGCTCTCGACGCCGGCTTCGGCCAGCGCCGTGCCGGCGCGTGCGAGCGCGGCCTCGTCGAGCGCCAGCAGCACGTCGCCCTTGGCCCCGAGCCGCTCCGGAACGGCGAAGCGCAGGCGGCGCGGAATCAGCGGCACCGGCTTCTCGATCGCGAGGTCGTATTGCTCGAAGCGGCTTTCGGTGCCCATTTCGAGCACGTCGCGGAAGCCCTCCGTGGTCACCAGCGCTGTCCGGGCGCCCTTGCGCTCGATCAGCGCGTTGGTGATCAGCGTCGTGCCGTGGATGACGAGCCCGACGTCGGACGGCGCCAGCCCGGCGGCCGCGATCACGGCGCCGACGCCGTCGAGCACCGCGCGCTCCGGCTCGGCCGGCGTCGTCAGCACCTTGATCGAATGCCGCGCCGCCCCGCGCTCCAGGACGACGTCGGTGAAGGTGCCGCCGATGTCGACGCCGATGCGTGCTTTCTCGCTCATGCCCTCTTATGGCGGCGCCCGCGTGGCCGCATCAAGGGGGATGCGGGCATACGGCGGGCGCGCTTGTGAGCCCGTTGGCGACGCCATACTGTCGGCCCGATCGTCGTGGGGGCGGGTCCCCGACCCGCCCGCGTCTCGCCGGCACGGCAGCCGGAGCCCGCCTTGCGGCGAGAGGGCGGGTCGGAGACCCGCCCCTGCGGACCGTCGTTCACATCCCGGGGCCACGCAGAACATGGCGGACGGTTCACGTCAGGACGACACCTACGCGGCGGCCCTGAAGCGCGCCTCGGTTTCGGCGCTGTGGCAGCGCAACGTGTATCCGCCGCGCGGGGAGAAGCCGCGGCTTTGGCGCTGGGCCGAGCTCGAGCCGCTGCTGGCGCGGGCGGTGACCGAGGCCGCGGACATGCAGGCGACCGAGCGCCGCGTGCTGACGCTGATCCAGCAGGACGTCTTCGGCGCCGACGATTTCGTCACCACGACGACCAATCTCTCGGCGAACTACCAGGTGCTGATGCCCGGCGAAACGGCGCCCTCGCACCGCCATACCATGAACGCGCTGCGCTTCGTCGTCGAAGGGTCCGGCGCCGTGACGACGGTGGACGGCAAGACCTGCCCGATGGACGAGCGCGACATGGTGCTGACGCCGTCCTGGTGCTGGCACGAGCACGCCAATCCGGGCGGCCAGCGCGTGATCTGGCTCGACGTGCTCGACGCGCCGCTGATCCGGCAGCTCGACGTGGTGCGCTTCGAGCGCGAGCAGAAAACGCCGCCGCCGCCAATGCCGGCCGACAGCGCCTTCGCCGCCGCAGGCTTCGTCCCCGCCGACAGCCCGGCCGGCCTCGGGCACTCGCCGATGTTCCGCTATTCGTGGGCGGCCGCGCGCCTCGCGCTGGCCGCGGCGCCGGCCGCGGCCGACGGCGCGAAGCTCATCCGCTACACCAATCTCGCCACCGGCGGCCCGGCGATGAACCTGATCGACTCGTTCCTCGCCGGCCTTGCCGCCGGAAAGCCGACGCGCGCCTATCGCTCGACGAGCAACGCCGTGTGCTTCGTCGCCGAAGGCAGCGGCACTTCGCGGATCGGCGACGCGCGCCTCGCGTGGACGCGCAACGACCTGTTCACGCTGCCGCACGGGCACTGGATCTCGCACGAGGCGGCGGCGGGCGGCGCCGTCCTCTTCCTGGGCACGGACCGCGAAATCCTGCGCCGCCTCGACCTCCTCGCCGACGAGCACGCGGACTGACATGGGCATCGTCGTCAGGCCGCTCGCCGCGGCGGATCTGCCGGCCGCCGCGCGCATCAACCGCGCCGCGTTCAGCAAGTTCTTCGGCATCCCCGATCCGGCGAAGTTCCGCGTCGGTGCCGACGTGATCGGCCCGCGCTGGCGGCTCTGGCCCGAGGCCGGGGTGGCGCTCGATCTCGACGGCAAGCTCGCCGCGGCGGGCCTCATGATCCGCTGGGGCAGCATCGCCATCCTCGGCCCGGTCGTGGTGGCGCCCGAGCACTGGAGCAAGGGGCTCGCGCGCACGCTCATGCCGGCGCTCGTCGAGCAGGCAGCGCGCGGCGAATTCGCGTTCACCGGCCTCGTCACGCATCCGCAGAGCCCGAAGCACGTGCGGCTTTACGAGAGCTTCGGCTTCCGCATGCAGCGCATCACGGCCGTGATGGCCAAGCCGGCGGCGCCGGTGCCGGCCGCCGCGCGGCTGTTCTCGCGCCTGCCGGAGGCCGAGCGCACGCAGGCTCTTGCCGCCATGCGCGAGCTGACCGACGGCCTCTTCCCCGGCCTCGACGTGACCGCCGAAGCCGCCGATCTCGCCGCGCACGGCCTCGGCGAGACGCTGCTGATCGAGCGCGGCGGCCGGCTCGACGCGCTGGCACTGTGCCATTTCGGCCCCGGCTCGGAAGCGAGCGAGGGCCAGCTCTACGTGAAATTCGCGGCCGCGCGCGGGGGCAAGAACGCGCACCGCAGGTTTCAGCGGCTGCTGGCCGCCTGCGAAGCCCATGCGGCGCTCCGCGGCGCTGCGCAGATCGTGGCCGGCACCAACACCGGGCGCGCCGAGGCCTACGAGATCATGCAGCGCGCCGGATTCCGCACCGTGATGAACGCCGTCGCGATGACACGCCCGGCCACGGACGGCTATAACCGGCCCGAGATCTTCGCCATCGACGACTGGCGCTGACGCGACGCGCCGGCATCACAGAGGGAGAGAACGGCATGGCCGCGGCGGAAAAGGTTGCCCTCATCACGGGCGCGGGTACGGGCATCGGGCGCGCGGCGGCGCTGGCGCTCGCCAGGAACGGCTATTCGCTGGTTCTCTCGGGGCGGCGCGCAGAGCCGCTGGCCGCGGTCGAGACGGAAGCGAAAGCCGCCGGCGCGCCGCGCGTGCTCGTCGTTCAGGCCGACGTCGGCAACGAAGCGCAGGTGCGCGCGATGTTCGCCAAGACGAAGGAGACGTTCGGGCGCCTCGACGTGCTGTTCAACAATGCCGGCATCGGCGCGCCCGCGGTGCCGATGGAAGAGCTGCCCTTCGCGACCTGGAAGGCCGTGCTCGACACCAACATGACCGGCACGTTCCTTTGCACCCAGGAAGCGATCAAGATCATGAAGAGCCAGACGCCGCGCGGCGGGCGGATCATCAACAATGGCTCGATCTCGGCGCATACTCCGCGCCCGAATACGCTGCCCTACACCGCCACCAAGCACGCGATGACGGGCTTCACCAAGTCGACGGCCCTCGACGGCCGCAAATACGACATCGCGTGCGGCCAGATCGACATCGGCAACGCCGAGACGCCGATGGCCGCGCGCATGAAGGACGGCGTGCCCCAGCCCAACGGCCAGATCATGCCCGAGCCGTTGATGGACGTCTCGCACGTGGGCAGCGCCGTGGCCTACATGGCGAGCCTGCCGCTCGACGCCAACGTGCTCACGCTCACGATCAAGGCGACGAAGATGCCGTTCGAAGGGCGCGGCTGAGGCGTTACGCCGCCCGCCGCGCCGCCGCCGGCCGCGCACGCACGCGCCCGGCCGCGCGCGCCAGCGTTTCCGCGCCCTTGGCCCCGTAGATCGCGCGCACGAGATCGGCCGTGTGCCGGATGTGCCGGTGGATCAGCGCCACGGCGCGCTCCGCGTCGCGCGCGAGCGCCGCGTCCATCAGCGCGCGGTGCTCGCCGCGATCGTCGCGCGGCACCTTGCTGTAGGCGATGACCAGGCGCCGGTAGCGGTTGGTCTGGTCGAACAGCTGCGCGCGGAGCTGCATCAGGCGCGCCGACCCGCACGCCGCCGCCATCGCCTGGTGATACGCGGTGTGCCGACGTTCCCATTCGTCGGACAGGCGCGGCACCCGGCCCGGCAGCTCCGAGTCGACGCGCGAGAGATGGTGGAACGAGGCGACGATCGCCGCCTCCCAGCCGTCGTCGCCGCGCTCGATCGACCAGCGCAGCGCCAGGCCTTCGATCTCGCAGCGCAAATCGGTGATCTCGTCGAGATCGTCGAGCGACACGGGCGCCACGCGGAAGCCGCGGCGATCGACGCCGACGACGAGGCCCTCCACGGCGAGCCGCGAGAGCGCCTCGCGCAGCGGGCTGATGCCGACCGCGTAGTGCGCGCGCAGCGCCTCGAAGCGCAGTCTGGCGCCCGGCGACCAGCGGCATTCGAGGATGTCGCGCCGCAGGTGCTCGAGCACTGCGCCCGACAGCGTCGGCGCGGCGGCGGGGGCGAGCGCGGCGCGCGGCTGGCGCGCGGAAGGCGGCGGCATGAAGCGGCTCTATCGCCGGAGGAATGTCTGCGGCGACCCACAATAGCGGCCGATGCCGTTGCGGCAACCGGAAATTCGAAAACTCCGGAGATTTTCGAAAATCCATGTTGACGCCCCGGTGACTCTGCGATTTGCTCGCGCCCGAAAACACCGCTCCGCGACGGTGACGCGCCGCGCGAGCGCAGAATGGACAGGGAGGATTCGTACAATGCTGGGCAGAATCGCATGGCTTGCCGGCGCCGCCGCGCTCCTCGCAACGGCCGCCTCGGCGCAGGACAAGATCAACCTCACGATCGCCGCCGGCCAGGCGCCGCGCGCGCTGAAGCCGCTTCAGCTCGTCACCGACGTGTTCATCCCCGAGGTGAACAAGGGCATCAAGGAGGCCGGGCTCAAGGTCGAGATCGTCTGGAAGGAGGCCTATGCCGGCTCGCTGCTGAAGCCGACCCGCGTGCTGGAAGGCGTTCGCGACGGCATCGCCGAAGTGGGCTTCGAGCCCACCATCTTCCATCCCGACAAGCTGCCGCTCGAGAACATCACCTTCGTCGTGCCGTTCGTGACCAATGACGTGTCCATGGTCAGCAAGGCCATGAACAAGATGCACGCGACGTTCCCCGAATACACGGCGCAGTACGAGAAGTTCAACACGGTGCGCCTCGGCGGCAACAGCTACGATTCCTACGAGGTCGTCTCCACCTTCCCGGTGCGCAAGGTCGACGACGTCAAGGGCAAGAAGATCGGCACGGCCGGCGCCGCCCTCGCCTGGATCCGCGGCACCGGCGCGGTGCCGGTGCAGAGCAACATGATGGAGTACTACAACTCCACCAAAACCGGCGTGTTCGAGGCTTTCATCATCTTCCCGTCGGCGCATCCGGGCATGAAGTATCCCGAGGTGGCGCCCTACACGACCAAGGTGGGCTTCGGCGCGCAGTATGCGGCAGCGCTGATCGTCAATCGCGGCGTGTTCGCCAAGTTCCCGCCGGCGCTGCAGAAGATCTTCCGCGACGCGGGCCAGAAATGGGGCGAGGAGGCCGACAAGGCGATGCAGAACGCCGGCGAGGCGGGCCTGCAGTCGGTGGCCGGCTTCAAGGGCCAGGTGATCGAATTCCCGCGCGAAGAACAGGTGAAGTGGGCGAAGATGATGCCCAACATCGCGAAGGAATGGGCGCAGAAGCTCGACGGCCAGGGTCTGCCGGGCACCAAGGCGCTCGCCGCCTACATGGACGAGATGCGGCGCCTCGGCGCCAAGCCGGCGCGGGACTGGGACAAGGAGTGACCGCCCGGCGCGCATCGTGATCGAGGCGGGCCCGGCCGCATCGCCGGGCCCGTGAGGGGCAGGACGAACGTGCAGCGCAAATCGAAGTCCGGGCCGCGCGCGCGGCCGCAAGCGGAGCCGCGCCGGTGAGCGGCGGGTCCCCGGCCGACCCGCCGCCCCCGACGCCGCAGTCGTGGTTCGGCAGGATCACGGTCGCGCTGAACGCGGTCGGTACGGTTCTGATCCTCGTCATGGCCGTGGCCGTCAACGCCGACATCTTCGGGCGCGAAGCGTTCAACCGCCCGGTGCCCGGCGTCACCGAGTTTCTCGGGCTGTCGATCGTCGCCGTCGTCTTCCTGCAGATGGCCAACACGCTGCGCGAGGACCGGCACGTCTCGAACGATCTCGTGCTGGCGGCGGTCGCGAAGCGCCGGCCGCGCGTTGCCGCGTTCTTCTACGGCATCTTCCACCTCGTCGGCGCGACGCTGATGGGCTTCATCGTCTTCTACGTGTTTCCGATTTTCCGCGAGAACTACGAAGGCGGCTACTACAAGGGCACCGGAGGCGTGGTCGAGATTCCGGTCTGGCCGTTCATGCTCGTGGTGCTGATCGGCGGAATCGCCACGGTCGGACAGTACCTGATCCTGGCGGTCCAGCAGTTCCGCCGCGCGGCGGCGAAGGGCTGACGCGATGAGCGACATCGCGATCGGCGCGGTCTGCATGATCGCGAGCGTGTTCCTCATCCAGACCGGGATGCACATCGGCGTGGCGCTGATGGCGCTGTCGTTCGCCGGCGTGTGGGCGATCAAGGGCATCGCCGTCGCCGGCAAGCTGCTCGCCAGCTCCGCCTCCACCTCGATCGCGTCCGAGGTTTACGGCGTCATCCCGCTGTTCGTGATCATGGGCCTGTTCGTGTCCGCGACCAACATGGGCCGCGACACCTTCGACGTGGCGGCGCTGCTGATGCGCCGCATCCGCGGCGGGCTCGGGATCGCCACCGTCGCGGCCAACGCCGTGTTCGCGGCCTGCACCGGCACGTCGATCGCCTCGGCCTCGGTGTTCACGAAGGTGGCGGTACCCGAAATGGTCCGTCACGGCCACGGCTGGGGCTTCTCGGTCGGCGTGGTGGCGGGCAGCTCGGTCCTCGGCATGCTGATCCCGCCGAGCCTCTTGATGATCATCTTCGGCGTCATCGCCAACACCTCGATCGGCGATCTCTTCATGTCGGGCGTGCTGCCCGGCATCCTGCTGGCGCTCGCCTTCTCGATCACGATCCTGCTGCTCGGCTTCCTGCGCGAGCGGTTCGTGTTCGCGGCAGGCCACGTACGCGGCGAGTATCGCGGTCCGCTCGAGGATGCGCCGATCCACGTCGTCTTCCTGAAGTTCCTGCCGATCTGCATCCTGATCGCGTCGGTGCTCGGCGGCATCTACGGCGGCTTCTTCACGCCGACCGAGGCGGGCGGCGCCGGCGCGCTTGCGGCCTTCCTCATCGGCGTCGCCCGCCGCGAGATCAGCCTCGCCAAACTCTGGGAGGTGACGCTCGAGACCGGGCGCGTCACCGCCGCAATCTGCTTCCTGCTGATGGCCGCGCAGCTCTATTCGCAGATGCTGGCGATGTCGGGCCTGCCTTATGCGGTCGGCCAATGGCTGCAGACGGCGCAGCTCACCTTCCCCGTCGTGCTGGTGGGCTATCTCGTCGTCATCATCCTGATGGGCTGTTTCCTCGACTCGCTCTCGATCATGCTGATCCTGCTGCCGTTCGTGCTGCCGGTGATCGAGGGCTTCGGGACCAACCTGGTCTGGTTCGGCCTCATCACGATCGTCGCGATCGAGATCGGCCTGCTGACGCCGCCGCTCGGCGTTTCGGTCTTCGTGGTCAAGGCCAATCTCGGCGATGCGCCCATCTCCACCTGGCGCATCTTCATGGGCACGATGCCGATGACGATCACGATGGCGCTGACGCTGATCGTACTGACGCTGTTTCCGTGGTTCTCGCTCGTGCTGATCGGCAAGGGCGGCTGGACCTGGTGGTGAGGCGTGCCGGAGCGCGCCGTGCATTCGAGAGGGAGCGATCGACGATGATGAGGGCGAAGACCGAGCGGATGGTGAAGCGCTGGGGCGAGCAGCGCTGGGCGCTGGATTCGATCATCCAGGCCGTCGGCATGGAGTGGGACCAGCCGCGGCTCGGCTACACGATGTATCCGGCCGGGCCCGACGCGATCGCGGATTTCCGCACCGTCGGCCTGCGCGTCAAGAAATTCGCCGACATGCACCGCGAGCTCGGCGCGGCCGGCCGGCGCCGTCAGGCCAAGGCCGAGGCGTTCGAGAAGCAGGGCCGCAAGGTGGCCGCGCGCGAGAGCTATTTCATCGCCGCGATGCTCTATTCGGCCGCGCGCTGGCCGATCTTCGAGAACAATCGCGTCTCGATCGACTACAACACGCGCATGGTGCACTGCTACGACAAGTTCGCGAAATATGCGCCGCACCCGGTCGAGCGCATCGAGATTCCGTTCGGCGGCAAGGGCAAGTTCCTTCCCGGCTATCTCCACCTGCCGCGCGAGCCCAAGCCGGGCGAGAAATTCCCCTGCGTGATCGGCATCGACGGCATGGACGGCTCGAAAGAGATCATGTGCTCGATGTACGGCGACAAGTTCCTGCAGCGCGGCATGGCCAATTTCATCTATGACGGGCCGGGCCAGGGCGAGTGCACGATCCACGACCTGCACGTCACCGAGAAGAACCACATGGACGCAGCGCTCGCCGTGTGGAACCGCCTGATCCAGCATCCGCACATCGACCCCGAGCGCGTGACGATCTGGGGGATCAGCTTCGGCTCGTTCTTCGCGCTGCAGGCGGCCGCGGCGCTCGGCGCGCGAATCAAGGGCGCGGCCGTCACCTTCGTGAATCACGAGGCGGGCCTGCATTCGATCATGGATACCGCGGCGCCCTCGTTCAAGATGCGCTTCATGTACATGGCCGGCTACGACGACGAGGCCAAGTTCGACAAATTCAAGAAGAAGTTCTCGACCGCGCCGCTGATTCCGAAGATCAAGTGCCCGGTGCTGATCCAGGGCGGCGGCGACGACGAGTTGTCGCCGATCGAATTCAGCGAGGAGCTGGCGGCGAAGCTGCAGGTGCCGAAGAAATTCGTGATCTACGAAGGCGAGCGCCACGCGATCGGCGGCAACACCGCCTCCTATTTCGGCGAGAACTGGTTCACGATGCTGGCGGATTGGTGCCTCGACCGCGTCGAGGGCAAGGCGCCGCCCAACGAGCGCGTCTACATCAACTCGCTCGGGCAGGCTGAGACCACGCCCTATCGGTGAGGGATGCGGACCGAGCTCGTCACCATCCCGACCGACACGCTGCCGCTCGACGGCGCCTTCCATCGCCCCGACGGCGCGGCAACGGCCGGCGCCGTGCTGCTGATGCACGGCAACACCATGAACTTCTACATGGGCGCGCCGCGCTTCCTGCCGCCGGCCTTGACGGCGCTCGGCTATGCGTGCCTGGCGTTCAACCGCCGCGGCCACGACATCCTCGGCATCCGCGACAGCCGCGCGGCGGAGGGCGCCGCGTTCCAGCTGACGCGCGAGGCGATCGCCGACAACGTCCACGCCGCCCGGTGGCTGGCGGAGCGCGGGTTTCCCGATCCCGTGCTCGCCGGCCACAGCAATGGCGGCATGCTGGCCGTTCGCCATGCGGCGGATCACCGCGGCACGCCGGCGCTGATCCTGCTCTCCGCGCATGCGGGCGGGCGCGGCGTGATCCCCAATGCGTGCAAGGTCGGGCTCCTCGCCGGCGACCGGCTCGCGGAGATCACGGCGCAGGCGCAGGCGCTGGTGGCCGCGGGGCGCGGCCGCGAGCTGATCCTGATGCCCGGCTGGTGGTACGTGGCCAGCGCCGAGAGCTTCCTCGATCTGCTCACCGAACTTCCGGACATCCTGGAGCTGGCGCCCCGGATCCGCTGCCCGGTGCTCTATCTTCGCGGCGACAGGGAGCCCAGGCAGATCTATCCGGCCGAAGACTTCAAGGCACGCGCGGGCGGGCGATGCGACGTGCGCATCGTCGCCGACTGCGATCATTTCTACGTCGGGCGCGAGGCGGAAACCGCCGCCATCGTGGCCGGCTGGCTCGAATCGATGCGGGCGTGACGCCCGGAGGGAGATGGGATGGAACTCGGACTCAAGGGACGCACCGCCGTCATCACCGGCGGCAGCAAGGGGATCGGCCTCGGCATCGCGCGCGGCCTCGCGGCCGAGGGCGTCAAGGTCGTGCTGCTCGCGCGCAACGAGGACGATCTGGCGAAGGCGGCCGACGCGCTGCGCGAATACCGGGTGCCGGTCCTCGCGATCCCCACCGACATTTCCAAGACCGAGTCGGTGCGCGAGGCGGCCAAGGCCGTCGGCGCGCACAGGGATTTCGGCACGGTGAACATCCTCGTCAACAATGCCGGCAGCGCGATCCGCCGCATCGAGCGGCAGATCCTGTGGGACGACGCCGACTGGCTCGGCGACGCGCAGGTGAAGATCATCGGCACGCTCCGCGTCGTGCGCGAGTTCCTTCCGCTGCTCGCGACCGACGGCACCGGCCGCATCGTCAACGTGACCGGCGTCGCCGGCACGACCACCTGGGGCCCGGCGCTGACCCACGGCTTCAACAACGCCGCGATCAACCACGCGACCGGCTACCTCGCGCAGGACCTCGCCGCCGCCAACATCACGGTCAACGCCGTCATTCCCGGCCTCATCTCGACCGAATGGCGCCAGATGTGGGCCGACAACATGGGCAAGCAGCAGGGCAAGACGCGCCAGCAGTTCCTCGACGATTACTGCAAGAAGCAGGGCATCCTGGCCGGGCGCTGGGGCAGCGTCGAAGAGGTGGCCGATTCCGTCGTTTTCCTCGCCTCCGACCGCGCGCGCTACATCAACGGCGCGAAGCTCGCGGTCGACGGCGGCATCACGCTGAACCCGCGCTGACGCCATGACCGGATACGCGAAACCGCCGCTCTGCCTCGACGCGCGACTCATGGCGATCGTCGACGCCGACTATCCGCGCTTCGGCGCCGCCGAGATGGCGCGCCGGCGCGATCTCATGGCCCGCGAGATGGAGAAGGCCGGCGTCGACCACCTCGTCGCCACGGCCGCCTTTTTCCGCGGCGGTCCGGTGCACTGGCTCTCGGACTGGCTCACCACCTACGAAGCGGCGCTGGTGTTCACGCCGGGCAAGAAAGACACGATCTTCGTCCAGTTCTACAACCACATGCCGCAGGCCCGCGCGCTGATGCCGGGCACGGACATGCGCTGGGGCGGAACCTCGACGATCCAGTCGGTGATCGGCGAGCTGAAGGCGCGCGGCGCAAGGCCGAAGCGCGTCGGCGCGGTCGGCATGGTGCCGATGGGTTATGCGAAGGCGATCGCGGGCGCGTTCGAAGACGTCGCCGATCTCAACGCGGCCTATGGCCGCCTGCGCCTCGTGAAATCCAAGGAAGAGATCGACTGGTATCGCATCGCCGCGCGCCTCAGCGATCTGCCGATCGAGGCGCTGCGGCGCGAAATCCGCCCCGGCCTCGACGAGCGCGACCTCGGCGGCATCACCGAGGCCGCCTATACGCCCTGGCGCGGCGCCAACATCATCCACTTCTTCTCGTCCACCTCGATGCGCGCGCCCGATTGCTTCGTGCCGCGCCAGCACGCGACGACGCGCAAGCTGGCCCGCGGCGACGCGATCTCGTGCGAGATCACGGCGAGCTTCTGGGAGCATTGGGGCCAGATTCTGCGCACGTTCACGGTGGGCGAGCCGATGACGCCCGACTATGCGCGCCTCCACGAGACGGCCGAGCGCGCCTACGACGCGATTTTCGGCGTCCTCAAGCCCGGCATCAGCGCGCGCGAGCTGGCCATCGGCGCGCGCGTGATCGAAGAGGCCGGCTTCACCTACTACGATGATCTCGTGCACGGCCTCGGCGGCGGCTACCTGCAGCCGATCCTCGGCTCGCCGACGCGCGGCGACGAGCCCCTGCCCGACATGACCCTCGAGACCGGCATGATGATGGTGATCCAGCCCAACGTCATCACCAAGGACCAGCGCGCCGGCGTGCAGACCGGCGAACTCGTCGTGATCACGGAGACGGGTGCCGAGAGCCTCCACACCGTGCCGCGCGGGCCCTACGTCGTGTCGGCGTAGCGGCGCCGTCGCCTCAGGACAGCGCGCGCTCGTAGTACGAAAGGTCGACGTACTTCATCGGATCGGTCAGCGCCTTCTGCGGCCGTCCGTATTCGCTGCGCAGCGCCAGGACGGCCTTCATGCCCTCGACGTCGATGCGCGCCCTGGGATCGAAGCCGCCGGGCAGCCGCAGCAGCTCGTCGCAAACGGCGGCCGCGAGCTCGGGGCTCATGTTCGGCACCTTTTCGACGAGGATCGCGGCGGCGGCCGGCCGGTTGGCGCGGTCGTGCAGCCAGGCGAGGCTCTCGAGATGCGCGCGGATGAACGCGGTCAGCGCGTCGCCGTTCGCCGCCGCCCAGCTCCGCCGCGTCGCGCCGACGAGGCCCTGATAGCGGGGGAACACGTCGCGCGCGCTCTGCAGCAGCCGCAGCCCGAGCTTCTGCGCGATCAGCTCGAACGGCGTGATGAGCAGCGTTCCGGCGTGCGCGCCGGACTTGAGCGCCTCCCAGCGCTGCATGACGCCGCCGGCGCGCTCGAACCTGACGTCGCTCTCGGCCACGCCGTTCAGCGCCAGCATCTTGCGCAGGACGAACGCGAAGCCGGTGGTGAGCGCATCGACCGACAGCGTCTTGCCCTTGAGATCGGCATAGGCGGCGATGTCTTTCTGCACGACGAGGCGCAGGAACGCATCGTCGCCGCCCATGAACGCGAAGAGATCGGGCTCGCGGTCGATCTTCGCCTCGCCCTGCCCTTCCTGGTAGGCGACGACGTTGTCGAAGCCGGTGAGGGCGAGGTCCCAATCGCCGCGGACGAGGCCGGCGAGCTGGTCCATGGAGCTGGCGGTGAAATGCAGCGTCAGCGACAGGCCGCGGCGCGCGTAGAAACCCTGCTTGAGTCCGGCCCAGAGCGGCAGGTTGAACCCGCCCGGAAACACGATGACGTTCAGCGCGCGATCGGCCACGTTGTCCTCCCGTTTCCGGGACCAAAGCCGGGCGGCGCCCCCGCGTCAACGGATTTTCGAAAATCCGGATCATCTTCCAAAACCATTTGCGGCGCCGGGTGCGGCGGCTAGATTGCCCGCCGGCGCCGCCGCCACGGAGGACAGACGCGATGACCGAATACCGGCTGCTCACCTACCGCGCCGCCAAGGGCAAGCCCGCCGCCGGCGTCCTGATTGGCGATCGCGTCTATCCGGCCGCGGACCTGGCCGGGGCCGGCGTCGATGCCTCGTCGGTGCTGGGGCTGCTGCAATCCTGGGACAAGGTGCATCCGCGGCTCAAGAAAGCGGCGGCGAAGGCCGGTCCCAGGCGCGGCATTCCGCTGGCCAAGGCCGAGCTGCTGGCGCCGCTGCTCTACCCCACCGCGCTGTTCTGCGCCGGCGCCAATTATTGGGACCACCTCGAGGAGATGGCGCGCGCCGGGGCCGCCGGGCCCAAGCTCGAAGGCCCCTATGTGCGCCCGCCGCGCCCGGCCGAGCCCTGGTTCTTCGTCAAGACCTCGGCGCATTCGGTGATCGGGCCCGGCGCGCCGATCCGCCTGCCGAAATTCTCGAAGATGGTGGATTGGGAAGTCGAGATCGGCGTCGTGATCGGCCGCCCGATGCGCAACCTGACCGAAGAGCGGGCGATGGACGCCGTGGCCGGCTATACGATCGTCAACGATCTCTCCGCCCGCGATCACATCAAGCGCGAAGGCTCGCCCTTCGTGTTCGACTGGGTGGGGCAGAAGTGCTTCGACGGCTCGGCGCCGATGGGCCCTTACGTCACGCCATCCGAGTTCGTGCCGCCGCCCGAGAACATCCCGCTCAAGCTCTGGATCAACGGCCAGATCAAGCAGGATTCCAACTCGAACCTGATGGTCCATTCGATCCGCGAGCAGATTGCCTACCTGTCGCGCCACGTGACGCTGCGGCCCGGCGACGTGATCGCCACCGGCACCCCGGCCGGCGTGGGTTTCGCGCGCAAGGAGTTCCTGAAGCCCGGCGACGAGATCAAGATCGAGATCGCCGGCTGCGGCACCTTGGTGAACCGGGTCGCCATCGATTAGAATGCGAAGGATTGGAGAGGCCGGCAGCCGAGCCTCTGACGAGGGAGGACAAGCATGACCGAACGTGTCGTCGAGTACGCGAAGGATCCCGTCCTGAAGCTCCAGTTCCTGTCGCACGGAACGCTCGAGGCCTTCGACCTCGAGAAGACGCGGCACTTCTATACCGAGTTTCTCGGCCTCGAAGTGGTGCGCACGAGCCCGATCTCGCTGATCATCCGCCTCGGCGGCACCAACACGATCGCCGTGGTGCAGAACCCGAAGCGCGGCGGCGAGATGCCGCTCCTGAACCACAACGGCCTCGACGTGGCGACCAGGGAAGAGGTCGACAACGCCTACAAGCTCGTCGTCGAGCAGCAGGCGAAGTGGGGCATCAAGAAGGCGACGAAGCCGGTCGATCAGCACGGCACCTATTCGTTCTACTTTCTCGATCTCGACAACAATTGGTGGGAAATCCTCACCAACCCCCAGGACGGCTATTCCTGGATGTTCTCGAAAGGCGGCCGCGACATCGAGAATTGGGGCGCCAAGGACGTGAACCCGAACGAATACAAGCGCGAACGCTTCAAGCGCTGAACGCGGCGCGCATTGCGCGGCCGGGGGCGGCCGGCGTGGCGTGCCGGACGGGCGTGGCGGCGCGGAGGCGCATGGGCCGGACCGTGATCTTTGTCGGCGGCCGGGATCCGATGCTGTTTCCCGGCGGGCTCGAATCTTTCGTTCGGGCCCATGGCCGGGCCGCTCTGCGGGCCGGCTACGAACCCCATCATTTCTGCGTCGGCACGAACGCGCGCGTGGAAGCGACTTCGTTCGGCATGTTGCACGTGGCGAAGTCGCCCTATCGCCCGTTGCGCGGCATCCTCGTCGCAGCGCATGGACGCCGCGTCGCCGAGGCCATCGACCGGTTCGTCGGCGCATCGCGCCAACCGCACCTCATCCACAGCCTCGGCCCATGGGCCAGCGCCGGCGTCGACGCCGCGCGCCGGCTCGCGCGCCGCGGCATCGACTGCATCACGGTGGCCACGCCCTACTCCACGTTCGAGCACGAGACATTGGGCAAGCTTCGCGGGCACGCGCGCGCGCACGGGCGCTGGACCGGCCTCAAGCTGCGCTGCGAGCTCGCGTGGGTACGGCTCGCGGCCGCTCCGTGCGAGGGGCGCGGGCTGCGGCAGTCCCGCCGCGTCTTGGCGAACTACGGCTCGGTCGAAGCCATCGTGCGCGCGGCCCACGGCGACGCGATTCGCTTTGACCGGATCACCTACGCTTCCGAAACGGCCTTCACGCACGCGGACGACGAGACTCCCGTCGCTCCGGCGCCGCTCGCCGGCCTCGCTCCGGCGAGCGCGCCGCTGATCGTCGCCGTGTCGCGCCACGATGCGCGCAAGGGCGTCCACGTCCTCCTGTGCGCGCTGGCCCGGCTCCGCGAGCGCGGCGTGGCGTTCCGCGCGTGCCTGGTCGGCGGCGGCCCGCTGCTCGAACGGCACCGCACGCTCGCCGCCGCGCTCGATCTCGGTGCCAGCACGGTGCTGACCGGGCGCGTGCCCGATCCCTACGCCTACCTGAAATTCGCCGACATATTCGCGCTGCCGTCGATCGAGGAGGGCAGCGGCTCGCTCTCGCTGCTCGAGGCCATGCAGGCCGGGGCCGCCCCGGTGGTGTCGCGCGTCGACGGCATCCCGGAGGACGTCGCCGACGGCGAAAGCGCGCTGATGGCGGCGCCCGGCGACGCCGAAGATCTCGCCCGGGCGCTCGGCCGCGCGCTCGGCGATGCGGCGCTGCGAAGCCGCATCGCACGGCAGGCGCACGCCGTTTACCGCGCGCGCTTCTCGGCCGATGCGTTCGCCGCGGCGTTGCGCGACGCCTATTCGCGGCTCGGCTTTCCGCCCGCGGATGCCGCGAATGCCTCCGAGCCCGCGGCGGCAATGCCCGGTTGACAGCGGCCGTCATTACCCACAGCAATGGCGGCCGCGAGCGGAGGAGCGCCGATGCCGGCGACGAAGACGACGATCGAGTTGCGCGGCTGCAAGATCGGCCTGATGCGCGCCGGCGAAGGCGCGCCGATGCTCTATCTGCACGGCGCTGCCGGCGCCGGCGCGTGGCTGCCGTTCATGGAGCGGCTGTCGCGGCACTTCGACCTCATCGTGCCCGAGCATCCCGGCTTCGGCGTTTCGGACACGCCGCCCTGGCTCGGTTCGGTCGGCGACCTCGCCTATTTCTATCTCGACTTCATCAAGGCGTTCGGGCTGCGCGATCTGCACCTGATGGGATCGTCGCTCGGCGGCTGGACGGCGCTCGAGATCGCGATCCGCAGCACGCATGCGCTCAAGACGCTGACCGTCAACTGCCCGGTGGGGCTGCGCATTCCCGACGTGCCGGTGGCCGACATGTTCCTGTGGAGCCCCGAGGAGCGCGCGCGCAACCTGTTCCACGACCGGGCGCTCGCTGACCAGATGCTCGCCGTCCCGCCCACCGAAGCCGAGGCCGACGTTCTGATGAAGAACAACTACGCGACCGCGCGGCTCGCCTGGCAGCCGCGCTTCTTCAATCCCGACCTCGAGAAGTGGCTGCACCGCATCGACGTGCCGACGCACATCGTCTGGGGCCGCGAAGACCGGCTCGTGCCGGTCGCCTACGCGCATGCCTTCGCCGGGCTGATTCCGAACGCCCGCGTCACGATCATCCCCGACTGCGGGCACATGCCCCACATCGAGAAGACCGACGAGTTCGTCCGCGTCGCCGCCGCCTTCTGCCAGGAGCGCCGGCCATGAAGTTCTATTTCTTCCATCTGATGCCCTACGCCGATCTCGACCTCTCCTACACCGAGAAATACGACACGAGCTGGGTGAAGCTGCCCAACACCTATTACGACCGCGAGAAGGGCCACGCGCTATACAACCGCTATCTCGACGAGCTCGAATTCGCCGACACGCTCGGCTTCGACGGCATCGGCTGCAACGAGCATCACCAGACCGCCTACGGCATGATGCCCTCGCCGATCGTGATCGCGTCGGCGCTGTCGCGCAGGACGAAGAACGCGAAGATCCTGGTGCTCGGCAGCGCCATTCCGCTGCGCGAGAATCCGCTCTGGCTCGCGGAAGAGCACGCGATGATCGACACGATCACCGGCGGGCGGCTCATCTCCGGCTTCGTGCGCGGCATCGGCGCCGAGTATCACGCGACCGGCGTCAACCCGATCTGGTCGCACGAGCGCTTCCACGAGGCGCACGACCTCATCATCCGCGCCTGGACCGAGCCCGGCCCGTTTCGCTTCGCCGGCAAGCACTACCATTTCGACTACGTCAACCTCTGGCCACGGCCCTACCAGCAGCCGCATCCGCCGATCTGGATTCCGTCGCAGGGCAGCCAGGAGACGATCGAGTGGGCGTCGCATCCGTCGCGCAAGTATACCTACCTGCAGACCTTCAGCCCGGCCGCGGCGGTCGCGCGCTTCCTGAAGATGTACCGCGACCAGGCCGAGAAATACGGCTACGAGGCCTCGGGCGACCAGCTCGGCTGGGCGATCCCGGTCTATGTCGGCGAGACCGACGAGATCGCGCGCAAGGAAGCGCGGCCGCATATCGAGGCGTTTCGCAACAAGTTCGCGAAGATGCCGTTCGAGATGCTGCTGCCGCCCGGCTATCTCTCGATGTCGTCGATGAAGCGCGTCGCCGCCGCCAAGGCCGGCATGTCGATCGACATGACGCTCGAGATGCTCGACGAGCAGGGCATGTTCATCGTCGGCAGCGCCGCCACGGTGCGCGAGCGCCTGGCCGAGGCGCAGAAGCAGATCGGCTTCAATCACCTGTTGCCGCTGCTGCAGTTCGGCACACTGCCGCACGACCTGACGATCAAGAACGCGACGCTGTTCGCCGAGCAGGTGATGCCGCATCTGCGTCCGCTCGGCGAGGCGAAGGCCGCGGCGGCCGCTGAGTAGCCGCGGCCGGGCGCGCGTCGCGAACCGCGCGGTATCCGCGATGGGCGAGCCCGTGATCTTCGTCAACGGACGTGACCCGCTGATCCCCTACAGCGGCGCCGAGACCTACGTTCGTGCGGCCGGCCGCGCCGCAATCCGCGCGGGCTACGAGCCGCACCTGTTCTGCGTGGGCGAGTCTTCGCATGTAACCGAAACGCCTTTCGGGGTCGTCCACTGCACGAGAACGCCTTTCCGCCCGATCCGCACCCTGATGGCGGCCGCGCATGGCCCGCTCATCGTGCGCGCCATCGAGCGGTTCGCCGCGACGCTAGGCGGCCCTTGCCTCATTCACAGCTTCGGAGATTGGTCGGGCGTGGCTGCGAATGCCGCGCGACGGCTCGAACGGAGCGGCCACCGTTGCACGCTGGCGGCGACGGTGTGGACCACCTACGCGCATGAGACGCGCGGCAAGCTGCGGGGTGCGGGCAAGGCGCACGGTCTCGCAACGCGAATCAGGCTGCGCTGCGAACTCGGCTGGACACTGATCGGCATCAGGCCCGGCGTGGCCCGCGCTCTGCGCAGGGCCGAAGTCGTTCACGTCAACTACGATTCGGTCAGGGCGATCGTGGCGGCGGAGGTCGGCGGCCACCTGCGGTTCCGCAAGACCGCCTATTCGCCCGAGTCGGCATTCCTGCGCGAGAGCGGCGAACGCGCGCCTGTTCCCGATTTCCTGACCGGGCTGGAGCCCGGCGGCGCGCCGCTCATTGCCGCCGTCTCGCGCCACGACGCGCGCAAGGGCATCGACGTGCTGCTGCATGCCCTCGCCTTGCTGCGCGACGGCGGCGTTCGCTTCAGGGCATGTCTCGCCGGCGGCGGCGAATTGCTCGAACGGCATCGCGCGCTCGCGGCCGGGCTCGGCCTTCGGTCGTGCACGCTCCTGCCGGGCCGGATCCCCGATGCCCTCGCGGTCCTCGATCATGCCGACATCTTCGCGCTGCCTTCGATCGAAGAGGGAAGCGGATCGCTCGCCCTGCTCGAGGCGATGCAAGCCGGAAATGCTCCCGTAGCATCGCGCATCGACGGCATTCCGGAAGACGTGATCGACGGCGAAAGCGCACTGCTGGTCCCGCCCGGCGACCCTGCGGCCCTCGCGCATGCGTTGCGCCGCCTGGTCGAGGATGCCGGGTTGCGTTCACGTATTGCATGCGAGGCTCGCCGGGCGTTCCGGGACAGATTCTCTGCCGCGCGATTCGCCGCCGAGATCGGAATGATGTATTCGGAAATCTACGCTTCACCCCGCAGCGGCGAACGCGAGTGACGAGACACACGCCGAATGACGCTTCCGCGGCGTCGCTCGGCCATGGCCGACTTGCGGCGACCGCCCCGCGTCCGGCATCGAAAACGGCTTTGGCGGCGGATGCTCGTGTCTTGCACGGCAGCGGCGTCTCCTCGGCTTGCCCGGCGCGGAGCGCTGCGGCACGTCCATGAAGCAGGTCGTCATCATCGTCGCCGGCCGCGACCCGATGCTCATGGTGGGCGGGTCGGACACCTACGCGCGCGCGCTCGGCTATGCCGCGCTGCGCGCCGGCTACGAGCCGCATTTTTTCTGCGTCGGAACCGCGACACGGGTCGAAGAGATGCCGTTCGGAACGATCCATTGCGCGCACTCGCCGTTCCGGCCGTTTCGCGGCATCATGATCCCCTTCCACCAGCGCTACATCGTCGACGCGGTGAGGCGCTTCGTGCGCGAGCGCGGCTTCGCGCCCGGTACGCGCTGCCTCGTTCACAGCCTCGGCAACTGGAGCGAGACCGCGGCGGCGGTTGCGCGCCGACTTGCGCGCAGCGGCCTCGATTGCCGGATCGCCGCCACCGTGTGGACCACCTATACGCACGAGACCGTCGGCAAGCTGCGCGGCATCGGCAGGCTGCACGGCACCCGGGCCAATCTCAAACTGCGCCTGGAACGGCTGTGGATCCGCCTGACCGCCGCGCCGGGCGAACGCCGTGCCCTGCGGGCGAGCGATCTCGTTCTCGTCAACTACGACTCGGTGCGGCGGATCGTCGAAGCCGAATGCGGCCCGGGGCTTCCCTTGCGCAAGTCGGCCTACGCGTCGGAGATGGCGTTCCTGCGGGACGGGAGCGAACCCGCGCCGAAGCCCGCGTTAATCGAGACGCTCGAACCCGCCGGGGCCCCGCTTATTCTCTCCGTCTCGCGCCATGATCCGCGCAAGGGCCTCGACGTCCTGCTGCGTGCGCTCGCCCTGCTGCGCGACGCCGGCGTTCCGTTCCGCGCCTGCCTCGCCGGCGGCGGCGCCTTGCTCGAGCAGCACCGGCGCTACGCGGCCGACTTGGGCATTGGCGATTGCACGGTCATTCCCGGGCGCGTCCCCGACGCCTATGACTGCCTGCGCCACGCGGACATCTTCGTGCTTCCGTCGATCGAGGAGGGCAGCGGCTCGGTTGCGCTGCTCGAGGCGATACAGGCCGGCGTGGCGCCGGTGGTGTCGCGCGTCGACGGCCTGCCCGAAGACGTGACGGACGGCGAGAGCGCGCTGTTGATCGAGCCGGGCGACGCCGCCGGGCTGGCTCACGCGCTGCGCCGCCTCGTCGAGGATCCGACCTTGCGCGCGCGGCTCGCCCAACGAGCGCAGGCGATCTACCGGGAGCGCTTTTCGGCGCAGGCGTTTTCCGAGGACATTCGCGCGGCCTACGAAGCGCTCGGGTTCCCGCCCTCGCGACAGGCGGAGCATCGGGCGGTCCGCGCTGCCGGCGATGCGGCCGCATCGACAAGGGCCTCTTGATGGGCGCAACCGCCTGATCGGACGAGCGGCAGCCGAGCTCGCCGGCGCGCGGCGGCAAGAGCCCAGCGAACCAGCGCTCGCTTGGAGAACCCGTCGAGGCCGCGTATGGTTCTCGCGGGGGCCGGAAAACGCGCCGGCCGTGGGAGAGAAATCTTTCATGGCGGACACGCTCATCTTGATTGCAGGCCGGCATCCGTTGCTGCGCGACGGCGGGCTGCCGTCCTACGTTCGCGCGTGGGGCCGGGCTGCCATCCGCGCCGGCTACGAGCCGCAGATTTTCTGCGCGGCCGCGAAGTCGGCGAGCGAAGCTACGCCTTTCGGGATCATCCATAGTGTCCGGAGCCGGTTCCGCCCGTTCCGCACGATCGCCCTGCCCCTGCATGCACGCGCGATCGCCGGCGCGATCGAGCGGTTCGCGATGCGCCGCGGCGGCCGGTTTCTCGTGCACAGCTTCGGCTCATGGGGCGGCGTCGGCGCGGCGGCCGCCCGCCGCCTCGAGCGGCGCGGGCTTCGCTGCGCGACGGCGGTGACGCCGTTCACCACTTGCCGCCACGAGACGCTGGGAAAAATCGCGGGCGCGGCCGCCTGCGGCGGGCTCTTGTCGAAAGTCAGGCTGCGCCTCGAGCTTGCGTGGGCACGGCTCGCCGTATCGCACAGCGAGGGGCGCGGCCTTCGTTTGGCAGATCGCGTGTTTGTCAACTACGCCTCCGTGCGCCGCATCGTGTCCGGAGAGTTCGGCGCCGGACTCCCGTTCGCAAAGATCGCCTACGCGCCGGAAACGGCCTTCCTCCGCGATGCAGCGCGGCCTTGCCCGGTGCCGGACGCGCTCGCGGCCCTCGCCCCGAGCGGCGCGCCGCTCATCCTCGCCGTCTCCCGGCACGACGAGCGCAAGGGCATCGACGTGCTGCTGCAGGCGCTGGCCCTCTTGCATCGACGGGGCACGCGCTTTCGCGCCTGCGTGGCCGGAACGGGCGCGCTGCTGAAGCGGCACCGCCGGCTCGCGGCCGAGCTCGGGCTGCCCGAATCCGTGATTCTGCCCGGACGCATCCCCGACGCCTTCGACTTCCTCGCGCATGCAGACATATTCGTTCTTCCCTCGATCGAGGAAGGCAGCGGCTCCGTCGCGTTGCTGGAGGCGATGCAGGCCGGCGCCGCACCGGTCGTGAGCGACGTCGACGGCTTGCCGGAAGACGTGACGCATGGGGAGAGCGCACTGCTGGTGCCGGCGGGCGACTCTGCTGCCCTCGCGCGCGCACTGGATGCGCTCGTCGCCGACGCCGAACTGCGGGCGCGGATCGCCCGCGGCGCCCAGGCGCGCTTTCGGGATCGGTTTTCCGCCGGCGCCTTTGCGGCCGATGTCGCACGGGCCTATGCCGGACTCGGGTTTCCGCCGACGGTACGGCAGCAGGCGAAGGCCGTGACGGCATGACCGGCGCACGCGGACGCCGGCAGCGGCTAGGTCGAGCCGCAGCCGCCGTCCCTGCCGCAGCCCCGCCTGCCCTCGCACGGCCGGCCATGCGGCGCTATAACGCCCGACGCGCCCGTTGGCGCGGAGCCTCTCGCCATGGACATGAAGACGATTCCGCGCGCGGACGCCGCCGAGCTCGTGCTGCCGGCGGCCGATTTCGACGCGACCCTGAAGTTCTTCACCGAGCGCCTCGGCTTCCGGCTCGACGCGATCTTTCCGGCCGACGATCCGGCCACGGCGCTCGTGTCGGGCCACGGCGTGCGGCTGCGGCTGGAACGCCGCGGCACCGGTGCCGGCGGCACGCTGCGCCTGCTGGCACGCGACCCCGCCGCCTTGGCGCGCGCGTTCGGCGGCGGCGCGGCGGCGGTGACGGCGCCCAACGGCACGCGCATCGAATTCGCGGCCGAGGACCCGCCCTACGCCTTGCCGCCCGAGCGGCCGAGCTTCGTGGTCGCGAAGATGGGCGGCGGCGCCGGCTGGGGCGTCGGCCGCGCCGGCATGCTCTATCGCGACCTGATCCCGGACCGGCAGAACGGCCGCTTCATCGCCTCGCACATCCGCATTCCCGATGGCGGCCCGGTGCCGGACTACGTGCATTTCCACAAGATCCGCTTCCAGATGATCTACTGCTACCGCGGCTGGGTGCGGCTCGTGTACGAGGATCAGGGCCCGCCCTTCGTCATGCAGGCCGGCGACTGCGTTCTGCAGCCGCCCGAGATTCGCCACCGCGTGCTGGAATGCTCGCCCGGCCTCGAAGTGATCGAGATCGGCTGTCCGGCCGAGCACATGACCTGCGTCGATCACGCAATGCCGCTGCCGAACGGAACGCCGAACCGCGCCCGCGTTTTCGGCGGCCAGCAATTCGTGCACCACATGGCTGCGAAGGCGGAGTGGAAACCGTGGCGGCTCGCCGGCTTCGCGGCGCGCGACATCGGCATCGGCGAGGCCACCGACGGCCTTGCCGGCGTCAAGGTCGCGCGCGTTTCCGGCACGCCCGCGGGCGAGGCGGTGCGGCACGGCGGCGAATTCCTGTTCCTGTTCGTGCTCGAAGGCAGTGTCACGCTGGCCGCCGACGGCCACGGCTCGCAGCGGCTCGACACCGGCGATGCCGTGACCGTGCCGCGCGGCCTCGCGCATCGGCTTTCGGATTGCAGCGCCGATCTGGAACTGCTCGAGGTGTCGCTGCCGGCGGCGCTTCCGGTCTGACGCGCAGCGAGTTACGCCATGTCCAGCGCGCCCGAGGCCCTCGTCCTCGATCTCGTCGAATGGGTGGCGAAGGAGCCGCGGCCCTATACCGAGGTGCTCGACACGTGGCGGACATCGTGTCCGCGCCTCACCGTGTGGGAAGACGCAGTGGAGCGCGGGCTCGTCGAGCGCACCGCCGCGGGCGCGAGCGGTATCTTGGTGGTGGCGACCCCGCTCGGCCGCGAATTGCTGTCGGCGCGCGGCCGGGCGCAAACCGCTGCCCGTCGGTAGGCTCTTGCAGGGCGGGCCCCCGACCCGCCGCTACGCGCCAGCTTCCGCGATGCACTCTTCGAGGATGTCGAGCGCGCGGCCCATCTCCGCCTCGGTGATCGTGAGCGGCGGCGTGAGCGTCAGCACGTTGCCCATCGTCGTCTTGAACGAGAGCCCCTTGTCGAGCGCGCGATACATGATCGCCTCGGCCCGATCCTTGGCCGGGGTCTTGGCGGCGCGATCGGCCACCAGCTCGACGCCGAGCAGCAGGCCGCGGCCGCGTACGTCGCCGATCAGCGGATGACGCCGCCGCATCTCCTCGAGCCGGGCCAGCGCCATCGCGCCGACGCGCGCCGCGTTCTCGACGAGGCGTTCGTCTTCGATGATCTCGATTGTCGTAAGCGCGGCGCGGCAGGTGACCGGGTTCTTCTCGTGCGTGTAATGGCCGAACGCCCAATCCTCGGCCACGTCGAGCTCCGGCCGCGCCAGCACGGCCGCGATCGGCAGGATGCCGCCGCCGAGCGCCTTGCCCATTACGAGGATGTCGGGCGCCACGCCGTCGTGCTCGCAGGCGAACATGCGCCCGGTCTTGCCGAGGCCGGTCGGGATCTCGTCGAAGATCAAGAGCGCGCCGTGATCGTCGCACGCCGCGCGCACCGCGGCCCAGAAGCCGGGCGGCGGCAGATAGGGCACGGCGCGCGCCGGCTCGGCGATGACCGCCGCCACGTCGCCCTCGCGCTCGAGCACGTAGCGCACCATGTTCGCGCAGGCGAGCCGGCACAGATCGAGCGGCGGCTGGCCGTCGCGATCCGGATAGCCGTAGGGGCAGCGGTAGCAGGCGAACGGCGCCACGTGCTCCGTGCCGGGCAGCAGCGGGCCGATCGGGCCCGAGCGGAACAGCGCCTCGCCGCCGACGCTGGCCGCCCCGAAGCCCGCGCCGTGGAACGAATCCCAGAACGAGATCGTCTTGAAGCGTCCGGTCGCCGCGCGCGCGATCTTCAGCGCGACCTCGTTCGCGTCGGAGCCGCCGGTGGTGAACAGCACCTTCGAGAGTCCGCCCGGCGCGATGCCCGCCAGCTTCCGTGCGAGCGCCACCGCCGGCTCGTTCGCGAAGCGGCGCGGCGCGAACGGCAACTCGTCCATCTGCCGGCGGATCGCCTCTTTCAGGCGCTGATGGCCGTAGCCGATGTGGTGGACGTTGTTGCCGTGGAAATCCATGTAGCGCCGGCCGGCGGCATCCTCGATCCAGATGCCTTCGGCCCTGGCCACGGCGGAAAGGCAGGGCGTCGAGACCGACTGGCGCAGGAACCAGCGCGCATCCTCGTCGATCAGCGCGCGCGTCGCGGAGTCGAGATTGCCCTGCCACTCGG
This sequence comes from Candidatus Odyssella sp., assembly GCA_016792765.1. Classification (GTDB taxonomy): domain Bacteria; phylum Pseudomonadota; class Alphaproteobacteria; order Bin65; family Bin65; genus SBBV01. The sequence continues at coordinate 39,242 of JAEULD010000271.1, forward strand.
CGCGCCGCGCGGTGCGGTTCGTGTCGCTCTCGGATTCCGATGGGCGTTTTTCCCGCGGCACGGCCGTCACCGCCGCCGCCAGGCCTGCGTGCGCCGGTCGAGGAAGCGCGCGAGCAGCACGTGCAGGATCTTCACGCCGGCCGAGGTGGCAACGATCAGCGAGGCCATCGCCGCCGCCGCCGCGATCTGCCCGGCCTCGTCCATGTGCACGATCATCACCGCCGCCGGCTTGGTGCCGGCGCCGTAGAGGAAGATCAGCGCCGACACCGTCGTCATCGCGTTGACGAAGAGATAGATCGCGATATCGAGGATCGCCGGCAGGCAGATCGGCACGGTCACGCGTTTCAGCGTGACGTAGAACGGCACCTTGAGCGAGGCCGAGACGGCCTCGAACTCGGCGTCGATCTGCTTCAGCGCGGTCACCGCCGTCAGATGCGCGACCGTGTAAAAATGCGCGACCGTGTTGACGACGAGGATCGCGAGCGTGCCGTAGATGAAGTTCGCCGGATTGTTGGGCGCGTTGAAGAAGAAGATGTATCCGAGCCCCAGCACGAGGCCCGGCACCGCGAGCGGCACCATCGCGAGCAGGTGCGCGA
>JAEULD010000099.1 GCA_016792765.1 Candidatus Odyssella sp.
GCCCGGTGCCGTTCCCGCCTCCGCGCGGCGGCGCGGGCGCAGCACGCGGGCGCCCGGCTTGGCGCCGGCGAAGCGCGCGCCGCCCAGCGCGCCCTTCTCGACGAGGCCGACGAACGCCTCGTAAAACGCCACGTATTCCGCCTGGCTGTCGATGCCGGTGCCGATGCAGGCCTCCTCGCGCATGCGGCGATACATGGCGAGGCGCTCGCGCAGGATCGGCACCCAGAGCGCCGAGAGATTGACGACGCGCACTTCGGCGAAGCCGGTGGCCTTGAGCAGCGCCAGGTACTGGTTGATCGACTGCACCGACTGCGCCGCGATGCCCTTCCACATCATCGCGCGGTCGGCCTCGGTGAGCGCGCCGCCCGCGATCCAGTCGGTGAAGGCGATGCGGCCGCCCGGCTTCAGCACGCGGAAGCACTCGGCCAGCGACTTCGCCTTGTCCGGGATGTGCAGCAGCGCCTCCTGCGAGAGCACCGCGTCGAACGTGTCGGCCGGAAACGGCAGCGATTGCGCGTCGCCGCGCAGGAAGCGCGCGCGCCGGCCGAGATTCACGCGCCGCGTCAGGTCGGCCGCGCCCCTGACGCGAGCCTCGTTGTAGTCGAGGCCGATCACGCGGCAGCGGCGCGACAGCGCCTGGTAGCGCGCCGGGCCGCCGAGCCCGCAGCAGAGATCGAGCACGAGGTCGTCGGCGCGGATCGCGGCGGCGCCGGCCAGCGCGTCGTTGGCGGGCAGGCCGCCATAATGATCCTGATCGTAGGGAAACACGTCCTCGGGCTTCAGGCGATCGAGCGAGCCGCGCGCGGCCTTGACGCGGGCCAGCACGTCGGCGGCCGAGATCGGATGGCGGTCGTAGAAGGCGAGAACGTGCCGGGCGCCGGGATCGCTCATCGCCGTCCCCTGAAGAAATCGCGCATCAGGGCCGCGGCCTCTGTCTCGCCGATGCCGCCATACACCTCGGGCGCATGATGGCAGGTGGGCTGGCCGAAGAAGCGCGGGCCGTGCTCGACGGCGCCCATCTTGGGGTCGCCGGCGCCGAAATAGAGCCGGCGGATGCGCGCGAAGCTGATCGCCGCCGCGCACATCGCGCAGGGCTCCACCGTTACGTAAAGATCGCAGTCGGGCAGGCGCGGCGCGCCGCGGGCGGCGCCGGCCGCGCGCAGCGCCAGGATTTCGGCATGGGCGGAGGGATCGCCGTCGGCCTCGGTGCGATTGCCGGCCCGCGCCAGCACCGCACCGCCGGCGTCCACCACCACGGCCCCCACCGGCACCTCGCCGCGCGCGGCCGCCGCGCGCGCCTCGGCCAGAGCCAGCGCCATCGGCTTCGGATCGGATCGCGGGTTCGTCGGGCTCGAATTCACGTGCGCGGCCGCATTGTCTCGGGGCGGCGCGAAACCTATCCTCCGCGCGCGACTTTGGCCAGCGACCGGAACTCATGTCCCGCCCCGTCATCGGCATCACGCTCGATTCGGAGCCGCCCGGCGGCTACTCGAAATTCCCGTGGTATGCGCTGCGCGCGAATTATTTCGGCGCGGCGGCGGCGGCCGGCGGGCTGCCGGTGGCGCTGCCGCACGAGCCCGAGATGGCCGAGGCCTATCTCGACCAGATCGACGGCCTCGTCTGCACCGGCGGCGCGTTCGACGTCGATCCTTCGTTCTACGGCGGCGGCGAGCGCCACCCGACCGTCAAGACGAAAGACCGGCGCACCGCGTTCGAATTCGCGGCGGTGAAGGGCGCGCTCGCCCGCAACCTGCCGGTGCTCGGCATCTGCGGCGGGCAGCAGCTGCTCCACGTCGTGCTCGGCGGCACGCTGATCCAGCATATCCCCGACGCCGTGGCTGCGGCGCTCGCGCACGAGCAGCCCAATCCGCGCGACGAGCCGGGGCATGCGGTGAAGATCGCGCGGGGCACGCTGCTGCACCGCATCGTGGGCGCCGACACGCTCGAGGTGAACAGCGCGCACCATCAGGCCGCGAAAGACGTGCCGGACGGCGTCGTCGTCGATGCGGTGGCGCCCGACGGCGTGATCGAGGGCATCGAGGCGCCGCGCTACCGCTTCTGCCTCGGCGTGCAATGGCACCCCGAATTCCACATCAGCGAGGGCGACCGCAGGATCTTCGCGGCCTTCGTCGCGGCGGCGGCCGGCCGATGAGCGAAGCCGCGCATGCCGGCGACGGCGAGAAAGGCGAGCGCGCCGCTCCGAACAAGCCGGAGCGGATCGCCAAGCGCCTCGCGCGCGCGGGCCTGTGCTCGCGGCGCGAGGCCGAGCGCTGGATCGAGCAGGGCCGCGTCGCCGTCGACGGCAAGGTGCTGACGACGCCGGCCGTGCTCGTCACGGCGGCCAGCCGCGTCACCGTCGACGGCAAGCCGGTGGCGGGCCCCGAGAAAACGCGGCTCTGGCGTTATCACAAGCCGCGCGGGTTCGTGACGACCGAGCGCGATCCGCAGGGACGCCCCACGATCTTCGCGGCGCTGCCCCCCGGCATGCCGCGCGTCGTCAAGGTCGGCCGCCTCGATCTCACCTCGGAAGGATTGATGCTGCTGACGAACGACGGCGCGCTGGCCCGGCATCTCGAATTGCCGTCGACGGGCTGGGTGCGCCGCTATCGCGTGCGCGTGCACGGCGTCGTCGACCCCGAGCGGCTCGCGGCGCTCGGGAACGGCATCACGATCGCCGGCATCGAATACGGTTCCGTCGAGGCGTCGCTCGAGCGCCAGCAGGGCGCCAATGCGTGGATCCTGTTCGCGCTGCGCGAGGGCAAGAACCGCGAGGTGCGCCGCATCTGCGAGCATCTCGGCTGGCAGGTGTCGCGCCTGATCCGCCTCTCTTACGGACCGTTCCAGCTGGGCGCCCTCGAACGCGGCGCGGTGGAAGAGGTGCCCGGCAAGGTGCTGCGCGAGCAGGTCGGCGCGGCGTTCATCGGCGCCCATGACGATGCATCGAAACGGGGCCGGCGATAGCGGCGCCCGGAGCGGAATCGCCGGGTTCGCCCTACGCCGCGGCCGCAGCCAGGGCCGCCCGCATCACGCCCACCTCCGCCGCTGCCGCCGCATCGATCGCCTCGGCCGAGCGCCCCTCGCATTCCTGCCAGATGGTCAGCACGCGGAGGGAGAAGAGAGGGGCCAGAGCCGTCGCGTACTCGGTGGCCGGGCGGCCGGGGTCGCGCTCGCGCGCTTCCAGCAGCGCATGCGAAAAAAGGTGAAACCAGGCGGAGGCGTCGAGCCGGCGGGCCTCGATCGCGGCCTCGATTTCCGCAAACCGAGCGCCGGCCCAACGGGCGTAGTCTTGCCGGCAGGCTGCCGATTTGTCGCATGCATCGGCGATGCGCGCCTCCAGCCAGGCGGTCTCGGGCGCCGTCGGCCCGACGAACGTCATCGGCGCCGTTTCGACCGGCCCGGCGGGACCCAGGCGCGGAGGAGTTCTCCGTGCCACCTGCACGGTCGCGGTCAGCACGTCGTGGGCGATCCGCTGCCGATAGCCGAAGCGTTCGGCATCGGCGCAGATGTCGAGTTGCGCCTTCGCCCACGGCCGGCTCTCGCCGAGGATCGTCGCGACGATTGCGGTTTCGGCGCCGTATCCGAGCTCGGCCGCCGTCCAATCGCGAGCGGCAAGGCGCCGAAGCAGCGGAAGCGCGATGGCCGCGTTGCCGCTCAACGGGTGCTGCACGTCGACGCCGAACCACGCGTAGTGGAAGGCGCGGCTGACGCTGCGGGCGCTGACGCCGCGGTACGGGCTCCGCCGATAGAGCGGCGAGACGAAGTCCACGCCCCGCGCCGCGATCGGCCGCAGGAACGCCGGAATCCACCACGGTTGCACCGTTCGCATGTCGCCGTCGAGCATGACGACGGCATCGACGCCTTCGTCGAGACAGAGACGCCAGGCCGCGAGCAGGTTGCGGCCCTTGCCGGGCGTGCCGTCGATGGCGAGCAGCCGCTTCGGCGTGCGGGTCGGCGTGGCGAGAAACGCCTGGCCGGTGCCGTCGTCGCTGTCGCTGTCGGCGTTGACGATCAGCCCGTCGCCGCCCTGCGCCATGAGGCCGGCATCGGCCGCGGCCACGACCGCCGCGATCGTCTGCGCCTCGTTTCGCGTGGGGATAACGACTGCGACCTTCACCGGCTCTCCGTTTGCGCTGGCTGGCGCGGGCAGTATTCATCAAAATCCGATCGATGCCGCAACCCGTCATCATGATCTCGGGGAAGGATCCCGTTCGCGAAGCGGGCGTCGGCCACACCACCTACATCCGCGCCCATGCGTTGGCGGCGCGGCAGGCCGGCTTTCATCCGCGACTGCTGGTCGTGAGCCCCGTGAACGAGGTGGTCGAATCGGAGCTCGGCTCCATCCACCGCGTGCGTTCGCCGTGGCCCTATGGCCGTGGCGACGGCATCGGTTACCGCCAGTGGCTGCTTTGGCTGCATTCGCCGCTGCTGGCGCGCGCCGGCGCCGCGCTGGCGCGGCGGTTCGATTCGGCCGTAATCGTGCACGGCTTCGGGCCCTATGGCGGCGTCGCCGACGCGATCGCGCGGCGATCCGGCGGCCGCGGGGTCGCGGTCTTGAGCGCTTATTCGACGCTCGCCCACGAGATGGCCGGCAAGGGCCGCGGGCTTGCGGCGGTGCCGCGGTGGCAAACGCGCTGGCGGGTGCGGGCCGAGGGCGCCCTCGCGCGCGCGGCCAGCGCACGGGGCGAGCGTCGCGGATTCGAGAGGGCGCGCCGCATCCTGCTGAACTACGACTCGGTCCGCCGGATCGTCGCGGCCGAATATGGCGGCGCGGAGCGGATGATCCGGCTTCCGTATGCGCCCGACAGCGCCTTTCGCGACCAGCTACCGCCGGCCCGCAGCGGCGATGGCGTGCCGGTGATCCTGGCCGTCAGCCGCCACGATCCGCGCAAGCGCATCCCGACGCTGCTCGAGGCACTGGCGCTGCTCGCGGCGCGGGGCATCGCGTTTCGTGCGCGTCTCGCGGGCGGCGGCGTGCTGCTGCACGAGCATCGGCGGCTCGTCGAGCGGATGGGGCTCGCCGGCCGCGTCGAGGTGATGGGCTTCGTGCCCGACGTGATGGCCGAACTGCGCGCGGCCGATGTCTTCGCGCTGCACACGCTCCAAGAGGGAAGCGGATCGATGGCCTTGCTGGAGGCGCTGCAAACCGGATTGCCGGGCGTGGTGACGGCGGTCGACGGGCTCGTGGAAGACGTGGCCGACGGCCAGGAGGCGCTGCTCGTGCCGCCCGCCGATGCGCCGGCCTTCGCCGCCGCGCTGGAGCGCCTCGTTTCCGACCGCGCGCTGCGCCTCGCCATGGGTGCGCGGGCGCGCGCCACCTTCGAGCGCCGCTTCGCCGCCGGCCCGTTTGCCGATGCGCTGGGGCGCGTCTATGCCGAGGTTCTCGCGGAGGGCGCGCATGCGCATCGTCGGCGGCAAGCATAGGGGCCGGCGCCTCGAGGCGCCGCCCGGCGATGCGGTGCGCCCGACCAGCGACCGCGCGCGCGAGGCGGTGTTCAACATCCTCGCGCATGGCGGCTATGGCGACGGCGGCGCCTCGGCCGTTGCCGGCGCCGTCGTGCTCGACGCGTTTTGCGGCACCGGCGCGATGGGCCTCGAAGCGCTCTCGCGCGGCGCCGCACGCGCGATCTTCGTCGACAACGAGCCGCGCTCGCTGGTCGCAGCGCGCGCCAACATCGCGGCCTTGAAGGAGCAGGCCGCCGCGCGCGTGATCGCCGCCGACGCCACGCGCCCGCCGCCGCGGCCCAAGGACGCCCCGGCCGCCACGCTCGCCTTTTTCGATCCGCCCTATGCGGAGGCGGTCGCCGCCGCTTCGCTCGCGGGCTTCGCCGCACGCGGCTGGCTCGCCGCCGGCGCGCTCTGCGTCGTCGAGGAAGGCGCGCGCGCCGGCGAATTCGCCGCGCCGGCGGGTTTCGCGGTTCTCGAGGCGCGCCGCTACGGCGCCGCGCGCGTGACGCTGCTGCGCTACCTCGGGGCGCGCGACCGGCCCGGCGAATAGGTCGCAGCGGATCGATTTGCGCCTTGCGGCGCCGCCGTCTATCCCTGACGGGTCATCGGGGAGTAGCCGCCCTCGCCGAAGAGGGGGACGCGTCAACACACTTGGCTCCGGCCATGGCGCTTCCGGCATCGTGCCTGGCGAGACCTTTGGCTCGTTGCGCTTTCACCCGCGGGAACGGGCGGCGCGATGGGTCATCGGTTGCCTCGCCCCGGCCCGCACCGTCCGATGGAAGCCTTTCTCGTCTCGACCGGCGTCGTCGCCATCGCCGAAATCGGCGACAAGACGCAGCTTTTGGCGCTCGTGCTCGCGGCGCGCTATCGCCGGCCGCTGCCGATCGTTCTCGGCATCCTCGTCGCCACGCTGGCGAACCACGCGCTCGCCGCCTGGGCCGGCGGGCTCGCCGCAGCCTGGATCGGGCCGGCCGCGTTGCGCTGGATTCTCGGCCTGATGTTCGTGGCGATGGCTGCCTGGTGCCTGATCCCCGACAAGGATAGCGGCGTGCCCGAGCGCGCGGCCGGCGCCGGCGCGTTCGCGGCGACGCTGGTCGCGTTCTTCCTGGTCGAGATCGGCGACAAGACGCAGCTCGCCACCGTGGCCCTCGCCGCGCGCTTCGAGGCCGTGATCCTCGTCACGCTCGGCACCACGCTCGGCATGATGATCGCCAACGCCCCGGTCGTGCTGTTCGGCGACGCGATCGCCAAGCGCCTGCCGCTCAGGGCCATCCGCATCGTGGCGGCGCTGATCTTCGCCGTGTTGGGCGTGATCGTACTGCTCGGCGCCGAACTCGCGTCGTAGCGGCGCTCAGGAATAGCCGTAGCGATTGGGCGGGTATGTTCCGGCGTCGCTCAGCACGCGCGACAGAAGCCGTTCGACGTGTGCGAGCGGCAGGATCAGCGCTTTCTGCGGCGTGTTCGTGGGGTTGGAAACACCGATGTCGCTGTTGCCATAGGTGAGCACGAGATTGCCGCGCGCATCGGCGAAGGCCTCGTAGTAGGTCAGCCCGGGAGGCCAGCCATCACGGTCGAAGTCGTCGTGCCAGATCTTCCATGCGTAATCCTGCACGCTGGCGTCCGCCGCGGGCTTCTGCGCCGAAACCCGCGCGATGCGAAAGCCGACGTGCCAGCCAGGGGCGTGCGGAAGCGCGGCCTGAATCGCGGCGCCGATCCATTCCACTTCCGCAGAGTCCATCTCGGTGAATCCGGTCATCGGCGTTCAGCGCCTTCCGAACAATCGCTCGATATCGGCGAGCTTCAGTTCGACGTAGGTGGGGCGGCCGTGGTTGCACTGTCCGGAATGCGGCGTCGCCTCCATCTGGCGCAAGAGCGCGTTCATCTCGTCGGGCAGCAGGCGCCGGCCGGCGCGGATCGAGCCGTGGCACGCGATCGTGCTGCACACGTCGGCGAGCCGCTCCCCGAGCGCGGGCGCGTCGCCGAGTTCGGCCAGCTCGTCGGCGAGGTCGCGCACGAGGCCGGCGGCGTCGGTTTCGCCGAGCAGCGCCGGCACCGCGCGCACGACCACGGCGCCGGCACCGAACCGCTCGAGCTCGAGGCCGAGCTCGGCCAATTCCGGCGCGCGCGCGGCGAGGCGCTCCACGGCGGCCTGCTCCAGCTCGACGACTTCGGGCAGCAGCAATCCCTGCCGCGCCACGCCGCCGTCGGCGAGCATCGCCTTGACGCGTTCGTAGACGAGGCGCTCGTGCGCGGCGTGCTGGTCGACGATGACGACGCCGTCCTTGGTCTGCGCGACGATGTAGGTTTCGTGGAGCTGGGCGCGCGCGACGCCGAGCGGATAGTCGCCGGGCGGCGCGTCGGGCGCGGAGGCGGCGGGCGCGGACGGCGCGGCGAGGCCGGGCAGCGCAGGCGCGCCGGGCATGCGCGGCGCCGCGAAATACGTGGCCGCCGCTTCGGCGAGGCCGCGCGGCACGCTCGAGGAAAAGCCGCCGGCCGGCGGCGCCGCGCCGGGCCGGAAGGCGCCGAGCGCGGCCTCGGCCACGGTCGTCGAGGCGCGATGGCCGGCCTCGGCGAGCGCGTGCTTGAGCGCGCCCACGATGAGGCCGCGCACCAAGCCGGCGTCGCGGAAGCGCACTTCGGCCTTGGCGGGATGCACGTTCACGTCGACGTCGGAGGGCGGCAGGTCGAGGAACAGCGCCACCACCGGATGGCGGTCGCGCGCGAGGAAATCCTGATAGGCGCCGCGCACCGCGCCGTAGAGCAGCTTGTCGCGCACCGGACGGCCGTTGACGAACAGATACTGGTGCTGCGACGTCGCGCGGTGAAACGTCGGCACGCCGGCATAGCCGGACAGACGGATGCCGTCGCGCTCGGCCGACACCGGCACCGCGTTCGCGCCGAAATCGCGACCGAGAATGGCGGCCAGGCGCGCGAGACGCGCCGCGAACAGATCGCCCGGCGCGGCCGGCAGATCCAGCAGCCGGCGGTCTCCGTCCGCGAGCACGCGAAACGCGACGTGCGGATGCGCCATCGCGAGTCGCTCGACGGCGTCGACGCACGCCATCTGCTCGGCCCGCTCCCCCTTCAAAAACTTGAGCCGTGCCGGCGTCGCATAGAAAAGATCGCGCACTTCGACGCGCGTGCCGGGCGGATGCGCGGCCGGCGCGGGCGCGGATTTGGCGCCACCCTCCACGGCGATCTGCCACGCCGCATCGGCCCCGCGCGGACGGCTCACGATCGTGAGCCGGCTCACCGCGCCGATCGAGGGCAGCGCCTCGCCGCGGAAGCCGAGCCAGCGCAGTTCCAGGAGATCGTCGCCCGGCAGCTTCGAGGTCGCGTGGCGCTCGACCGCGAGGGCCAGCTCCTCGCGCCGCATGCCGCCGCCGTCGTCGACGACGGCGATCAGCGCGCGCCCGCCCTCGCGCAGATGCACTTCGACATGCGCGGCACCGGCGTCGATCGCGTTCTCGACCAACTCCTTGACCGCCGCCGCCGGCCGCTCGACCACCTCCCCCGCCGCGATGCGGTTCACGAGCGTGGGCGGGAGGAGGCGGATGGTCATCGTCCGGCTACCGTCGCGATCGAAAGAACAGGTTCACCACGAAGGCACGAAGACCACGAAGGGAATTCATAGCGCATAGCGCCTAATGCCTTCTTTGATCTGGGGTACGTTGAAGTTCACGATGAAGCCAAGTCGGAGATCGGCCAGTTTCATGTAGCTCAGTATTTGTGCTTGGTAGACGGGGATCATCCGCTCGACGGATTTCACCTCGACGACGATCGATTTTTCCACCAGAAGATCGAGGCGCAATCCTGCATCGATCCGCAACGTATCGAAAGTGATCGCGACTGGAACCTGCTTTTCGACAGCGAGTCCGCGTCGCTGGAGATCGTGGTGCATGCAGGTCTCGTAGATGCTTTCGAGCAAACCAGGACCGAGTGCGGAGTGCACTCGAAAGCTCGAATCCACAACTTCGCGAGCGACGTTTTCCAAGCGCTCCGGAAGGGAACCGCGATAAGCCAAAGCTTCGTGGCCTTCGTGTCTTCGTGGTGAAACCTTCGTCGAACGCAGTCTCGGCAGCGGCCGTTATTGTACGCCGCCCTTGCCCAGCTCCGACAGGTATTTGCGGGCCAGCACCTTGCCGTCTTCCACAGCCGGCTGGTCGAATGGGTCGATGCCGAGCGCGTAGCCGGCCACGATCGTCTCGAGCATGAAGTGCATGAAGAGGGCGCCCAGCGCACGCTCGTCGAGCCGCGGCAGGCGGAACGTGCGCACCGGGCAGCGCTTGTTCATCAGCGTCGCGGTGGTGGCGCGCTGCTCCGCCTCGAGCAGGTCGCCCATCGTGCGCCCTGCGAGATAGGCGAGGCGCTCGTCGCGCTCGGCGCCGGCGACGAGCGGGCCGGTGCCGGCGCGGTCGAGCTGCATCACCGTGAACAGCTTGTCGCGCGGCCCGTCGAGCCAGAGCTGGAGCTGGCTGTGCTGGTCCACCGGGCCGAGCGCGGCCACCGGCGTCGTGCCGTGCCCGCCCTTGCCGAGGCTCTCGGCCCAGAGCTGGGCGTGCCAGAGCGCGAACGGGCGCAGCGCGTCGGCATAGGGGAACATCACGTGGATGCGCCGGCCGCGCTTGGCGAAGGCGAGGTTCAGCGCGGCGCCGAGCACGGCGGGGCAGTCGACCGGGCTCTGCGCGTTCAGGAAATTGCTCACGACCTCTTGCGCCCCGGCGCGCAGCGCCGCCGCGTCGAGGCCGGCGATCATGGCGGGCAGCGCGCCCGTCGAAAGCACCGAATAGCGCCCGCCGAGCTTCGGATCGTGCTCGACGAGGCGCATGCCGTGGCCGCGCGCGAAGCGGGCGAGCGGGTTGTCGCCGGGCTCGGTCATGACCGTGAAGTGGTCGGCCGCCGCCTCGGGGCCGAGCGCCGCGCGCATGCGGTCCCAGGCCGCGAGCAGCTGCGCCATCGTCTCGGCCGTCGATCCGGATTTCGAGATCGCGACGAAGCCGGCGTCGCGGCGCTCGGCGGCGTCGAGCCACGGACCGAACGTGTCGGGGTCGATGTTCTCGAGGAACACCACCTGCGTGCCGCCGGGCTCGGGGCGCAGCGGGCCGCCCTTGGCCAGCGCGCACACGGCCTGGCCGCCGAGCGACGAGCCGCCGATGCCGAGCACGATGGCCGTTTCGAGCCGGCGATGGCGCTGCGCGATCCGCTGCAGCACGGCGAGATCGTCGCGCCGGTCGGGCAGGGTCAGGTGCGGCAACAGTCCCGCGCGGTGCTCGGCGACGACGCGGCGAACCGCGTCGCGCAGCGAATCCAGCGTATCGGCGAGATCCGCCTCGGACAGCCCGGCATCGGCGATGCGCCAGGCGAGGCAGCCCTGGATATCCTGGCGATAGGGTAGGGCGGTCATGGCGCGCGCACAGTCCGCAAGCGGGGGATGACGCAGGGGCGGGGCCCCGACTCGCCCCTACGATGGTTTCTTCCTCGCCGACAATGTTGACGAACGAGCGGCGCGGTCAACACCGAATCAAAGGCCGGCCGGGTTGCCGACCACGAAGAAGGTGAGCTTGTCGGCCTGGAGCAGGCGCGCGGCAACGCGCTTCACGTCGTCGAGCGTCACGGCGTGGATGAAGCCGTTGCGCTTGTCGAAATAGTCGGGGCCGTTGCCGTCGACCTGCGTGTTCACGAGCATGCGCGAGATGTCGCCGGCCGAGGCGAAGCGCAGCGCGTAGGAGCCGGTGAGGTAGGTCTTGGCGCTGCCCACCTCCTCGGCCGATACCTCGCCGGCGGCCATGCGCTTCCATTCGGCGCGGATGATGTCGATCGATTCCTTGACGCGCGCGTTCTCGGTCGAGACCTGGCCCATGTAGAGCGGGCCCTTCTCGAACGGATTGAGGAACGAGTAGACGGAATAGGCGAGTCCGCGCTTCTCGCGCACCTCGGTATAGAGGCGCGACGAAAAGGTGCCGCCGCCCAGGATGTGGTTCATCACCATCGCGGCGTAGAACTCCTTGTCGTCGCGCTTCAGCGCGCCGTGCCCGAACATCACGACGCTCTGCGGGATCGACATGCGCTGCACGGACACCGCGCCGGTGGCGTGCGGCGTCACTTCCCCCACCTCCATCGGCGCCGACTTCTCGGGCAGGTCGCCGAACGCCATGTCGAGCAGCGGCGCCAGCTCTTCCGCGCTGATGTTGCCGACGACGCCGACGATGAGATTGTCGCGTGCGAACGCCGCGCGATGCAGGGCGACGAGGTCTTCGCGCGTGACCTTGTCGATCGTCTCCGGCGTGCCGTCTACCGTGCGCCCGTAGGGGTGCTCCGGATACATCGCCTTCATCCAGGTGCGGTAGGCGATCGTGTTGGGGTCCGTCATCTCGCGCCGGAGCAGCGCGCGGATCTGCGCGCGCGCGCGCTCGATCGGCTCGGCGTCGAAGCGCGGCTTGGTGAGCGCGAGGCCGACGAGCTTGAACACTTCGGTCTGGTGGCGCGTCAGCGTGCGCACGCCGGCGTGGACGGTGTCGCGGCCGGCATTCATCGACCAGGTGAGCGCGAGCTCTTCCATGCGGCGCTGGAACGCCAGCGAATCGAGGTCGCCGGCGCCCTCGTCGAGGAGCGTCGTCAGCAGGTTCGTGAGGCCCTCCTTGCCCACCGGGTCGCGCAGCGCGCCGGGGCGGAACGCGAAGGCCATGTGCAAGACGGGCGCCGTGCGGTCGGTGACCAGCCAGGCAGTGACGCCTTTCGGGCTCTTCACCACCTTCACGTCGATGGCGGCCGCCGGCGCGGCGAGGCCCGCGACGACGAACAGCGCCGCCGCGAAGCCGAGAAACTTGCGCAACATGGGTATCGCCCCGTCAGTTCGGCTGGCCCGCGCCCGGCGCCTCGCCGGGGGCGTCGGTGTCGTCCGGCGCGTCGGCCGGCACGCTGCCCGGCGCCACGGCCGCCTTGCGCACGGTGGCCTTCTTGTCGGTGCCGAGCAGAAGCGCGGTGACCGAGCCCGTGTCCTTGAGCACGTGCCGCGCGGCCGCGATCACGTCTTCGGCGGTGACCTTGCCGATGCGCTCCGGCCAGGCCTCGACGTCGGCGACGGAACGGCCGGTGGAGAGTGCCACGCCGAGCGACATGGCGCCGGTCCGGAGATTGTCGTGCGCGAACGCCGCGCGATCGATCATGACCTGCTTGGCGCGGGCCACTTCGTCGGCCGTGACGCCCTTCTCGAGCAGCTCGGCGATCGCGGCCTCGACCGCCTTCTCGACGAGATCGATGTCCACGCCCGTGCGCGGCGCGGCGTAGACGTAGAAATTGCTGTAGTCGAAGTTCGAGGCGGAATAGCCGGCGCCGGCCGAGGCGGCCAGCTTCTGCTTCACCACGATATCCTGATAGAGCCGGCTCGTGGCGCCGCCGCCCAGGATCTCGGCGAGCACCTGGAGGGCGTAGACGTGTTTCGTCTCGCCGCGATTGTAGCTCGGCGCGATGAAGAGCTTCGACCAGTTGGGCTGGTCGACGCGCGCGTCCTTGTAGGTCACGCGGCGCGCATGGCGGTGCGGCGGCTCGAGCGGGCGGGCACGACCCGGAACGTCGCGGCGCGCGATCGCGGCGTAGTACTTCTCGGCCAGCGGGCGCACGTCTGCGGCGGTCACGTCGCCGGCGACGACGAGCACCGCATTGTTGGGCGCATACCAGCGGCGATAGAACGCCATCGCGTCGGCCTTGGTCAGGCCCTCCATCTCGTGCTGCCAACCGATCGTCGGGATGCGATAGGGGTGGTTGAGATAGAGCGCGGCGTTCGCCTGTTCCCACAGGATCGAGCGCGGGCTGTTGTCGGTGCGCTGACGGCGCTCTTCCAGGATCACCTTGCGCTCGGATTCGACCTCCTTCTCCGGCAGCTCGAGGTTCACCATGCGGTCGGCCTCGATCTTCATCACGGTTTCGAGGCGGTCGCGCGCGACGCTCTGGTAGTAAGCGGTGTAATCGGAGGAGGTGAGCGCGTTCTCCTGCCCGCCATTGTTGGCGACGATCTTCGAGAACATGCCCGAGGGCAGCGCCTTGGTTCCCTTGAACATCAGGTGCTCGAGGAAATGCGCGATGCCCGACTTGCCCGGCGGCTCGTCGGCGGCGCCCACTTTGTACCACATCATGTGCAGGACGACCGGCGCGCGCCGGTTGGTGATGACGACGACCTGCAGGCCGTTGGCGAGCGTGAACGTCTCGGGCTGGAACACGCCCTTGCCGGTCTCGGCGCCGGCCGGTCGCGGCGCGGCGAAGGCCAGCGCGGCGCAGGCCAGAAACGCGAGCGCGCCTAAGGCGCGGAATCTTCCGAGTGGGGACAACGTCGTACCTCCGAGCGTCCGTTACATGGGCGACGACCTTCGCCCTCCCCGGCGGTCGTCTCGTGCAGGCTTCGTCTCCCCCCGGGCAGCGCCCTTGCGCGGGCGCCGCCGCGTCAGAGCTCGCCGGGGCGCTTGATCACCGGCTTGTCGCCCTGGGCGTCGCGCGCGTTCTTCTCGTCCGTGCTCGCGGGCCGCGCCTTGGGATCGTATTTCAGCACGCGGTCCGTGAAGTCCTTCTGGCCCGTCGAGCGGCGCTGCTGCTCGATGTCCACCGTGCGCCGCACCACGTCCGACGTGCCGCTGGTCACGCCCGAGCGCGACATCAGCTCGCGCTCGCCCGCAGTCGGGCCGGTTTCGCGAACGTTGCGGCCGGTGCGCGGCGTGACCGTGCGGGCCGGCTCGTCGGTGCGCAGGATCACCTGGGCGCGGCGCGACGCCGCCTCGTTGTTCGATGCGTTGGTCGAGGGCGGGCGCAGGGTTGCTTCGGGCGGAACCGTCAGCGGCGCGCCGGTGGTGACCTCGTCGCGGTCGGCGCCCTTGCCGAGATCCTTCGATACCGAGCGGAGGTCTTCGAACAAGCCGCAGCCGCCGAGGCCGCCGGCCATGCCGGCCAGCGCCAATGCCACCAGGGTCCGTTTCATCGTTTGCCCCTTTCCCGTTAAGCAGCAATTATTTAGGGGATTCCGGCTTGGTGAACAAGGAATCCCACAGCAGCGCAATGACGCCCAGGGTTATGGCACTATCGGCCACGTTGAAGGCCGGAAATCGCCAGCCGCCGGCGTGCAGCAGCACGAAATCGACCACGGCCCCGTAAAGCATGCGGTCGATGACGTTGCCGACCGCGCCGCCGAGCACGAGGCCGAGCCCCGCGATCACCAGCCAATGCCGCGCCCGCGCCAGCCACCAGGCCAAGCCGATCGCCACCGCGATCGCGATGGCGCCGAGGATCCATGGCACGATGGGGTCGCCGGTGTTGAACAGCCCGAAGCTCATGCCCCGATTCCAGACGAGAACGATCGCGAGGAAGCCGGTGACGGGTATCCCCGCCGGCGGCGGATCCACCCATTCGAGGATCGCGAGCTTCGTCACCTGGTCGAGAAACAGCACCAGGATGGCAAGAAAAAGGCCGGCGCGCCGTGCCATCGGCCCCAGCCCGTTCACGTCGCCGTGCGCGCGTGCCGCACCGCGTCGGCGCAGCGCTTGCACAGCGACGGGTGGTCGGCCTCGCCGCCCACTTCGGGCAGCACCTGCCAGCAGCGCGCGCATTTCCCGCCGCTGGCGCGCGCCGGCGCCACCGCCACGCCGCCCACGTCGGGCAGCGTGAACGCGTCGTCGGGCGGCGGCATCGGCGAAAGGTCGATCGCCGAGGTGATGCACACTTCGGCGAATTCCACCGAGTTGCAAAGCACGAAGTCCTCGGAGTCGACATGGACGGTCGGCGCCGCTTCGAGGCTCGCACCGATGCGCTTCTCGGCGCGCTCCTTCTCGAGCGCGCCCGTCACCACGCGGCGGATCGCGCGCACGCGCTCCCACTTCTCGGCGAGGTAGTCGTCGCGCCACGCGGCCGGCACCGCGGGGAACGTGCGGAGGTGCACGCTTTCCGCGACATTCTTCGGCTCTTCTCCGTAGCGCGCGAGCCAAGCCTCCTCGGCGGTGAAGACGAGCACCGGCGCGAGCCACGCGGTGAGATGGGAGAACAGGATGTCCATCATCGTGCGCGCGGCGCGGCGGCGAACGCTGTCCGGCCGGTCGCAGTAGAGCGAGTCCTTGCGGATGTCGAAGTAGAACGCCGAAAGCTCCACCGCGCAGAAATTGTGGAGCGCGGCGTAGAACCCGTGGAATTCGAA
>JAEULD010000288.1 GCA_016792765.1 Candidatus Odyssella sp.
TCGGCCGAGAACAGGATGCGGTCCGCGCCCACTTCGAGCATCGCGTCGATCAGCGTCTGGGTGCGGAAATTGCCCGAGGTCGTGAGCCAGAAATGCCGGTGGAAGTAATCGGCGATCTTCTTCTTCGCCGGATATTTCGGCTTGGCCACGCCGAGCGTCCAGCCGTTGCGGTGATCGACGCGCCACATGCTGTATGGCAGGCCCTCGCCGAGATGGCCGAGCACGATCTTGAGGCCGGGATATTTGTCGAACAGGCCGGAGCCCATGAGGCGCAGCGCGTGCACCGCGGTCTCCTGCCCGAACGCCCAGGTGGGGCCGAGCAGCCAGGGATGCCCGTCGTAGATCTGCGCCATGTGCGGCAGCGGATTGCGCGGGTGGAGGTAGAACGGATAGTCGAGCTTCTCGACGACGCCCCAGAAATCCCAGTATTGCGGCATGTCGAGATAGACCGCGGAATTGGGATCGTCGACCTGCGAGAAGCCGTTGACGAGCGCGCCGACGAATTTCAGCTCCTTCATGCAGCGCTCGTATTCGCGCGTCGCGGCCTCGGGGTCCTGCATCGGCAGCGCGGCGAAGGCGCGGAAGCGCTTCGGGTTCTTCGCCACCTGCTCGGCCAGGAAATCGTTGGCCTTGCGCGCGATCTCGACGGCGCGCCTCCTGTCCGGGATCGCCTGCACCGCCGGCGCGTTCAGCGAGAGGATCATGATCTCGACGCCGTTCTTGTCCATCTCGGCGATGCGCCTCGCCTGGATGTCGAGCAGCCGGCTCTTGAGCTCCTCCCAGACCGCGTCGGGCAGGAACCCCGCCGAGTCCATCAACGTCTCCTGGATCGCGAAATGCTCCTCGAGCGCGATCTTGCCCTGCATCGTCGTTCCTCCCCTTGATTCGGTGCGTCGCCGGTGAGACTACAGAAATGCCGCAAGCCATGACCGGGTCAATGCCCATTCTCTGCATGTCCGCCCAAGAGGGGCCGTGAGCCAAGCCGCGAGCGACGCCAAGCCGCCGCGCCGCGCGCCCCTCATCGCGGCGCCGATCTTCGCGGTCGTGCTCTACGCGATCGCGGTGACGCTGCTGCTGATCGCGTTCAGCCGTGCGTTCGGCGGCCTGTCGAGCGGCAGCTTCGGCGGCGCGGCGCTGCTGTGGGCGATCTATCTGCTGCCGGCGATCGCGGCGCCCGCCGCCGGCGCCCTGTTCAACGCGCTCTTCTTCGGCGAGCGCGGCCGGCGCGCGGCGTTCTGGCCCAATCTGGCGCTGATCCTGGCCTTCGGCGCGGTCTCGATCGCCTGGCTCGTCATCGCCGGCGGCACCTGGAACTACCTCCTCGCCGCGGCGCAGCTGGCGAGCGGCCTGCTGGCGTTCCTGCTGCTGGTGAAGACCGCCCGCGGCCACGCGGTCCGGCGCTGACGGGCGCGCGCTGCTTTACCCTCCGTCCCCCCTCTGCTAACCAAGGCCGCGCCGGCTAGACCCCCATTTCGGGCCCGAATCCCGTGACCCTCCGCCTCCACAACACGCTCACGCGCCAGAAGGAAGCGTTCGTTCCGCTCGATCCCGCGAACGTGCGCATGTATGTGTGCGGACCCACGGTCTACGACCGCATCCATATCGGCAACGCGCGGCCGTTCGTGGTCTTCGACGTGCTGTTCCGCCTGCTGCGCCGGCAATACGGCGCGGAGCACGTGAAATATGCCCGCAACATCACCGACATCGACGACAAGATCAACAATCGCGCCAAGGAGCGCGGCATCGACATCGCGGCGCTGACCGTCGACACGACGCGGACGTTCCACGAGGACGTGGCCGCGCTCGGCTGCCTGCCGCCCACCTTCGAGCCGCGCGCGACCGGAACGATCGCCGAGATGCAGGAGATGATCGCGGCGCTGATCGCCAAGGGCTACGCCTACGAAGCGCAGGGCCACGTGCTGTTCCACGTGCCGGCGATGATGGAACGCCCGCCGCTGCCGAAACACGTCTACGGGCTGCTCTCGAAGAAGAACCGCGACGACCTCGTCGCCGGCGCGCGCATCGACGTGGCGCCCTACAAGCGCGACCCGGCCGATTTCGTGCTGTGGAAGCCGTCGACGCCCGACCTGCCCGGCTGGGAGAGCCCCTGGGGCACGCCGCCCGGGAGAGGCCGCCCCGGCTGGCACATCGAATGCTCGGCGATGTCGCGCAAGCATCTCGGCGAGACTTTCGACATCCACGCCGGCGGCCTCGACCTCATCTTCCCGCATCACGAGAACGAAATCGCGCAGAGCGAGTGCTGCAACGGCAAGCCGATGGCGCGCTACTGGATGCACAACGGCTTCATCGAGCGCGGCGGCGAGAAGATGGCGAAATCCGTCGGCAACATCGACAGGGTGCGCGACCTGCTCGACGAATTCCCCGGCGAGGCGCTGCGCCTGATGCTGCTGAAGACGCATTACCGCAGCCCTCTGGAGTTCACGAAGGAGGGGCTCAAGGAGGCGAAGGCGCAGTTGGATCATTACTATCGCGCTTTGGCCCGCGTCCCGGGCGTGCAGCCTTCCGATGGCGCAGTTCCAATTTCTGCCATCGGTCACTTGGAAGACGACTTGAACACTCCGGCAGCTATTACGAGCCTGCACCACAGTGCCGGCCTCGCGCTGCAGGAGAACAATCCAGAGATACTTCAGGGTGCGAAAGGAAGCCTTGTTGCGATCGGAGGCCTTCTTGGGTTGTTGAATTCGTCGCCCGACGCCTGGTTCCGTTGGAGTCCGAAAACGGCCGCCTCGATCGACGAAGCGAAAATCACCTCGCTCATCGACGCCCGCCTCGCCGCGCGCAAGGCGAAGAACTTCAAGGAAGCCGACCGCATCCGCGACGAGCTCGCGCGGCAGGGCGTGATCCTCGAGGACGGCCCCAAGGGCACGACCTGGCGGAGGGCCGGATGATGACGCATGGGCCGTGCGGTCTATCGCGTAGGGGCGCGCTGCGCGCGCCCTCGCTCCGCGCGCAAGTCGTCGACGACGTAGGGGCGCACGGCTGTGCGCCCCTGCCGACGCCTCACGCCATCGAACAGGGCGCACAGCCGTGCGCCCCCACGATGCGAGCGGCTTGCTACGCCGTCGGCTACGCGACCGGCAGCGTGCGACAATGACATCGTCAAAGCGCATCTACCTCTTCGACACGACGTTGCGCGACGGCGCGCAGACGCAGGGCGTCGATTTCTCGGTGGCCGACAAGCGCCACATCGCCGGCGAGCTCGACGCGCTCGGCGTCGACTACGTCGAAGGCGGCTGGCCGGGCGCCAACCCGACCGACGACGCGTTCTTCGCGGAGCCGCCGGCGCTGAAGCGCGCGACCTTCACCGCGTTCGGCATGACGCGGCGGCCGGGCCGCAGCACGTCCAACGATCCCGGCCTCGCCGCGGTGCTCGGCGCCAAGACCAAGGCCGTGTGCATGGTCGGCAAGGCGTGGGATTTCCACGTCAAGGTGGCGCTCGGCGCGTCGCTCAAGGAAAACCTGGCGATGATCGGCGAGAGCGTGGCGGCGGCCGGGAAGCGCGGCGCCGAGCCGATGTACGACGCCGAACACTTCTTCGACGGCTACAAGGCCAACCCGGCCTACGCGCTCGATTGCCTCAGGGCCGCCTACGAGGGCGGCGCTCGCTGGCTCGTGCTCTGCGACACCAACGGCGGCACGCTGCCGGCCGAGGTTTTCCGCATCGTCTCCGAAGTGGCCAAGGTGCTGCCCGGCGACCGGCTCGGCATTCACGCGCACAACGACACCGAGAACGCGGTGGCCAACTCGCTCGCCGCGGTCGACGCCGGCGCGCGCCAGATCCAGGGCACGATCAACGGGCTCGGCGAGCGCTGCGGCAACGCCAACATGATCTCGCTGATCGCGAGCCTGAAGCTCAAGACCGGCTACGAGACCGGCATTTCCGACAAGCAGCTGGCGCGCTTGAAGCACGTCTCGCGCATGCTCGACGAGATGCTGAACAAGAGCCCGAACCGCCACCAGCCCTATGTCGGCGACAGCGCGTTCGCGCACAAGGGCGGGCTCCACGTCTCGGCCGTGACGAAAGACCCCCGCACCTACGAGCACATCGAGCCCGCCAAGGTCGGCAACCGGCGCGTCATCGTCGTCTCCGACCAGGCCGGCCGCTCGAACATCCTCGAGCGCCTGAAGGAGATCGGCATCGAGGTGGCGCCCGACAACCCCAAGATCGGCCGCCTGGTCGAGGACGTGAAGGCGCGCGAGCACGACGGCTATGCCTATGACGGCGCCGAGGCGAGCTTCGAGCTGCTCGCGCGGCAGATGCTGCAGGGCATTCCCGACTATTTCGCGATGGAGAGCTTCCGCGTCGACGTCGAGCGCCGCTTCAATGCGAAGGGCGCGCTCGTCACGATCTCGCAGGCGGTGGCCAAGATGCGCGTGGGCAACGGCCACTACCACGAGGTCGGCGAAGGCAACGGCCCGGTCGACGCGCTGGCCCACGCGATGAACAAGGCGCTGCTGCGCCCCTACCCCAATCTCGAGGACATGCGCCTGACCGACTACAAGGTGCGCATCCTGACGCCGCAGGCCGGCACCGCCGCGGTCACGCGCGTGATGATCGAATCGAGCGACGCCAGCGGCCAGCGCTGGTCCACCGTCGGCATCTCGCCCAACATCATCGACGCCTCCTACGAGGCGCTCAAGGACGCGATCTATTACAAGCTGCTGCGCGCGAAGACGCGGGCGGCGGCTTAGCCCGGGCCCGTCCGCCTTCGCCGCGAAGGCCGCGATCGCCCTTTTCCCGAGGAACCATGAACCAGTCCAGACCGTCGAACGGCACCGAAGGCTACGCGGAAGAAGCCGCGACGCTCGCCGCGCGCTACGAGCGCCTGACCCTGGAGCAGGTGCACGGCGATGCCCTGCGCCTGTTCCCCAAGCCGCCGGCCTCGGTGCTGGATATCGGCGCCGGGACCGGCCGCGACGCCGCGGCGCTGGCGGCGCGCGGGCACAAGGTCGTCGTCGCCGTCGAGCCGACCCGGGAGCTGCGCGAGCACGGACAGAAGGTTCACGCCGCCCGCAAGATCAAGTGGATCGACGACAGCCTGCCCGATCTCGACAAGGTGTTCGATCTCGACCGGCGCTTCGACCTGGTCCTGCTGACCGCCGTATGGATGCATCTCGACAAGGAACAGCGCCACGCCGCGATGGCCAGCGTCGCCAGCCTGACCGAGCCCGGCGGCCGTATCGTGCTGTCGTTGCGTCACGGGCCGGTGCCGAAAGGAAGGCGCATGTTCCCGGTCACGGCGGCGGAGACCGTGGCCCTGGCCGACAGCCAGGGGCTCGCCACGCTCTACAACAAGCAGCACCCCGACATGGAGGGCCGCGACGGCGTGTCCTGGACCTGGCTGGTCTTCGAGCGGCCGAACTCCGATTAGGTGGGGGCGGCGTAGCGGCGCGGCTACGAACCCTGCAATCGGTCGACCACCTCGCGGCTCTCCATTTCCAAGGCGAGCAAGTCTCGTTGGACTATGGTCCAGAGCTGATCCGCGTCGATACGGTCATAGGCGTGCCGCAAGTGGTTGCCGAGTCCCCGAATATCGCGCCAAGGCTGATTTGGGCAGAGGCGTTCGGCCTCGGCGCCGAGCCGAACGGCCGCCTCGCTGAGGCGCATGAGGCAGCGCTCGACAGCGTCGCGCGTGCGCACGTCGGCCTCGAACTACGCGCGGCTCATCGTGCCGACATATTGCGTGATCTGGGCGATGTTTTCGACGATATCGAGGAAATGCTCGGCCGCTCTGCTAGAAGACATTGATTCGCTCGCCATCGGCGCGTGCGTGCAATCGCTCGCGCCGAACGGGCTCGCGCAATACTTGAACGCGCGTACCGAGCAGATCGCTCAATTCGTTTTCGATGTGGACGACGTCCAGGAGCGAAACCTCGGCACCGCTGTCGAAGCGCACGAGCACGTCGACATCGCTCGATGCCCCGGCCTCGCCGCGCGCGACCGATCCGAACAGGGCAAGGTGGAGAACGCCCTTTCGCTCGAGGGCGCCCCTCGCCGAGCGAAGCTTTTCGATTGCGGCCGCCTGGTTCATGTCCGCAATTCTATGCGCGAAGGATTTCCGGCTCAATCCGCCGCGCCCCGGCGCGAGAAGCCCTATCCCGAGGCCCCGACCGTTTCTATAAGGTCCCCGATGTTCATGAAGAACGCCCTTTGACATGGCCGGCACCGACAAATCGCGCGGCACTTCGGGCATCGATCCCGCCGGCCCGGCCATCGTGCTGGTGGGTCCGCAGCTCGGCGAGAACATCGGCACGGCGGCGCGCGCGATGCTGAACTGCGGGCTTGCCGACCTTCGCCTCGTCGAGCCGCGCGACGGCTGGCCCAATCCCAAGGCCGTGGCCGCCGCGTCGGGCGCCGATCTCGTGATCGAACGGGCGCGAGTCTTCGCCGGCATCCCCGAAGCGATCGCGGACTGCCAGCACGTCTATGCCGCCACCGCGCGGCCGCGCGAGCTGGTGAAGGCGGTGCTGACGCCGCGCGCGGCCGCCGCCGAGATCCGCGCGGCGCAGGCCAGGGGCGAGCGCGTCGGCATCCTGTTCGGCCCCGAGCGCTGGGGGCTCACCACCGACCAGGTGAGCTTCGCCGGCCAGATCGTCGAGGTGCCGCTCAACCCGGCATTCGCCTCGCTCAACCTCGCGCAGGCGGTGCTGATCGTGGCCTACGAATGGCGCATGGCGGCCGACGCGACGCCGCCGAAATTCATCCCGACCCTCGAGGCGCATGGCGGGCCGACCGAGCTCGCGACCCAGGACGACGTCCTGAAGCTGTTCGAGCACCTCGAGCGCGAGCTGGACGAATCCGGCTACCTGTTCCCGCCCGACAAGCGGCCGGCGATGGTGCGCAACCTGCGCAGCATCTTCCTGCGCGCGAACCTGACCGAGCCCGAGGTGCGCTCGCTGCGCGGCGTGGTGAAGGCCCTCGTGCAGCGCCGGCGCGATCTCGAGGCGCGCGGCATCAAGCCGCCGAAACGCCGGCCCGGGCCCTGAGGCCTGCGGCAAATCACGCCGCCCGGCCCGGCCGGCGGCCTTTGACACCGGGCGGCCGCCAAGTATAGTCCGCGCACTTTCGGAGAACGCGGGCCGCGATCCCCTGGGGTTGCGGCCCCGCCCGTTTTCCGGGGTTTTTCCCCGGAGCGGCGGGCCTATCCGGACAACATCGACATTGGCCGGCCCAGCGAGGCCGCGCCGGGAAAGGACATGAAGCGATGACCAAGCGTCATACCGCCAAGGAAAAGATTTCGCGCCGCCTCGGCGTGAATCTCTGGGGCCGCGCCAAGAGCCCCGTCAACAAGTCGGAGGCCGGCCCCGGCCAGCACGGCGCCAACCGCCGCCGCAAGATCTCCGACTACGGCACGCAGCTCCACGCCAAGCAGAAGCTCAAGGGCTATTACGCCAACATCGGCGAGCGCCAGTTCCGCCGCTACTACCAGGAAGCCGCGCGCCGCAAGGGCGACACCGGCGAGCAGCTCGTCGGCCTGCTCGAGCGCCGTCTCGACACCGTCATCTATCGCCTGAAGTTCGTGCCGACGCCGTTCGCGGCGCGCCAGTTCGTCTCGCACGGCCACGTGCTCGTGAACGGCAAGCGCGTCACGATCCCCTCCTATCTCGTGAAGGAAGGCGACACGGTCGAGCTGAAGGGCAAGGCCAAGGAGCTGCCGGTCGTGCTCGAATCGGTGGAATCGCCCGAGCGCGACGTGCCCGGCTACCTCGAGGTCGACACCAAGGCCAAGAAGGGCAGGCTCGTGCGCATCCCGCAGCTCTCCGACGTGCCCTACCCGGTCCGCATGGAACCGAACCTCGTCGTCGAGTTCTATTCGCGCTAAACGAGGCGCGATCTCGAAGCGAAGCGGCCCGGGTTTCCCGAGCCGTTTTCGTTTGCGGGCCTTGCTACTCCGCCGCCTTGGCCCCCGCTCGCGCCTCGGTCTCGGCGCTCCAGCGGCGGGCGATTTCGTCGAGCTGGTCGAGCACGGGCGCGAGCTCGTGGCCGCGGCGCGAGAGGCTGTAGGTCACCTGCGGCGGGATCGTCGGCTTGTAGTCGCGGCGGATGATCTCGGCCTCCTCGAGCAGGCGCAGGCGCTCGGTCAGGATCTTGGCCGAGATGCCGGCCACCTTCCGCTTCAACGCGCCGAAGCGCGTCGGCCCGTCGTTGCGCAAGACCCAGAGGATGTAGGTCGTCCACGGCCCCATCAGCAAACGCAGGATCGCGTCCATCGGGCAGGCCGAAGCGCGGCGCAGCGCGGTCATGAGATTGCTCCTTGGCGAGAGCGCGCGGTTGCGCGGTCGACGCGATACGGAACTAGGTTTCCAAAAGGAACTTACCAGCCCGGCGGCAGGAAGTCACTTTTCGAAACCTATTTCCCGGCGCGCAGCGAAAGCAACGCCCGGCGCGCGGCCTCCAGCGCCTCCGCGCGCCGCATGCCCGGCCGAAGGCTCGGGTGATAGAGCAGCCGCACCAGCATCTCGTCGAGCGGCGTGAGATCGCGTGCGTCGCCGGCATCGTTGAACAGCGTGCCCGGCACCTCGGCATCGTTGAGCAGCCCCAGCACCTGCGTCGTCTCCTCGGCGATGCACGACCGCATGAGGCCGCGCGCGCGGGCGCGCTCGACGGGGATGATCGCGACCGCGAACTCGATCGCGAACGTCGCGCGATGGTGGCGCAGGAAGCCGAGGCACGCGGTGCCCGCCAGGCGCGCGACCATGTGCCGGCGCGACGGCTCGATGTAGCGGTCGATCCAGTATTCGTAGCGGTCCTCGGCGACGAACAGGATGCCGAAATTCGTCTCCGGCCAGCGATCGGCCTCGGCGAACGGCAGCCCCGTCAGCCGTTCCAGGCGCGCGAGATGCCGGTCGAGGAAGTCGCGCTCGCCGCCGCCGAGCGAAACCTCGGCGTAGACGCGCCAGCGCACCGGCTGCGTCCACTTCTGGAGGCGCGGATCGGCCTCGGCCACGAACTCGTTGCCGAACGCGATCCTGCCGAAGGCGTCGAGGATCGCGGCGTCGGCCGGCGGCTCGGCGGCGGCCGACAGTGGCAGTACCGCGAGCGCCAGCGCGGCCCCGAAACGGCGAAGGCGCACGGCCGCTATCCGCCGTGCGCCTTCGGCGCGCATCGATGAGCGGTCGCGCTCGGGCGCCGACCGCGCGCCGATCAGCCGGCGCTGACGGCGACGCTCTTGCTCTTCATCAGCTCTTCGAGCTCGCCCGACTCGTACATCTCGCGCATGATGTCGCAGCCGCCGACGAACTCGCCCTTCACGTAGAGCTGCGGGATCGTCGGCCAGTTCGCGAAATCCTTGATGCCCTGGCGGAGGTTCGGATCCTCGAGCACGTTCACGCCTTTGAACTTCACGCCCATATGCGAGAGGATCTGCACGGCCATCGAGGAGAAGCCGCACATCGGCTGGACCGGCGTGCCCTTCATGTAAAGCACGACGTCGTTGTCGGAGATGTCTTTCTTGATCTGCTCGCTGACGCTGCCCATGGCGGTTCCTTTCGGGTGCAGATTGCGGTTCGAGTCCTAGCCGAGCCCACCCGGCTTCTCAAGCTTCGGCCGGCACCTGGGTGGTGAGCGCCAGCGCATGCAGCGCGCCGCCCATGCTGCCCTTGAGCGCGGCGTAGACCATCTGGTGCTGCTGCACGCGCGACTTGCCCTTGAACGCGGCCGTGGTGACGGTCGCCGCGTAATGGTCGCCGTCGCCCGCCATGTCGATGATCTCGACCTTGGCGTCCGGGAACGTCGCCTTGATCAGGCGCTCGATCTCGTTGGCATCCATCGCCATGCGGCAAACCCCTATGCGGCCATGTAGTCCGGCAGCCAGGCTTCGTGCGCCCGGCGCAGCTCGGCCAGCGATATAGGGTTGGCGCCGGGAAGGGTCAACGCGCCGTCGCCGGTCGTGCGGCCCACGATCGCCGCCGGCGCGCCGCGCGCCGCCGCCGCGGCGAGCACGAGATCGGGCTGGCGCGTCGCGATCAGGTAGCGGGCCTGGTCTTCGCCGAACAGCCAGGCCTCGTCCGTCAACGCGCCGGGCGCCGCTTCGAGCGCGCAGCCGGTGTCGCCGGCCAGCGCCATCTCGGCGGCCGCGATCGCGAGCCCGCCGTCGGAGAGATCGTGGCACGCGGTCACCCAGCGCGCGGCGACGAGCGTCAGCACCAGCTCGCCGTTGCGGCGCTCGGCGCCGAGATCGACCGGCGGCGGAGCGCCCTCTTCGCGGCCGAGAATGTCGCGCAGATACGCCGAGGCGCCGAGCCAGCCGCGCGTGGCGCCGATCAGCACCAGCGTCTCGCCCGCCCGCTTGAAGCCGGCGCTCACATGCGCGCGCCAATCCTCGAGCAGGCCGACGCCGCCGATCACCGGCGTCGGCAGGATCGCCTTGCCGTTGGTCTCGTTGTAGAGCGAGACGTTGCCGGAGATGACCGGGAAGTCGAGCGCCGCGCAGGCCTCGGCCATGCCTTCGATGCAGCCCTTGATCTGGCCCATGATCGGCGGGCGCTCGGGGTTGCCGAAATTGAGATTGTTCGTGACCGCGCGCGGCCGCGCGCCGACCGCGACGAGATTGCGGAAGCTCTCGGCCACCGCCTGGCGCCCGCCCTCGCGCGGATCGGCGAAGCAGTAGCGCGGCGTGCAGTCGGTGGCGATCGCCAGCGCCTTCTCGGTGCCCGCGATGCGCACCACGGCGGCGTCGCCGCCCGGCCGCTCGAGCGTCTGGCCGCGCACGAGATGGTCGTATTGCTCCCAGATCCAGCGTTTGCTCGCG
This sequence comes from Candidatus Odyssella sp., assembly GCA_016792765.1. Taxonomy (GTDB): domain Bacteria; phylum Pseudomonadota; class Alphaproteobacteria; order Bin65; family Bin65; genus SBBV01. The sequence goes on from JAEULD010000288.1 coordinate 10,773, forward strand.
AAATTCGGCGAACCGATCATCTTCGCCAGCGCGTCGCGCGCGCTCATCGGCGCCTTCAGCGATTTCGCGTCGACGGCCGGGCGCTTCGGCGTGGGCTCGGAGGGGCGATCGTAGAGCGGCGATTTCGCGACCAGCGGATCGACCGGAATGTCGGCCTCGACCTTGCCGGCGCGCTTGACGACGAGGCGGCCGGTGTCGGTGAGCCTGCCGACGACGGCGAAATCGAGCTCCCACTTCTCGAAGATGCGCCGGGCCACATCTTCGCGCCCCGGCTTCAGCACCATGAGCATGCGCTCCTGGCTTTCCGAGAGCATGACTTCGTACGCGGTCATGCCGGTCTCGCGCATCGGAACCTGATCGATGTCGAGCTCGATGCCCAAGCCGCCCTTGCCCGCCATCTCGACCGAGGACGAGGTGAGGCCGGCCGCGCCCATGTCCTGGATCGCGACGATCGCGTCGGTGGCCATCAGCTCGAGGCAGGCTTCGAGCAGCAGCTTTTCGGTGAACGGATCGCCCACCTGCACGGTCGGGCGCTTCTCCTCGGACTTGTCGTCGAACTCGGCCGAGGCCATCGTGGCGCCGTGGATGCCGTCGCGGCCCGTTTTCGAGCCGACATAGACGACGGGATTCCCGAGCCCCGCGGCCTTGGCATAGAAGATGCGGTCCGCCGGCGCGATGCCGACCGTCATCGCGTTGACGAGGATGTTGCCGTTGTAGGAGGCGTGGAACTCGGTCTCGCCGCCCACGGTCGGGATGCCCATGCAATTGCCGTAGCCGCCGATGCCCGAGACGACGCCGGCGACGAGATGGCGCGTCTTGGGATGCCCTGGCTCGCCGAAGCGCAGCGCGTCCATGATCGCGATCGGCCGCGCGCCCATCGTGAACACGTCGCGCAGGATGCCGCCCACGCCGGTGGCGGCACCCTGGTAGGGCTCGATGAACGACGGGTGATTGTGGCTCTCGATCTTGAACACGCAGGCGAG
>JAEULD010000291.1 GCA_016792765.1 Candidatus Odyssella sp.
CGCGCCGTCGCGCTCGGCTGCGATCGCGGCGCCGGCGAGCGGGCTGAGCCACAGGCTGAGGAAGCCGGCGCGCGCGGCCGGAAAGCAGCGCCGGTCGTAGGCCGCCAGCCGGTCGAACGGCAGCGTGCGCGCCGGACGCAAGATCACGCCGGCATTGCCGCCGGCGGCCGCGGGCGCTTTTCCGCCAAAGCGGATGTTGCGATAGGCGAGGCGGAAGCCCGAGCGCGCGTAATTGGCCTGCTGCGCGACGACGCCGTCGAGGCCCACCAGCTTGGCGGGCCGGCGCGCGAGCGCGTCCTGCCACAGCTTCAGGCCGAAGCCGCGTCCGCGATATTCCGGGCGCACGATGTAGAGGCCGAGAAACGCGAAATCCGGATCGTAGGCCACGACCGAGATTGCGGCGGCCGGCTCGCCCTCGCGCCAGCCCATGAAGAAGCCGAGCGGATCGGCCGCCTGGAACGCGCGCGCGTCGTCGAAGCCGGGATTCCAGCCCTCGGACGCGGCCCAATCGAGCGCACGGTCGAGATCGGCGCGGCCCATCACGCGGACCTCGTAGGGGGCGCGAAGCTCCATCTATCGTTTCCTCAATCCCCCGAGCACCGTGCGGAAGCCCGCCACCGCCTCGGCGCCGGCGGCGCGGTAGGCGCTGGCCATCAGCGCGCGCTGCGGCGCCGTCAGCGCCTGCTCGAGCGCTTGGCCCTTTTCGGTCAGCGCGAGGCGCCGCTCGCGCCGATCGTCGGCGCCCACCGCCTGGGCGATCAGGCCCCGGGCGGAAAGGTCTTTCAGCACGCGGCTCAGGCTCTGCTTCGTGATCCCGAGAATCGCCATCAGCCCCCCGACCGGCAGGCCAGGGTTGCGGCCGACGAAATAGAGCGCGCGGTGGTGGGCGCGGCCGAGCCCTTCTTTTTCCAGTCCCGCGTCCGCGGCGGCGGCGAGATCGCGGCCGGCGACGAACAGCAGGTCGAGGCCTTGGCGCAGGTCGTCGTCGCGCAGGAATAGGGGGCTTGCGCCGGCCCTGAACTCGGGCATCCTTGACTCGATTTCGTTAGGATGTTACTGGAAACTTCATTCCCGCGAAATTTTATTGCGTGGAATTTTGAAACCAGCGCTTCCGACGGCGCCGGGAACGGTCGCGCGCCGGACTAAACCTGCGAGGCAAATAGGATGTCAATGCTGCCCTTTCATGACCGCGACGGCTTCATCTGGATGAACGGCGAGCTGGTGCCGTGGCGGGACGCCAAGCTGCACGTCCTCTCGCACGGCCTGCACTACGCCTCCTGCGTCTTCGAGGGCGAGCGCGCCTACAACGGCACGATCTTCGAGCTGACCCAGCATTCGCAGCGGCTGCACGACTCGGCCGCGATCCTCGATTTCAAGATTCCCTATTCGGTCGCCGAGATCGACGAGGCCTGCCGGCAGACGCTCAAGGCCAACAAGCTCACCGACGGCTATGTCCGCCCGCTTGCTTGGCGCGGCAGCGAGATGATGGGCGTCTCGGCGCAGAACAACCGCATCAACGTCGCGATCGCGACCTGGGAGTGGCCGTCCTACTTCTCGCCCGAAGCGCGCATGGAAGGCATCAAGCTCGGCTGGGCGAAATACAAGCGGCCCGATCCGGCCACCGCGCCGTCGAAGAGCAAGGCCGCCGGCCTCTACATGATCTGCACGATCAGCAAGCATCACGCGGAGCGCGAGGGCTACGCCGACGCGATGATGCTCGACTGGCGCGGCTACGTCGCCGAGACGACCGGGGCCAACGTGTTCCTGGTGCAGGACGGCGTGATCAACACGCCGGATCCCGATTGCTTCCTGGACGGCATCACGCGGCGCACGGTGATCGGCCTCGCCAAGAAGCGCGGCTTCAAGATCGTCGAGCGTCACATCAAGCCCGAGGAGCTGGCCAAGACGCAGGAAGTGTTCATCTGCGGCACCGCGGCCGAGGTCACGCCGATCCAGTCGATCGGCGACAAGAAGTTCAAGCCCGGCGAGATCACGCGCGCGCTGATGCAGGATTACGACGCGCTCGTCCGCGGCCAGGGCGCCAAGGCGGCGAAGGCGGCGGAGTAGCGGGCGGCACGGACGGATCCGGACAGCCACGGGCGAAAGGCGTCCGCGACTGTCCGTCCGTACATCCCGTCGTCCGCGGGTTGCGCGCGCTCAGTCGACCGCGAAGACTTTGCCGCTGCCGAGTTCTTCCACCGTGAACGGCTCGACCTTGGCGCCGCCCATGCCGGGCGAGCCCTCGGGCATGCCGGGCAGCGAAATGCCCCTGATCGGCGGCTTCTCGGCCAGGAGCCTGTCGATGATCTTCGCCGGCACGTGGCCCTCCACGACATAGCCGCCCACCTCGATCGTGTGGCAACCGGCCTGCGCGGTGGGCACGCCGTGTTTCTTCTTGATCGGCTCGAGATCGGCCAGCTCCACCACGCGCACCTTGTAGCCGTTGGCGCGCAGGTGGTCGGCATGGCCGTCGCAGCAGCCGCAGCCCTCCGCCTTGTAGAGGACGGCCGCTTTCTCCTGTGCCCAGGCCGGCGTGGCCAGCGACAACGCGGCAAACGCGGCAAGCACGATGCGGATCATGGCAGCCTCCTGATTTCGTGGCCGACCGACAGCTTACGCACCTTGCGGGCCGCCGGAACCGCGACAGGGGCGCGCAACGGCGAGCGCGCCGCCGCTCGCGGGTTTGCGACGCGACGTCGCCTCGACGCCGCCCCGGATGAATCGCGCGATGTGCTCGAGTCCTCGCTTGGTATCCGGCGGACAGCCCGGCCGCCCGAGCATGCGCGCGAGATGCGCGAGATCGCCTTGAACGTAGACGGCGGCGCCCATCGCGCAGGCAACGGACCAGAAAAATCCATCGGCGTCGCCGCCCGCATCGCCGGCGCGCAAGCCGTCGACGAACGCGCGCACCGACTCGTCGAAGATCGCGCGGATCGCGCGGCGCACTTCGGGGGTGGGGTCGGTCGCGAGGTGCCCGGCCAGGCGGCGGAACATGGCGGCGTCGCGGCCGCGCCCCTGCGCCGCGCGAAGCGTGGGGCCGACGAACGCCGCGACGAGGCGGTCGAGCGAGGCGCGCCGGCCGCCGGCCGCCGCCATGGCGGCCGCGCGCTCGGCGACGACCGGCAGCATGCGCCGCCGGCACACCGCTTCGAGCAGGCGCGGCTTCGATCCGAAATGATAGTAGACCGACGAAATGTTCGCCCGCGCGGCGCCGGCGATGTCGCGGATCGAAACGCCGTTGTAGCCGTGGCGGGCGAACAGCGCCTCGGCCGCGTCGAGCAGGCGGCCCTCCGCCGCGGCCGCGCGCGCCGCCCGTCTGCGCCCGGCCGGCGCCGTCGGTGCCCGTGTCTGCATGGCGAAAATACAACCACGCGTCCCGCGCGGTGACAATGCGTGCGGCGCATTGACACGATCAAACGTTCGTTCCACAGTTTATTCGTCCGGCTGTTTGGGCTCACGCCATGACCTCCGCCTCCGGCGAGACGACGTTCGGCATCTGCATCGGCCCGGTGGATGCGCCCGGCGCGACCGATGCGGAGCTCTACCGCCACGCGCTGCGCGACGCCGCGCTGGCCGAGAGCCTCGGCTATTCCGGCGTCTGGGCGCTCGAGCATCATTTTTCGGACTACTATCCGACGCCCGATCCGCTGCTGTTCCTGGCGACGATCGCCGGCCGCCATCCGCGCCTCGAGCTCGGAACGATGGTGATCGTGGCGCCCTGGTATCATCCGCTGCGGCTCGCCGAAGGCGTCGCGATGCTGAGCCTGCTGTCGGAGGCGGAGCTGCACATCGGCCTCGGCCGCGGCTCGGCCGCCTCCGAATACGAGGCGTTCGGCCTGGAGCTCGACGAATCGCGCGACCGCTTCCGCGAGATCGTCGAAATCCTGCAGCGCGCGCTCGCGGGCGGCCCGTTCACCTATGCGGGGCGCCATCATTCGGTGCCGCAGGCGCTCGAGCTTCGCCCGCGGCCGGCGCGCGAGCGGATCCGCCTCTACGGCGCGATCAGCACGCCGCCCAGCGCCGCGATCATGGCCCGGCTCGGGCTGCCGCCGCTCAGCAACGCGTTCCGCCCGCTCGAGATGCACCGCGAGGTGCTGGCCGACTGGCACGAGGCCAACCGCGAGATCGGCGGCGATCCCGATCCGGTGCTGCCGATCCAGGCCCACCTCATCGTCGCCGACACCGACGACGAGGCCGAGCGTATCGCGCGCGCGGTGATGCCGCCGTTCTTCGAGGCGCAGGTCAAGCACTACCAGGCCGATCTCGACCGCTACCGCCATCTCAAGAGCTACGATTTCGCGCGCATCCACGGCGTGCGCACGCATTTCTCGGACCCGGCCAATCTCGGGCCGTTCTCGGCGCTGCAGTTCTTCGGCTCGCCGAAGACGATCCGCCGCCAGATCGAGCGCTACGCCGCGCTGGGCTTCAACAAGTTCATCGTGACGGTGAACACGCCCGGCATTCCGCAGGCGCTGCGCCACGAATGGCTGACGCGCTTCGCGCGCGAGGTGGCGCCGGAATTCGCGCGCTCGTTCCGGGCCGGGCGCGCCGCGGCCTGACCGACTTCGCCGGCAGTTCCGCCGGCCCAAAGGGGGGATCGAACGATGAAACTCGCATCGCTCTTGCGAATCGCGCTGGCGGGAGCCGCGCTGGCGACGGGCGCGGCCTCGGCCGCGGCGGAAGAGGCGACGCTCAAGGCGCTCTCGTTCCTTCCGCGCAACGCGGCCTACACGAAGAGCTTCCTCGAATTCGTCGACGCGGTGAACGCCGAGGGCAAGGGCAGCGTCCGCATCAACTACATCGGCGGGCCGGAGACCACGCCGCCGATCCAGCAGCCGCCGGCGCTCAAGAACGGCGTCGTCGACATGATCTTCTATCCGACCGGCCAGAGCCTCAATTTCGCGCCGGAAGGCCAGGCGCTCGACGGCAGCACGACGACGCCGATGGAGCACCGCGCGAACGGCGGCCTCGCGCTGCTCGACGCGATCTGGCAGAAGAAGATGAACGCCAAGATCGTGTATCACGCCGCGGGCGGCAACGCGTTCTACCTGTTCCTCGCCAAGGAGCCGAAGCTCAAGCCCGACGGCGCGATCGACCTCGCGGGCCAGCGCATCCGCTCGGCCGCGCCGTGGGTCAAGTTCGTCGAGGCGATCGGCGGCACCAACGTCGTGCTCCCGCCGCAAGACGTCTACACCGCGCTCAGCCGCGGCGTCGTCGACGGCACGATCTGGCCGATCGTCAGCTATCGCGACTTCAAGTGGGAGCAATACACGAAGTTCATGGTCGAGCCCGGCTTCATGCGGACCAACCTGCTGGTGATCGTGAACCTCGACCGGTGGAAGGCGCTGCCGGACGCCGCGCGCGCGCTCGTCGAGAAGCTCGGCGTCGAGCACGAGAAGCGGTCCTACGAGGCGTTCCAGGCGATCGAAAAGGCGGACCGCGCGGCGCTGATCAAGGACGGCGTCAAGGCCGTGGAGCTGCAGGGCGCCGCGCGCAAGGCGTATCTCGACCACGCCTATGCCGCGCCGTGGGACCAGATCAAGGCGCGCGCCCCGGAATCGTACGAGGCGCTGCGCGCCAAGTTCTACGCGCGCTGAGCCGGCCGGGCGGCCGGATGCAGTCTCTGTTCGCGGCGTCGTGGCGCGCGAGCCTTCTGCTCGCGCAGCTCGCCAAGGCCTGTCTCGCTCTGATGGCGCTGGCGATCATCGCCGACGTCGCGATTCGCAATCTCGGCGGCCGGCCGCCGATCTGGACGATTCCGGTCTGCGAAAGCCTGATGGTCTACATGGCCGGCCTCGGGGTGCCCTACCTCGTGCGCTGCAAGGGCCACGTCGTGCTCGAGATCGTCGTGCGCGGACTGAGCGGCCGCGTCCGCCGCGCGTGGGAAGGCGGCATCGTGCTGACGGCCGCGCTGACGCTGCTCTTCCTGGCCGGAGTCGCGGCGTTCATGACCGTCGACGCGATCGCCACCGGCGATTTCCAGGTCAAGGCGATCGACATCCCCGGCTGGATCAACCTGCTGCCGCTCGTGCTCGGCTTCGCGCTGGGCGCGATCGAGTTCGCGCGCTATCTGTTCGTGCCCGATTCGCTGTTCGAGCGCCGCGCCGAAGACGCGGATTCGCTCTAAGGCGCCCGCGCGGCATGGAATGGTACACGCTCCTGCTGCTGCTCACCGGCGCGGCGCTCGGGCTGATGTTCGTCGGCCTGCCGGTGCTGGTGGCGTTCTTCCTCGCCAACATTCTCGGCGCCTTCCTGTTCATGGGCGGCATGCGCGGCGTCGTGCAGATGCTGGCGAACGGCGCCGAATCGGTCGCCAATTTCTCGCTCGCGCCGGTGCCGCTGTTCCTGTTCATGGGCACGCTGTTCTTCCGCTCCGGCCTCGCGATGCGGGTGCTCGACGCGCTCGACCGCTGCTTCGGCGCGCTGCCGGGCCGGCTCGCCTACGTGACGGTGGCCGCCAGCACCGTGTTCGCCGCGCTGTCGGGCTCGAGCATCGCCAACACCGGCATGATGGGCAGCGTCATGGTGCCGGAAATGCGCCGGCGCGGTTACAAGCTCGCGCTCGCGGCGGGGCCGGTGCTGGGGGCGGGCGGCCTCGCGGTCATCATCCCGCCCTCGAGCATGACGGTGTTCCTCGGTAGCCTCGCCCGCATCGACGTGGCGGCCCTGCTGCTCGCCGGGATCGTGCCGGGCGTGCTGATCGCGCTGTCCTACGTCCTGCTCATCCATCTCCAGGTCCGGCTCGATCCGGCCGCCGCGCCGCGCTACGAGGTGCAGCGCACGCCGCTCGCGACGGCGCTGAAGCTCGTGGTCCGCGACGTGCTGCCGATGGGCCTCATCGTCTTCATGGTCGTGGGCACGATGATCCTCGGCGTTGCCACGCCCACCGAAGCCTCTGCGCTCGGCTGCCTCGCGGTCGTGATCCTCGCCGCCGCCTACCGCGTGCTCGACTGGCGCAAGATCAACCACGCGCTCGAAGACGCGATGCGCGTCACCGCGATGAGCTTCATCCTCATCGTCGCGGCCTCCACCTTCGCGCAGATGCTCTCGTTCTCGGGCAGCAGCGCCGGCTTCGTGCAATGGACCGCCGGGCTGGCGCTCCACCCGATCGCGATGCTGGCGGTCATGTTCGCGATCCTGCTGATCCTCGGCTGCTTCATCGATTCGCTGTCGATCATGCTGCTCACGATGCCGCTCTACCTGCCGCTCGCGCAGTCGCTGGGCTTCGATCTCGTCTGGTTCTGCACGATCATGCTCATCGCGATCGAGATCGGCTTCACCACGCCGCCGTTCGGCATGCTGCTGTTCGTGATGATGGGCGTGGTTCCCGGCACCACGCTCGGCGAAGTCTCCAAGGCGGCGCTTCCCTACGTCGTCTGCCAGATCCTGGTCATCGTGCTGCTGGCGGCGGTGCCCGGGCTGGTGCTGTTCCTGCCGCGGCTGCTGCAATAGCGCGCGAGCCACAACCGATTCCCCAGTCGCAGCGAACTCGAATTCTGAAATATCACGATCTTCGCGTGTTGCAACCGCAGGCAGGCACCGTCATCGCCGCGCCGCCGCGGCTTGACGCTGGGCATGACGCCGGCGTCACGCTGCCTGGGCTAGAACGACACCGCCAAGAAGGTCCGGCCTCCGCCACAATGCCGGGCCGTCGCTTGGGCGGAGTGCACGCCTCCTCCAAACCTTCCTCGTGCGCGCGCGGAATCTGGCGAATCCCCTTCGCGCGCCACGATGGGAAGAGCGGAGCGGGGCGTGCACCCTACCGCGCTATTCGCGCTGGCTCTTGACGAAGCCGTCGATCGAGAACGGGCCGCCGCCGCGGATGAACAGGTAGCCGAACACCAGCATCCACACGTAATGGTAGGGCGCGAGGTAGTCCTCGTTCGCGAAGCCCACCACGAAGTGGATGAACGCGGTCATGATCAGGAGGCCGAGCGCCGGCACGCGCGTGAACAGGCCGACGAACAGCAGCACCGGCAGCACCAGCTCGGCCCCGGTCGTGAGGATGGCCCACAGCTTCGGCGAGAGCAGGCCGAGCTTGTATTCCTCCTGGAACAGGAACTCCTGCTTGTCCCAGTTGATGACGCGCGCGATGCCGGAATCGAGGAAGATCTTTCCCATCCAGAGGCGCGCGGCGACGTTGAACAGCGGCTCGACGAGCCGCGTCAGCCCGCGGCCGACGGCCTCGTGCGCGTCGAACAGGCGGCCGGCCAGCGAGAGGATGCCGCCGCTCGCGCGGGGCGGGGCGGCGTCCGAAGTCTTGGTCAGGGTGGTCATGCGACCCCTCCATTGAGCGTTGGATCGAACGAGATATCGGCGCCGAAGACGCCGCGGGAGAGAAACGCCGCGAGCGCCGCGGCGAGGTCGAACCCGGCTTCGGCCGCGAAGGCCTCGGCCAGGGCGTTTTCCAGGGGTGCCCCCGCGGCAACGGCCCCCAGAAAAGCGGATTCGCCCGGCGCGAGCTTCCAAGCTTCGACCGGGCCGGAAGGGCGCGCCACGAGCACGGCTTCGCCTTGCGGCGCGCCGGGCTCGAGTGCGGGATCGGGCGCGGTGCCGCCTGCCGAAGCGGCCTGCCAGATCGCGTGGATCGGAAACTCCGAGACGAAGAGGCGCGCGGCCGGATGCAGCGACAGGTGCAGCGCCGGCAGCCGCTCGGGCGCCACCGCGCCGAGCGTCTCGGGCGCCAGCGCCGGCGCTTCCTCCGCGTAGTAGGCCTCGCTCATCGCCCATTCGAGGCGCGCGAGATCGGCCAGGAACGGAAAATCGCGCATCGCGGCCGCGTGGCCGCCGACGAATTCGGGAAAGGTGGCGCCGTAGCTCAGCAGCTGCGGCTTCGGCGGCGGGCTGGCGCGCACATAGGCGGCCGCCAACACGCGGAAATTGCCGTCGCCGGCGATCGCCTTGACGGCCGGAAACGAGTGGCCGAGCGCGTTGACGAGCGATTCGATCACGTTGCCGCGGTGGATCATGAAGCGCGCGGCGGCGCGCGCGGCGTCGCCGGCGACGAGGCCCTCGGGCGGCGGCGCCTTGAAGTCCTCGAGCAGGCTCCGCGCCATTTGCGTCTGCAGGTCACGCAGCATGGGCGGCGCTCCGCGTTCGCGCCGCGGCCGGCGGCGCCGCCGCGCGGCGGATGGCGGACTCGGCCTGCGCCGCCTCGGCGAGCAGCACCTCGAGCGCCGGAATGTCGGTGTCCCATTCGACCAGCACCGGCACCGGCCCGATGTGCGCCAGCGCCGAGTCGAGCAGGCGCCACACCGGCGCGACGACGTGCGAGCCGTGATCGTCGATCAGCACGGTTTCGCCGCCGATGCTGCGGCGCGCATGGCCGGCGATGTGGATCTCGCCCACGGCCGCGAGCGGCAGCGCGGCGAGATAGGCGCCGGCGTCGAAGCCGCGGTTGTGCGCGCTCACATGGATGTTGTTCGCGTCGAGCAGCAGCCCGCAGCCGGTGCGGCGCGCGATCTCGGCGATGAATTCGGGCTCCGGAATGCGCGAGGCCGCGAAATCGAGATAGGTCGACGGGTTCTCGACCAGGATGCGGCGGCCGAAGGCCTCCTGCGCGCGGTCGACGTTGCGGCAGAAAACGCCGAGCGCCTCCTCGGTCAGCGGCAGCGGCAAGAGGTCGTTGTAGTAGACGCCGCCCGAGACGCTCCACGAGACGTGCTCGGAGACGAGGCCCGGCTCGATGCGCTCGAACAGGCGCGCGAGCGCGGCGAGATGCGCGTCGTCGAGGCCCTCGGCGGAGCCGAGCGAAAGGCCGACGCCGTGGCAGCTCACCGGCAGATCGCGGCGGATCCGCTCGAGCGCCGAGAGGCGTAGCCCACCCGCGGCCAGGTAGTTCTCGCTATGCACTTCCACCCAGCCGATCGCCGGCGGGGCGTCGAGGAATTTCTGGACGTGCGGATGGCGGAGCCCGATTCCCGCTCGCGCGGGAATCGGTCCGGGTCCTGTCCCATGGTCGGTCGCGGACACGGCGGCCCCGCCATCATCGCATTGCGCGTCCGCTACATCTTCACGTTGGCGTTCTTGCCTTTGCCGGGCTTGTCGGCGCCGCCCATCTTCGTGCACTCGGCGGCGTCCTTCACGGCCTTCCACTCGCCGAGGTCGAAATCCGTCTTCGACTGGCCCGCGCAGTCGTGCGTCTTCGCGGCGTTGCCGCAGTCGTTCTGGCCGGCCTTGGCGACGCCCCAGCACTTGAAGCCGCTGGCGCCCTTGGTCTGGGCGACGGCGGTGCCGGCGAGCGCGAGCGCGCCGGCGACGGCGGAGGCGAGGGCGATGGCGGAAACCTTCTTCATGGGTAACTCCTCTTGGGTTTTGTCGTTGCAGCGCCGCGCGGGTTGCGCGGACGCGGCGGACTATAGAAGCGCCGGTTGGCGACGGGGATCAAAGCGCATCACATCACCGTTAGCCAAAAGTGTTTTCGCATCGAAACGATGCATGGCGCTTCTCGCGGCATTGCGGCCGGCGCCGGGGCTTGACCTGCCGCGCCGCCGCGGCACGATGCGGAGGACGACACGAAGGTGCAGGACCATGACCGCCGCCGACCCCCTCCGCCAGGCCCGCATCGACCTCGCCGCCGCGCTCCGCTGGGCCGAGCGCCACGGCTTCAGCGAGGCGATCTGCAACCATTTCAGCTTCATGGTGCCGGGCACGACCGACCGCTTCCTGATCAACCGGCAGGGCCTGCATTGGCGCGAAACCACGGCGTCGAGCCTGCTGCTGGTCGATAACGACGGCAAGCTCATCGAGGGCGACGCGCCGCCCGAGCCCACCGCGTTCTACATCCACTGGCGCCTGCATCGGGCCGCGCCGCAGGCGCGCTGCATCCTGCACACGCACATGCCCTACGCGACCGCGCTCACCATGCTCGAGGAGCCGGAGCTGCTCCCGGCCCTCCAGACCTCGCTGATGTTTCACGAGCAGATCGCCTACGATCCCGACTACAACGGGCTCGCCTTCGACGAGGCCGAGGGCGACCGCATGGCGGCCAAGCTCGGCAACCGCTCGGTGCTGTTCCTCGCCAATCACGGCGTCATCGTCACCGGCAGCACGGTGCACGAGGCCTACGACAAGCTCTACTATCTCGAGCGCGCCTGCATGACGACGGTGCTCGCGCTGTCGACCGGCAAGAAGCTCAAGCTGGTGCGGCCCGAGGTCCGGGCCCGAACCGCCGAGCAGATGCGTGGCGCTATCGGCCACACCCAGCAGACCGCCCATTTCGAGGCGCTGAAACGGATTCTCGACAAGGAAGCGGCGGACTACCGGCATTGAGCGGCGATAGCGGCCGGAGAACCGCGAAGCGGTTCTGGCCCAAAGCCCAGGGCTGCCGCGCAGCGGCTACCCTGGGATCTCGATGCAGATATTGATCAACCCCGAAGGGGTTGTGGCGCCGCGGCACAGCCCCTTCGGGGGTGAACGGAATTCCCGTGGGCATCCCAGGGTAGCGGCTTCGCCGCAACCCTGGGCTTTGGGCCGGAACCCCTTCGGGGTTCATTGCTTCGTCGCAACCCTGGCTTTGGGCCGGAACTTCTTCGGAGTTCGCTTTCGAACGGGGGGCGAGGGAACGCTACGTCCGCTCGCTCTCGTCGCGCTTCGCCTGGTCCAGCGCGTCGCGCATTTTCTCGCGCTCGAGCTCTTCCTTGCTTTTCTGGGCCTTCGTGCGGCCGTGCTTGGCGCGGTTCTCCGAGGCACGCTTGGCCTCTTCGGCCTTGGCACGCGCCTTCCTGAACTTGTTGAGATTGACGATCTCGGCCATCGCTATTCCGCCGCCTTGTCCGAGCGCGCCGACCACCGCTCGGCGGCTGCGTCGTCGCTGGCGCGCGCTTCCACCCAGGCGGTGCCGTCGGGCCGCTCCTCGAGCTTCCAGAACGGGGCCTTGGTCTTGAGCCAGTCGACGAGGAACATGTTGGCCTCGAACGCCGCCTGGCGGTGCGCCGAGCAGGTGATCGCGAGCACGATGCGCTCGCCGGGCATGAGGCGGCCGTAGCGGTGGATGATCAGGCTTGCGGAGATCGGCCAGCGCGCCAGCGCCTCGGCTTCGATCTGGCCCAGCATCTTCTCGGTCATGCCGGGATAGTGCTCGAGCGTCATCGCCTGGATGCGCGCCTCGGCGCCGGCCATCTCGCGCACGAGGCCGCAGAACAGCACGGCGCCGCCGATGTCGGTGCGCCCCGCCGTCAGCCGCGCCAGCTCCAGGCCGGGATCGAAATCGTCGCGCTGGACCCGTATCATCGCCGGAAATCTCGGCCTGCGGCGCGCCGGGGTCAAGCGGCCGGAAGGCGCAGGCGCCGCGAATTGACAGCGGCCGGCCGTCCTCGCCATTGTCGCGCCGTCGCGAGAAGCACGGAGGATCGGATGGATCTGCGCCACGGATTGGCGGCGTTCGCCGCGGTGCTGGCGGCGGGCTGCACGTCCGCCGCGCCGTCGCACGAGCAGTGGACCAAGCAGGGCGCCACGCCGGAAGACATCAAGCGCGACCTCTATTGGTGCACGACGGTCCGCGAACAACGACGCGTGCTGCAGACTCCGGCCGACGAAAAGCGCGTTCGGGAGATCGTCGACGAAGATTGCATGGAGAAGCGCGGCTACCGGAAGACAAGCTGAGCCGACTCAGCCGCCCGTGACCGGCGGGAAGAACGCGATCTCGTCGCCGGGCGCGACCGGCGCGCTCCAGTCGGCGAATTCCTGATTGATGGCCACGCGCACCGCCTGCGTATTGGCGAAAGCGGCGGCATGGGCCGGGCTCTTCGCCTTGAGCCAGGCGACGAGCGCCGCCACGCTGTTCACCGACGGCGGCGGGGAGACGTCTTCCTCGCCGGCGCCGATCTTCTGCCGCAGCCACGCGAAATAGAGAATTTTCATTCAGACCTCATGCCAGCCGGCGCGCGAAGCGCGCCGAAGTCTTTCTCCTCGCGCCCCCGGCTCGTGCGAACGCGCTGGGCCGTCAGGCCGGAATTCTCGCCTGTCGGTGTCACGCGTCCACCTCGCTGAGCGGCAGGAAATCCACCGTCTCGCCGGGCGTCACGTGGGTCACGTCTTCGCCGAGCTCGACGAGACCGTCGGACTCGACCATCGAGGTGAGGACGCCGGCACCCTGGCGCGGAAATTTCCGGACGACGGCGTCGGCGTCCGGGGCGCGCACCATTAGCGCGCGCACCCACTCGCGCCGCCCGGCCTTCTTGTCGTGCGCGAAACCGGCGCGCAGCCGGTAGAGGCGCGGCGGCACGGCCTCGGCGCCGGCGAGGCGCAGGATCAGCGGCCGCGCGATGCGCAGGAACGTCACCAGCACCGCCACCGGATTGCCGGGCAGGCCCACGAACGGCACGCGCCCCACCTGGCCGAACGCGATCGGGCGCCCCGGCTTGATCGCGAGGCGCCAGAAATGCAGCGCGCCGAGCGCTTCCACGGCCGGCTTGATGTGATCCTCGTCGCCGGTGGACATGCCGCCCGAGGTGAGGATGAGGTCGTGCGCCGCCGCGGCGCCGGCGAGCGCGTCGCGGATCGTCGCGAAGCGGTCGGGCAGGATGCCGAGGTCGGTCACGCTGCAGCCGAGGCCCTGCAGCGCGGCGAGCAGCGCGAAGCGGTTGGCGTCGTAGACGGCGCCGGCGGGCGCCGGCGTGCCCGGCTCGCGGATCTCGTCGCCGGTCGAGAACAGCGCCACGCGCAGCGGCAGGCGCACCGGCACGCGGGTGAGCCCGATCGAGGCGGCGAGGCCGATATCCTGCGGCTTCAGGCGGCGGCCGGCGCGCAGGATCGCGGCGCCGGCCACGATGTCTTCGCCGCGCTTCCTCCGGTTCGCGCCGCGCTTGATGCCGGGCGGCACGCGCACGATGCCGTCGGTCTCGACGCAGTCTTCCTGCATCAACACCGTGTCGGGCCCGCCGGCCTGCGTGCCGTCGGCGCCGAGCGGCATCGGCGCGCCGGTGAAGATGCGCACCGCCGTGGCGCGCGCCTGCGCGCCCGCGAGCGGATGGCCGGCCGCGGCGCGGCCTTTCACCGGCAGCGCGGTCTCGGCGCCCGGCGCGAGATCGTCGAAATAGACCGCATAGCCGTCGACGGCGGAATTGTCGTGCGGGGGCACGTCGCGCGGCGCGACGATGTCTTCGGCGAGCACCCGCCCGCGCGCCGCCGCCAGCGGCGCCGTCTCGACGCCGGTCACCGGCGCGGTGCGCTCCAGCAGCAGCGTCAGCGCCGCGTCGAGGCCGATGAGCGGCCCGCCGAACGCGAAGCAGTCGTCGGAAAGCTGCGCCATCAGGCCGCTCCGCGCGCCCGGCCCCGCGCGAGGCCGCAATGCGCGACGACGAAATCGGCGACCGCGCGCGTGTCGTCGAGATCGATCACCGGCACGCGCGCCTCGGGCACCGCGCCGTCGCTGGCCACGGCCACGACGCGCGGATCGGCGACGCAGAGCAGCGGCTTGCCGACGTCGCGGCGGAACACCTCCAGCTTGTCGTGCGCGTGGTGCTTGAAGCCCTCGATCAGCAGCAGATCGACCGGCGTCATGCGCGCGACGAGGTCTTCCATCCGCGGCTCGGGCGCGCCGCGCAATTCGTGCATCAGCGCCCAGCGATTGGCCGAGCCGACGAGCACTTCGGTGGCGCCGGCCCGGCGGTGCTCGTAGCTGTCCTTGCCCGGCGTATCGACGTCGAACGCGTGGTGCGCGTGCTTCATCGTGGAAACGGAAAGGCCGCGCCCGACCAGCTCGGGCACGAGCCGCACCACGAGGCTGGTCTTGCCCGAGCCGCTCCAGCCGGCGATGCCGAAAATCTTCATCGCGCCGCTCCCGCGCCCGGCTTGGCGCGCATGGCGTCGAGGCCCTGGCGCAGATAGCCCCAGCCGGTCACGAGCGTCAGCACCGCCGCGATCCAGAGGCCGATCTCGCCGATGCGCTGCCACGGCAGGCCGCCCGGCGCCGCGGGGGCGACGAGCAGCACGGCGATCGCCGCCATCTGCACGGCCGTCTTCCACTTCGCGAGCAGCGTCACCGGCAGGCTCGCGCGCCCGGCGAGGAATTCGCGCAGGCCCGAGACGAGGATCTCGCGCCCGAGGATCGCGATCGCCGCCACGATCGACGGCACCGAGAGGCGGTCGAACGCGGCCAGCATGAAGAGCGCGGCGGCCACCAGCAGCTTGTCGGCGATGGGGTCGAGCACCTTGCCGAAGTCGCTCATCTGGTTCCAGCGCCGCGCGAGCCAGCCGTCCACCCAATCCGTCACCGAGGCCGCGACGAACACCGCCATCGCCGCCCACGCCGCCGCCGGCATCGGCAGATAGAAGGCCGCGATCAGCACCGGCACCGCAAAGATGCGGGCGACGGTCAGCGCGTTGGGAAGGGTGGCGGGCATTGGGGGCGGGGTCACCACATCGGCATAGGAACAATATAGTCATTGCGTTGCGCTTGGCGACGCCGACGACCGCGTGTCGCAACCGGGAAGTCCGGTCCTTCAATAGGTGGTGCTGGTGCGGCGGAGAACGTCGCTGATCACGGCCACCTTGGCTTCCCGGTCGAGCGTATAGAAAATGCGGTACTCTCCGACGCGCCAGCGGTGCCGGTCGCGGCCGGGCTTCAGCGCTTTGCTGTGGGCCGGGTCGAACGGATTGCGCCCCAGGGCAGCCAAGGCTTCCTCCACGCGTGCTTGTTCGGCCGCGGGAAGGCGCTCGATCGAACGCACGGCGCCCTTAGCGACGGCGACGCGCCACATGGCGCTTTCTGCGCTTACGCAAATGCGCGCGCAATTCCTCCAAGGTCAGGTACTCCCCGCGCCGATACTCCGCTTCGCCGCGCGCGAATGCCGCCTTCTCCCGGTCCGTCAACGTCTCGTCCTCATGGGATGCCGGCGCCTCGCGCACGCCCGCGGCCGCACCGTCCGCCGCGCGATACATTGCGAGGTACTCGCGAATTGCCTCCTTGACGATCTCCGAACGCTTCTGGAAGCGCCGGAGCCGCAATTCCTCGAGGTCGCGGAAGAGTTCCTTGGGGAGAGACACCGCGACGACGTGAGTCTGTTTGCCGCTGGCCATCGAAGCGCCACTATTAAAAACCGCATGAATTCGATCGAAATTTATAATCGACGCCTGCCACCGTCAACTTTCGCTCACCCCTCGCCGTGGAAGAAGTCGTACACCTTCTTCGCCACCACCTTGCTGATGCCGGGCGTCGTCTCGAGGTCGGCAAGGCCGGCGGCGGCCACGCCCTTGGCCGAGCCGAAGCGCATCAGCAGCGCCTTCTTGCGCCGCGCGCCGATGCCGGGCACGTCGTCGAGCTGCGAACGCATCGTGCTCGCCGCCCGGCGGGCGCGATGCGCCCCGATCGCGAAGCGGTGCGCCTCGTCGCGCAGGCGCTGCAGGAAGAACAGCACGGCGTCGCCGGGCGGGAACTGCCGCGCGCTGCCGTCGGGCAGGTGGAAGGTCTCGCGGCCGGCGTTGCGGTCGGGGCCCTTGGCGATCGCGACCAGCGGCACGTCGTCGATGCCGAGATCGGCGAGCACCGCGCGCGCGGCCGAAAGCTGGCCCGCGCCGCCGTCGACGAGCACGAGGTCGGGCCAGGTGCCGCGCTCGCGCTCGGCGTCTTCCTCGATCGCGCGCTTGAAGCGCCGCGTCAGCACCTCGCGCATCATGCCGAAATCGTCGCCGGGCGAGATGGTTCCGTCGGGCGGCGCGCCGGCCTCGCCCTTGGGCCGCGCCGTCTTCGGCGCCGCGGTCTTGATGTTGAACTTGCGGTAGGCCGATTTCACGAAGCCTTCCGGCCCGGCCACCACCATCGCGCCCACCGCGTTGGCGCCCTGGATGTGGCTGTTGTCGTAGATCTCGATGCGCTCGGGCGCCGCCTCGAGGCGGAACGCGTCGGCCACGCCCTCCAGCATCTTCCTCTGCGACGAGCTTTCGGCGAGCCGGCGCGCGAGTGCGGCCCGGGCGTTGTCGAGCGCGTGCTCGACGAGCTTGCGCTTGTCGCCGCGCTGCGGCGCGGCCAGCTCCACCTTGAGGCCGGCGCGCACCGACAGCGCCTCCGCGATCAGCGCCGCGTCCGGCACCTCCTCGCCGATCAGCACCAGCTTCGGCGGCGTCTTGTTGTCGTAGAACTGGCCGACGAAAGCGGCCAGCACTTCCTCGCCGGCCGCGGCCTTGTCGTGGCGCGGGAAATAGGCGCGGTTGCCCCAGTTCTGGCCGCCGCGGAAGAAGAACACCTGGATGCAGGTCTGCCCGGCCTCGCGCGCGGCCGCGATCACGTCGGCCTCGTCGATGTCCTGCACGTTGATGTCCTGCCGTGCCTGGATGTGGGCGAGGGCCCGGATGCGGTCGCGATAGGAGGCGGCGGTCTCGAACTCCAGCGCCGCGCTCGCCGATTCCATCGCGGCGGCGAAGCGCTCGCGGATGCCGGGGTCGCGGCCCGAGAGGAAATCCTCGGCCTGGCGGATGTACGTCGCGTAGTCCTCGGGCGTCACGCGGCCGACGCAGGGCGCGCTGCAGCGCTTGATCTGATGCAGCAGGCAGGGGCGGGTGCGCGCGGCGAACGCGCCGTCGGTGCACGAGCGCAGCAGGAACGCGCGCTGCAGCGAATTGAGCGTGCGGTTCACCGCGCCGGCCGAGGCGAACGGGCCGTAATAGATTCCGCCTTCGTCGCGCGCGCCGCGGTGCTTGACGATGCGCGCCCAGCGCTTCGGGCTCTCGAGCGGCGCGCCCGGAGCGGCGGCGGTGATGTGGATGTAGGGGAACGACTTGTCGTCGCGCAGCAGCACGTTGTAGCGCGGCTTCAGGCGCTTGATGAGGTTCGACTCGAGCAGCAGCGCCTCGACCTCGGTGTGGGTCGAGACGATCTCGAGCGACGCCGTCTCCGCCACCATGCGGCGCAGGCGCTCGGGCAGCTTGGCGATCGCGGTGTAGTTCGCGACGCGCTTGGCGAGGCTCCGCGCCTTGCCGACGTAGAGCGCGTCGCCGCGCCGGTCGAGCATGCGATAGACGCCGGGCCCCTGCGGCAGGCGCGGCAGCTGCTCCTTGATCAGCGCGGCGCC
>JAEULD010000298.1 GCA_016792765.1 Candidatus Odyssella sp.
CTCGCGCGGGCGCGGGAAGCCGGCGTTGAAATAGGCCTTGCGGGATTCGGCGGGCAGCGCGGCGGCGATCCGGAGCAGCGTGGCGTTGGCGTGATCGAACATCGCGTTGGCCTTGTCGCGGAACGCGGCCACCGCGTCGGCGAGCGATTTCGCGTCGGCCTGATCGGCGGCGAACGCGGCGCGCATCGCCGTCTGCGCCTCGCGCAGCGCCTGCGCGCGCGTGCGCATTTCGGCGAAGCTCTCGCGCCAGAGGCGGTTCACGGTCTCGCGCTCGTCGCCGGCGAGCTCGCGCACCGCGCGCCGGTGCTGGAACGCGAACGGGCTGCCCGCCGCAGGCGCCATGCGCGGCCCGGGCGCGAAGCGCGGGCCGTAGACCCAGGCCGACGCGACCCAGCCGACGAAGAACACGTTGACGGCCAGGGAGGCGATCAGCGCGATCCAGAGGCCGCGCCGGCGGCGCGGCGGCGGGGTGGCTGCAACGGGCTCGACGGGGCCGCTCATAGCTCGATCTCCGGAACGTCGCCGATGGCGAGGGTCACGCTGTCCGCATCCGCCACTTCGCTCGCGCCGCCCTCGAACGGCGAGACGATCACGCCCAGCGCCAGGCCGAGCAATGCGGCGGCCGCGATCCCCGCGGCCGGCTTCAGCCACGCCGCCAGCCAGCCGCCGCGGCGGGCGCGCGGCCGCGGCGCCGCAGCGATCACGCGGCCGACGAGATGCGCCGGCGCCGGTGCGGCGGGGGCGGCGTCGAGCAGCGCGTCGAGCCGCCGGGCGGCGGCCTGCAGCGCCCGCGCCTCGGGCGAGCGCGCGAGCAGCGCTTCGGCCGCGGCGCGGCGGTCCGCCGGCCAGCGCCGGGGCTCGGCGCCATAGGCGTCGAGCAGCGCCTCGAAGCGGGCGAGCGCCGCGCGCTCCGTGTCAGTCCCGGTCATGGCTCATTCTCCCGCCACCTCGTCCTTGAGATCCGCGAGCGCCGCGCGCAACGCGCGCCGTCCGCGCGACAGCAGCGATTCCAGCGCCTCGACGCTGATCTCCATCGCCGCCGCCGCCTCGATATTTCCCATCTCGAGCGTGTGCACCAGCGTGATGGCGGTGCGCTGGCGCTCGGGCAGGGCCGCGATCGCCTTCTCGACCGCGCCGCGGCGTTCGCTCTCGGCGAGGCGCTCGGCCGGCGTCGGCGCCGGGTCGGCGAGGTCGATTGCCGTTTCGACGTCGACCGTGGGCCGCCGCCGGCGGATGCGGTCGATGACAAGATTGTGCGCCACCCGGTAGAGCCAGGCGCCCACCGGCGCGTCCTCGCGCCAGCGCGCCGCCGTCTGCCAGAGCCGCAGCATCGCGTCCTGCGCCACGTCCTCGGCCTCGGCCGCGTCGTTGAGCATGCGGCGGGCGAGCGCCAGCACCTGCGGCAGGTGGCGCGCAACGACCAGGCGCGTCGCCGCGCCGTCGCCCGCCGCCACGCGCCGCATCAGCGCCGCATCGCTCTCTCCGCCGCTCTCGGCCATGCCCGATTATACGTGCGGTCTCCCGCGCCGCCACGCCGCCGGCCCGGCGCCCGGTGCCGCAGCGACCGGCGCGGACGGCGGCTGACATGAGTAACAGGGCGTGCATCGTGGCGAATCCTGCGAAGGCCCCGGCGCCGGGGAGTTCCGCCCCGGTGCCGCCTACAGCGATAACGCCGCCGCGAGGCCGTTTCCGTCGCGCCCGGCGATCCGCCGCCCAACGCGGAAAGCGGCGCTCCCGGGGCGAGGAGCGCCGCTTTCGCCGAGGCCGGCCGGAGGGGATCGGCCGGGGCCGGACCGCCTGCCGCGGGCCGGCGGGTCGTGCCGGAGCCGCGCTAGCGGTCGCCGCGGCGGCCGCGGCGGCCGAGCTCGTCGGCCGTCACCGCGCCGTCCCTGTCGCGGTCGAGGCGCGCGAAGCGCCGCTCGCCCGCCGCCTGCCACTCGGCGGCGCTGATCTTGCCGTCCTTGTCGGCGTCGAGCGCCTCGAAGACGCGGTCGCTCACCAGCGTGCGGCGGCCGGCGAAGGCCTTGGCGAGTTCTTCCTTCGTCACCGCGCCGTCCTTGTTCGCATCGGCGATCAGCAGCAGCATCGGCTTGCCGCGCGCCGCGTCGATCTCGGCCTTGGTGAGCTTGCCGTCGCCGTCGGCGTCGAGCGCCTTGAACTGGACCTCGACGCTGCGCAAGAGGAACTGGCGCGGGCGCACGGCGAACTCCTCGAACGTCACGGCGCCGTCCTTGTTCGCGTCGGCGCGCAGGATCGCATCCTTGCGTTCGGCCGGCAGTTCGTCGGGGGTGAGCTTGCCGTCGCGGTTGGTGTCGAGCCGCTCGAAGCGGCGCTTCAGCGCGGCCTCGGCGCGCGCGCTGCGCAGCTTCGCGAGGTCCTCGAGCGTGAGATAGCCCTTCTTCGCCGTGTCGGCGCGCTCGAAATTGATCCGCCCGGCACGGTCGGCGCGGCCGGCGCGGTCGCCCCGCTCGGCGCGGTCCGCCCGATCACCTCGATCGGCCCGATCACCTCGATCGGCCCGATCACCTCGATCGGCCCTGTCGCCGCGCGTCCCGCGGCCGGCCGCGAGCTCGGCGGCGTCGAGCTTGCCGTCGTTGTTCTTGTCGAGGCGCGCGAACATGCGGTCGACGAAATCGGCGCTGCGCCGGTCGCCATAGGCCGCGAACTCGCCCTTGTCGACGACGCCGTCGCCGTTCTTGTCGGCGGCCTTGAATTCGGCCGCGCGCGCGGCCTCGAACTCGGCCTTGGTGATCTTGCCGTCCTTGTTCGCGTCGAGGCGCTCGAAGAACTGCGTGCGGAAACGCTCGCCGGGGCTCTTGGCGCCCGGGCCGGTCTGCGCGAAGGCGGTGGCGCCGAGCGCCACGGCGATGGCCGTGCCGGCGAGAAGGATGGAAACGCGTCGCATGTGCTTGCTCTCCTGTTGAGGCCCGGTCGCGCGGGCCCGTTCTTGCCGGATGGGTTGCCCCACCGCCCACATGAGCCAGAACGCGCCGCCCGCCGTTTTCCGTCGCCGGTCCGGCGCAGCCGGTGCCCGGGGGGAGCGCCCGACCGCGGCGAGCGACTCTTTTTGGCGAGTCGCTCCATAGGATACTCTCGATATGGTTGTCAAGATGTTCTCGGAACGTTTTTGGTAAACCTGCGCAGCTCGATGGCGAAGGCCCCTCTGCGTCTGCGCCCCGCGGCCCGCATCGCCGCGCGCCGGCCCCGCCGCCCGGCGGTAATGACGCCGAGGCCGCTCCCGCCCTATAGTGCGCGGACATTCCTGCGCACGAGGTTTCGATGATGCCGCGCCTGCTCGCGCTCGCCGCCGTTCTCGCCGTCGCCGCCTGCAACCCGGCGGGCTTCCGCGGGTGGCCCGACCCGCCGCAGAAATTCGCCGATTGCTCGGGCGCGCCGAACGGGATCGAGGCCTGTTTCGAGCGGGCGCGCGCGCTGTGCCCGGAGGGCTATCAGCTCGCCGAACGGCGCAGCGACCCCGGCATCAACCGCCACCAGATCATCGTGCGCTGCGGCCCGCCGCTCGCCGTGGAAGAGCCGGCGCCGCCCGCCCCCGCGCGCACGTTGCGGCGCGCGCCCCCGCCCGCGGTGCCGAAGTGATGCAGAGAAGCGCAATCGACGCTGTCCAATCGCGGCATCCCGCGCAGGCTCCGGAAGACCGCATTCGCGGAGGGTATTCCCGGTGAGCGGCACGGACTTCGCTGTCGACGCTTCGCCAGGAAGTGCGCGCGCCGCCGGCGACGACGTTCTCTGTTCGTGCAACAACTTCACGGCGCACGATCTCGCGCGCTTCGTGGCAGACAACGACGCGCCGGACTTCGATGCGCTGCTGGCGCGCACGGGCGTCGGCAACCGATGCTCGGCATGCCTGCTCGACCTCGAGTACCGGTTCTGCGAGCTGACGCTTCAGCGCGCTGCCGCCGCGCCGATCTCGGCGACGGCGGCACGGCCCGAAAAGCTCTCCCTCAAGCGCAGGTTATACCGGCTCGTCGACGGGCTGGCGCCGATGGTTCACGGCTCGAGGCTCTTCAATCAGGTCGTACCCGTCGTCCGCGGCGACGGGATCGAGCAGTTTCTGTGGATCGCGAACCGCTCGCGCTTTTTCACCGGCGGAGAATGCGCGCCGGCTCTCCGCGTGCGGATCTGGATCCGCGATCCCAACGGCCGCGTGCTTGCCGTCGAGAGACACCACGTTGCCCCCGAGAGCGACATCCGCATCGCGCTGTCCGGCCACCTGCCGGCCGCGACCGGCGAGCGGCTGTCGGCCGGTTCGGCGGAAATCGAGTTGCGCTGGGCCCGGCCGGGCCGGCGCGGCACGACGCGGCCGCAGGTCGAGATCGTCTCGAGACGCGGCACGTGCAGCGTCCACTCCCAGGCGACCGGCATCCAGCCCGAAAGCTGGCTGACCGTGCAATGGCGACCGCGCGAGCAGAGGTACCTGTTTCTGCTGCTGAATGGCGAAACCAGGCCTGCCGAAGTCGAATTCTGCTATCCCTTCGACGTCGCGGGAGTAGAGGTGCCCACACCGGTGCGCCTGACGCTTCCGCCGAAGGGAACTCGCCTTTACGAGCTCCAGCTTGGCGCCGAGGCTGGCCTGCGCCTCGAAGGCAAGTCCTTCGCCGTGCGTTATCGCTGCACAAGCCGCTGGAAGCTGTTTGCGATCATAGCCTCGCCGGCGCTCGACCGCATGTCGATCGACCACGTTTAGCCATGACGCTCTATAACTACCTCTTTCCGCAGGTCGCGCTCGTTCCGCGCGGCTACAATTGCACGGCCATCGTGCCGTGGCGATTGATCGCCCGGCGCCTGCAGCGCCAGGACGTCGAGGTTGTCGCGACGTGGTGCGTCGTCGCGGACGGTGTCGAAGTCGCCCGCATGGAGCGGAGTTTCGGGCCGGCGAATTCGCGAGAGCGCGCGCCGCAGATCGTCTTCGAGTGGAACGCCGGCGACCTGCCGAATCCGGACGAAGCCGTGTTCGGCGAGATCGAGATCGCCACGGCCGGCCGGATCGCCGCATTCGCGGATCGGCTGCCCGTCGTGGGCTATTCCCTTGCGTGGAAGCGGGACCGCAAGGTCGTGATGTCGAATCCGGCCTACAAATACGGCTCGCCGCAGATCATCGAGATGGTCTCGACGTTCGGCTCCTTCGTCGAGGGCTTTCCGGCGGTGCGCATCGATCGCCGCCGCGACATCGGCCAGTCGATCGTGATGATCAACCCCTATCTGAGGCCGATCGTCGTCGACGTCGTCGCGAGCGATGGACGGCCGCTGCCTCGAATGCGGGTGCCGCCGCGGAGCGTGCGCTACTACAACCTCGACGTCTTGCTCCGGCCGGGCGAAGATACATGGCTGGGCCAGATTCAGCTCACGGCGAGCAACCGGCTCATCAACTACATGAGCAAGCATGCCCTGTCGGACACCTCAATCGTCTCCGACCTGGAGCATCTCGACCCCTACCGATCCGATCCGACGCACCTGCCGCTAACGCAGCGCTGGCGCCTGGTCTTCGGCGAACTTCGGGAGAAGCGAAGAGCGCGCGCTCGCGCCGCGGCGTCTTAGCACGCGCCGTCGCGCATTCCGGCTTCGGCGAACGTCATGCGGTGGCGGACCGTCGGGTCTTGATATCGTACCCAGCCTGGCGAATTCGCGTGTCGCGAATCGCAGATTCGCTAGACTGGATACTGGCCGCCAGCCTGCCGAGGACCTCGAGAGAAAAATGGTGCCGCCGGTCAGAATTGAACTGACGACCTATCCCTTACCAAGGGATTGCGCTACCACTACGCTACGGCGGCACGGGGTGAGGCAGTAACGCCGGCGGGGAAAGCCGCCGGCGCGGTCGGGAATATGCCCGTCCCGGCCCCGGCGTTCAAGCCTCGGCACTCCGTTCCGCTTGGCCGCGCTGTCGCAGCATCGACACCATGACCGACCGCGATTCCCCTCCGCCCAAACCCGACGCCCGCACCGAGCGCGAGCGCCGCCTCGCCGATGCGCTGCGCGCGAATCTGAAGCGCCGCAAGGAGCAATCCCGCGGCCGCGCCGAGGATGCGGGAACGAAGAAAAGCGAACAGGAGCCGGGGAGCCGGGGAGATTCGGATTAGGCGCGCCAACGCCTACCCCGTCATGCCGAGCGGCCCGCTTGGGCCGCGAAGCACCTCTATGAGCGGCGGCGTGCAGGAACGTACAGGGTGCCGGCTGCGTGCCCCGCTGCCGCGAGAGGCTTCGCCGCAGCGCCAAGCGGCGCGGCGCTCGGCATGACGCGCTTGGTTCGAGCGCGCTTCTCCCAGCCTTCCCGCCTCCCGTGCCTCTTCGCTTCACGCCGGCGCGTTGGCGCGGCGGAGCATGGCGTCGAGCAGCACCTGGCAGCCGGCGGCGAGATCGTCGGGCTTGGCCGCCTCGATCTCGTTGTGACTGATGCCGTCGGTGCAGGGCACGAAGATCATCGCGGTGGGCGCCACGCGCGCCATGTAGAGCGCGTCGTGGCCCGCACCGCTGACGATGTCGCGATGCGGCAAGCCGCGCGTCTGCGCGGCGTCGCGGACCGCGGCGATGCACGCGGCGTCGAACGGCGTCGCCGGGAAGTGCCAGATCTCGCGGAGATCGAGCGCCAGCCCGATCTCGCCGGCGATGCGCGCGGCCTCGGCGCGCAGCGCTTCGTCCATGAGCTTCAGCACCGCCTCGTCGGGATGGCGGAACTCGACGGTGAGGAAGGCGCGGCCGGGAACGGTGTTGCGCGATTGCGGCTTCGCCTCGATCACGCCGCAGGTGGCGCGCGCCAACGGCATGCGCGCGACGCCGATGCGGTTCACCGTATCGACGATGCGCGCGGCGCCGAGCAGCGCGTCGTGCCGGC
>JAEULD010000329.1 GCA_016792765.1 Candidatus Odyssella sp.
CTCGCGGCCGCGCACGATCTCGCGCTCAAGGACGACGACGCGCTGCTCGACGAAGTCACCGGCCTCGTCGAATGGCCGGTGCCGATGCTCGGCCGCATCGATGCCGAGTCGATGGCGCTGCCGCCCGAGGTGCTGATCACCTCGATGCGCGCGCACCAGAAGTATTTCGCGCTCGAGACGCCGGAGCGCACGATGGCGCCGCATTTCCTCGTCGTCGCCAACATGGTGACGGGCGACGGCGGGGCCGCGGTCGTCGCCGGCAACGAGCGCGTGCTGCGCGCGCGCCTCGCCGACGCGCGTTTCTTCTGGGATACCGACCGCAAGACCCGCCTCGCCGACCGCGTGAAGGCGCTCGATACGATCACCTGGCACGCGAAGCTCGGCACCAGCGGCGAGAAGGTGCGCCGCGTCCGCGCGCTCGCCGCCGCGATCGCGAAGCACGTTCCCGGCGCCGACGCCGCCAAGGTCGATCGCGCGGCGGAGCTGGCCAAGGCCGATCTCGTCACCGGCATGGTCGGCGAGTTTCCGGAACTGCAGGGCGTCATGGGGCGTTACTATGCGATCCACGACAGGGAAGACGCCGCGGTGGCCAATGCGATCGCCGAGCATTGGGGGCCGGTCGGGCCGTCCGACGCGTGCCCGACGGCGCCGGTCTCGGTGACCGTGGCGCTGGCCGACAAGATCGATTCGCTCGTCGGTTTCTTCGCGATCGACGAGAAGCCCACCGGCTCCAAGGATCCCTACGCGCTGCGCCGCGCGGCGCTCGGCGTGATTCGTCTTCTGGTGGAAAACACGATCCGCCTGCCGCTGGCGCCGGTCTTCTCCGCCGCGTGGTCGCTGTTCGCGCAAGGCGGGCTGGCAGCGTCGCACAGCGCCAATCCGCCCGCCGCGCCGCGCGAGGGCTTTGCCGACCGGCCCGAGTCGGTTGCGCGCGACCTGCTCGATTTCTTCGCCGATCGCCTGAAAGTCGCGCTGCGCGAGAAGGGCGTGCGCCACGACCTCATCGACGCGGTGTTCGCTTTGGGCGGCGAAGACGATCTCGTGCGCCTGCTCGCGCGCGTCGAGGCGCTGCGCTCGTTCATCGAATCCGACGACGGGCGCAACCTGCTCGTCGCCTACCGGCGCGCGGCGAACATCGTCAAGATCGAAGCGAAGAAGGACAAGCGCGAAAGCTACGGAGCGCCCGAGCCGGCGCGCTACGCGCAGGACGAGGAGAAGGCGCTGGCGGCGGCGCTCGACAAGGTGGCGGCCGAAAGCGGCGCCCTCGTCGGCCAAGAGGATTTCGCCGGCGCGATGCGGCTCTTGGCGGGCTTGCGCCGCCCGGTCGACGCGTTTTTCGATAAGGTCACGGTCAACGCGCCGGAGAAAGAGCTTCGCCTCAACCGCCTCGCGCTGCTCCAGCGCCTCGCGGCGACGATGGACAGGATCGCGGACTTCTCGCGGATCGAGGGTTAGTCGATGGCGGCGGCCCTCACTTCCCATTCGCCATGCGCGCAGGGCGCGCGCGGCGAATGGGCCCCTTCTCTCCCGCTTCGCGGGAGAGAGAAGTACAGGCGTGTTGCCCTTCCTTTTCTCTCCCACGAAGCGGGAGAGAAGGGGCCCAAATCGCTCTTGCGAATTGGGAAGTGAGGGCCGCGGCCGCGTAAATCTGTTGCGAGTCTCGACATGGCGAAATGGGTCTACGGCTTCGGCGACGGCAAGGCGGACGGGAAGGCGGACCTGCGCGCGCTGCTCGGCGGCAAGGGCGCCAATCTCGCGGAGATGAGCCTCATCGGCCTGCCGGTGCCGCCGGGCTTCACGATCACGACCGAGGTCTGCACCCACTACTACGCCAACGGCCGCCGGTATCCGAAAGAGCTCGAGGCCGAAGTAGACGGCGCGCTCGCCGCCGTCGAGGCGCTGGTCGGCGCGAAGTTCGGCGACGCCGCGAAGCCGCTCCTGGTCTCGGTGCGCTCGGGCGCGCGCGCCTCGATGCCGGGCATGATGGACACGGTGCTGAACCTCGGCCTCAACGACGTGACGGCCAAGGGCCTCGCCGCCGCGAGCGGCGACGCGCGCTTCGCCTACGATTCCTACCGCCGCTTCATCCAGATGTACGGCAACGTGGTGCTCGAGATACCGCACCACGAATTCGAATCGATCCTCGACCAGGCGAAGGACGAGCAGGGGGCGCAGCAGGACACCGATCTCGACGCCGCGGCGCTGCAAGGCCTCGTCGGCCGCTACAAGGCGATGGTCCAGGAGCGCCTCGGAAGGCCGTTCCCGCAGGATCCGCGCGAGCAGCTCTGGGGCGCCATCGGCGCCGTGTTCGGCAGCTGGATGAACGACCGCGCGATCACCTATCGCCGGCTCCACGAGATCCCGGAAAGCTGGGGCACCGCCGTCAACGTGCAGGCGATGGTGTTCGGCAACATGGGCGAGGATTGCGCGACCGGCGTCGCCTTCACGCGCGATCCCTCCACCGGCGAGAACCGCTTCTTCGGCGAATATCTCGTCAACGCGCAGGGCGAGGACGTCGTCGCCGGAATCCGCACGCCGCGCCAGGTCACGATCGAGGGCAAGAAGCGCCAGGGCCTGAAAGAGCCGGCGATGGAAGAGGCGATGCCCGCGATCTTCGCGCAGCTCGCCGAGGTGCGCGCCACGCTCGAGCGCCACTATCGCGACATGCAGGACATCGAGTTCACCGTCCAGCGCGGCAAGCTCTGGATGCTGCAGACGCGCAACGGCAAGCGCACCGTGCACGCCGCGCTCAAGATCGCCGTCGACATGGTGAAGGAGAAGCTCATCGACGAGGCCGAGGCGGTGCGCCGCATCGAGCCGCAGGCCCTCAACCAGCTGCTTCATCCCACGCTCGACCCCAAGGCCGACGTGGCGATCTTCGGCCGCGGCCTGCCGGCCTCGCCCGGCGCCGCGTCGGGCCTCGTCGTCTTCAGCGCCGACGAAGCCGAGAGGAAGGCGAACGAGGGCCACAACGTGATTCTCGTGCGCGTCGAGACCAGCCCCGAAGACGTGCACGGCATGCACGCGGCCCGCGGCATCCTCACCACGCGCGGCGGCATGACCTCGCACGCGGCCGTGGTCGCGCGCGGCTGGGGCCGCCCCTGCGTGTGCGGCGCCGGCGAGATCCGCATCGACTACAAGAGCCAGACGATGAGCGCCGCCGGCGTCGCGATCCGGGCCGGCGAGCATGTCACGATCGACGGCGGCACCGGAACGGTGTTCCTCGGCGAAGTGCCGATGATCCAGCCGCGCCTCGCCGACGATTTCGCCACGCTGATGGCCTGGGCCGACAAGATCCGCCGCCTGGGCGTGCGCGCCAACGCCGACACGCCCGAGGACGCGCGGGTCGCGCGCGAGTTCGGCGCCGAGGGCATCGGCCTCTGCCGCACCGAGCACATGTTCTTCGAGGCAGACCGCATCGTCGCGATGCGCCAGATGATCATGGCCGGCGACGAGGCCGGCCGCCGCGCGGCGCTCGCGAAGCTCCTGCCGATGCAGCGCAAGGATTTCACCGGCCTGTTCGAGGTGATGGAGGGGCTGCCGGTCACGATCCGCCTGCTCGATCCGCCGCTGCACGAATTCCTGCCGCACACCGAGGCGGAGCAGTCCGAAGTGGCCGCGGCCGCCGGCGTCGGCGTGGACGAGGTGAGGAAGCGCGTCATCGCGCTCGAAGAGGCGAACCCGATGCTCGGCCATCGCGGCTGCCGGCTTGCGATCTCCTATCCCGAGATCGCCGAGATGCAGGCGCGCGCGATCTTCGAAGCCGCGGTCGAGGCCGGCAGGCGCAGCCGGCACCGCGTCGTGCCCGAGGTGATGATCCCGCTCGCCGCCACGAAGAAGGAGCTCGATATCCTGAAGGCCGTCATCGACCGCGTGGCCGGCGAGGTGATGCGCGAGAGCGGCACCAGGATCGACTACACGGTCGGCACGATGATCGAGCTGCCGCGCGCCGCGCTGCGCGCCGCCGATCTCGCCCAGTCGGCGGAGTTCTTCAGCTTCGGCACGAACGATCTCACCCAGACGACGTTCGGCCTTTCGCGCGACGACACGGCGCACGTGCTGAAGGCCTACATCGAGCAGCGGATCTTCGAGCACGATCCGTTCGTCACGATCGACGTCGAAGGCGTGGGCGAGCTGGTGAAGTTCGGCACCGAGCGCGGCCGCGCCGTCCGGCCGAAGCTCAAGGTCGGCATCTGCGGCGAGCACGGCGGCGATCCCGCCTCGATCGCGTTCTGCGAGGAAACCGGTCTCGACTACGTTTCCTGCTCGCCCTATCGCGTGCCGATCGCGCGCCTCGCCGCCGCGCAGGCGGCGCTCGCCGCGAAATCGGGTCAAGGCATCGCCAAAGTCGCGGCTACCGCGTGAGACACGTGAAGTGAACAGGGAGACGGAGAGTCGGGGAGGAAGACGCTTGGCGCGCCAGCGGCGCGCCACACTTCACTTCTCCCCGCCTCCCCGCCTCCCTGTTCACCCTTTCGTTGCGGCGCAAAGTTGATTTCGCCGGCGCGTTCTTTCGTTGCGTTGCAGGCGCTGCGCGGCACGGCGGAGGGCAAGGCGGCGCTCGCGCGCGCGCTCGGCGACATCGAGGCGGCGCCCGATGCGCCGGCTACGATCGCGCTGCTCGACGAGGCCTATGCCTCGCCGCGCGCCGCGCAATGCCACGTCGTCGGCATCACGGGTCCGCCCGGCGTCGGCAAGTCCACGCTGGTCGGTGCGCTCGTCGACCGCTGGCGCGCGGACGGCAAGAGCGTCGGCGTCATCGCGGTCGATCCGTCCTCGCGGCGTTCGGGCGGCGCGCTGCTCGGCGACCGCACGCGCCTGCGCACGGATCCCGAAGACCACGCGATCTTCATCCGCTCGATGGCCGCGCGCGAGCGGCTCGGCGGGCTCGCCGCGCTCACCTACCCGGCGGCGGTGCTGATGCGCGCGCTGTTCGACGTGCTGGTGATCGAAACGGTCGGCGTCGGCCAGTCGGAAACCGAGATCGCCGGCGCCGCCGATACGGTGCTGCTGTGCCTGCAGCCGGGCTCGGGCGATTCGCTGCAATACATGAAGGCCGGCATCGTCGAGATTCCCGACATCGTCGCGGTCACCAAGGGCGACGTCGGCGAGGCCGCGCGGCGCACGGCGTCCGACGCGGCCGGCGCGCTCTCGCTCGAAGCGGGCGGGTGGAGCGCGCCGGTGCTCGTCGTCTCGGCGCAGACCGGCGCCGGGCTCGACGAGCTGCTGTCGGCGTTCGAGCGTCACCGCGCGCTGCTCGTCGAGACCGGCCGCCTCGCCGCCAAGCGTGCCGAGCAGGCCGAAGCCTGGCTCGCGGAGGGGTTGCGCGAGCGTTTCGGCAGCGCCCGCGCCGAACGTGCGGCGCCTGCGGACGCCACGGGCTCTCCGTTCCGGCGGCTCGTCGCGCTGGCCAGCCTGCTCGCGAAAGGCTAGCGGAGGTTCGCCCATGCGCACCGATCCCAACTGCGTCTTCTGCAAGATCGTCGCCGGGCAGATCCCGTGCTTCAGGCTCTACGAAGACGAGCGCACGCTCGCGTTCATGGACATCAACCCCGGCAATCCCGGCCACGCGCTCGCGATCGCCAAGGAGCATTGGGAAAATCTGGCCGCGATGCCGGCGCCGCTGCTCGGGCCCGTGCTGGCCACGGCGCAGCGCGTCGCCAAGGCGATCGAAACCGCGCTCCGGCCCGACGGCATCAATCTGCTGCAGGCCAACGGCCCCGGCGCCGCGCAATCGGTGTTCCACTTCCACGTCCACGTCCTGCCGCGCCGCGTCGGCGACGAGCTCAAGATGAACTGGGGGCACCGGCCCGGCGACATGGCCGCGATCGAAGCCGCATACGAGCGGATCAAGGCCGCGCTGTAGGCGCGCTCGGGGCGCCACGGCGCTCAGGGCGCCGCGGCGCTCAGGGCGCCGGGTTCTCCGCGCGCCATTTCGCCGGATCGGGCGCCGCGAAGGTGATGAGCGTCGCGAGCCCCATCAGCGCGATCGAGGCCGCGAGCGGAACCGTGTAGCTGCCCCAGAGATCGTAGGCATAACCGGCGAGCGGCGGGCCGATCAGCGTGCCGGGCGCGACGCTGGTGTACAGCGCGCCGATGATGGCGCCGGCGCTGCGCGCGCCGAGATAGTCGATGATCACGGCCGGCACGAGCGCCACGAAGCCGCCGTAGCAGACGCCGTAGAGCAGCGCGAAGGCGCCGATCATCCAGGCGTTGCCGGACACGAGCCAGAACGCCAGCATGATCGTGAGCCCCATGAACATCGCGGACATCGTCGCGCGGCGGCCCAGCCGGTCGGCCAGCGTGCCGAGGCCGAAGCGGCCGACGATGCTGCCGATGCCGATGAAGCTCGCGAGCAGCACCGCGGTGCCCTGCGTAATTCCGAGATCGCGCGCGAACGGCACGATGTGCACGAACGGCACGAACAGCGGCACCGAAAGCAGGCCGGCCGCCGCGTAGAGCAGCAGGAACGGCTTCGTCGCCAGCGCCGGCCTGAGCGCCCAGCCCTTGGGCGGAGCGGCCGCGCCGGGCGCCGGCGCGGCGTCGCCGTCGGGCTGCTGGCCGACGCGATCGGGGGCGTCGATGAGGAACTGCGCCGCGAGGACGCCCAGCACCGCCACGCCGATGCCGATCGCGAGCCATGCCGTGCGCCAATCCGCGGCGCTCATGATCGCGGTGGCGAGCAGCGGCCCGGCGAACGTGCCCACGCCGATCCCGGCCACGGCGAAGCCCGAGGCGCGCCCGCGCTGGCGCACGAACCAGCGCTGCACCGGGCTCACCGCCGGCACGTAGGCGAAGCCGACGCCGAGGCCGGCGCCGATTCCGAACGCCAGCAGCACCTCCCACAGCGTCCGTCCGAAGCTCGCCAGCACGAGGCCGGCGCCGACGAGCAGCAGCCCGGCGCTGACGACCGAGCGCGAGCCGATGCGGTCCGCGACCGGGCCCGCGACCGCGCCCACCACGAAGAACAGGCCGCCGCACACCGCGAAGACGAGGGCGATGTTGCCGCGCGAGCCGGGAAACTCGCGCGCCAGCGGATCGAAAAAGGCCGGGAACGCATAGGCGGCGCCGAACGCGAGCGTCAGCACCGCGAAGCTGGCGCCGACGACGCGCCAGCCGAGGAACGGCGCGCTGGGGCGGCCCGGCACGGCGCTCATGCCGCCGCCGCGCCGCTCATGGCTTGCGCTGCTCGGGCGCGGCCGCATGCGCCGCGGCCGATTGCGCCAGCGCCTGCTTGTAGCGCTTCTTGCCGCGCCAGTGCATGAACGCGAACAGCGCGCCCACGAACACGACGACGCCGATCATGATGTAGACGAAGTTGATCTGGCCGAGCGCGCTGGCCGCGAAATAGCCGAGCGCGTAGCCGCCCCAGGCGAAGCTGTTGGCCCAGATGAACGCCGCGATGAAGTTGAGCGCCGCGAAGCGCGGCCACGACAGGTCGCTCATGCCCATGCCGAGGCTCGCGAAATTGCGAATGCCGTACATGTAGCGGTAGGTCAGGATGAAGAACGTGTGATACTTGTGCAGCATGTCGATGGCGAGCTGCACGCCGCCCTGGATGCGCGGAAAACGCCTCAGGATGCGGTTGCCGTATCTCCGGCCGAGGAAGAAGTAGAGCTGGTCGCCGCAGAAGCTGCCGATCCACGCCGCCAGGATCAGCCAGTAGATGTTGATCGGCGGCGGCGTCGTGGCGCCGCCCAGGCCGGGGACGGCCAGCGCGCCGGCGAAGATCACGAACGTCTCGCCTTCGAGGAAGGTCCAGAGGAAGGTGATGCCGTAGAAAAGGTAGCCGTACTTCTGGATAAGGTGGGCAATCTCCTCCAAGGGCGTCTCCTCTGGGCGTCCTTATCGTCCGGGTTGCGCGATTGTGGGGGCTGAGAGCGTCCGAGTTCAGGCGAGATCGCGACCCTATCACGCGCTCAAATCCTTGGCGAGACGCTTGGCCCGCGCCGCTGCTAGATTCGGGCGAAACGGAAGCGGGAGAACGGCCTTGAAGACGCTGACCTATCGCCGCGACGGGCGCATCGCGCGCATCACGCTCAACCGCCCGAAGCGCCTGAACGCGATCACCGCCGCGATGCCGGGCGAGATCCGCGCGGCGGTCGAGGCGGCGAACGCCGATCCCAAGGTCCATGTCGTCGTCCTGGCCGGCGCCGGCCCCGCTTTCTGCGCCGGCTACGACCTCGTCGAATACGCGGAACGGAAGACGCCGCTGATCCAGACCGAGATGCCGTGGGATCCGATGCAGGATT
This sequence comes from Candidatus Odyssella sp., assembly GCA_016792765.1. Classification (GTDB taxonomy): domain Bacteria; phylum Pseudomonadota; class Alphaproteobacteria; order Bin65; family Bin65; genus SBBV01. The sequence continues at coordinate 8,253 of JAEULD010000329.1, forward strand.
ACGCGGTGATGAAGCGCTTCACCGAAGACTTCATGGCGCTGTTCCGCAGCCTCAAGCCCACGATCGCCAAGGTGCACGGCTACGCGGTGGCCGGCGGCAGCGACATCGCGCTGTGCTGCGATCTCGTCGTCATGGCCGAAGAGGCGCGCATCGGCTATCCGCCGGCGCGCGTCTGGGGCTGCCCCACCACGGCGATGTGGGTCTATCGCCTCGGCGCCGAGCGGGCGAAGCGCATGCTGCTCACCGGCGACCTCATCGAAGGGCGCGAGGCCAAGGCGATCGGCCTCGTTTCCGATGCGGTGCCGGCGCGGGCGCTCGATGCGCGGGTGGAGGCGCTGGCCGCCCGGCTCGCCGGCGTGCCGCAGAACCAGCTGATGATGCAGAAGCTGATGATCAATCAGGCGCTGCACAACATGGGTCTCGAAACCACGCAGATGTTCGCGACCGTGTTCGACGGCATCGCGCGCCATTCGCCCGAGGGCATGGCGTTCAAGCGTCGCGCCGAGAAGGTGGGCTTCAAACAGGCGGTGCGGGAGCGCGACAGCGGCGCGCCGCTCGACGAGCTGTGGGGCCTGCGGCGCAAGCGCCGGTGACGGCACCGCATTTTTTCTGGGCCGGCGGCGAAGTCGGCGCGAGCGTCGGCAATTTTTCCGTAGAACATGACTTCATCGACAATATCACCATAGAAAATCGATTTTCATAGAAAACAATCACGATATTGACGGTTATCACAGCATAAACGACGGATTGTCTGTAGAAGGGCCGCAGATCGCCGATGCGATCCGCCTTTCAACCCAACCCGTCAGGAGTGCTTCTCCATGTCGACCAAGACCATCCTCTCGCTCGCCGCCGCCGGCATCGCGCTCGCCGTCGCTGCCCCGTCTTTCGCCGGCCTCAACGGCACGACCGTCGCGCTCGCGTGCGACATCGCGTCCAAGGAGTTCGCGGGCCCGGTGAAGGTGAAGAACACCACCGCCGGCACGCTGCCGATCGGCAAGCAGATCACGGTCGTCGTCCAGACGGCGACCGGCAACGAGCGCGAGACGATCGTGCTGAAGAAGAAGCTGCTGCCCGGACATGTCGTGAGCGGCAGCAACACCTACCAGAATACCGGCCGCTGCGCGGCGTCGTTGTTCTATCCGAAGCCGGCCATGAAGCCGCGCGCGTAACTTTTCGCGCCGTGCCTGGCCTTGCGCGCTTCTCCTTCGGAACGGAAGGCGCGACGCGGGAAACCGCGTCGCCCTTTCCCGCCGGGGGCGTTCGCGCCGCCGCGGCTAGAACACGCGGCCCTTCATGATCAGGTGCGCGAAGTCGATCAGGCCGTCGGCGGTCGGGCCCAGCGCCGCGATGCGCGGGTCGGTCGTGGTGCCGCGGCAGTAGCGCGCGTAGATCTGCAGGAAGATGATGTAGAGCTTGAACGCGGTGAGCACGCGATAGAAGTGGAAGTTCGAGATGTCGCGGCCGGTCTTCTTCGCGTACAGCTCCACCGCCTGCCGCCGCGTCAGCCAGCCCGGCGCGCGCGCGGTCGGCATCTGCCCCATCTCGTGCATCGCCCGGGGATCGGAAGGCTCGATCCAATAGCTCACCAGCGTGGCGAGATCGAACAGCGGGTCGCCGCGCGTGCACATGTCCCAGTCGAGCAGCGCCACCGGCTCGAGCGGGCCGCCCTCGGCCGCGTCGGCGCGCCAGATGATGTTGTTGAGCTTGAAATCGTTGTGGATCAGCGCGGCGCCGCCCTCGGGGATCAGGCTTCTCTGCAGCCACTCGCCGATCTCGCGCGCCGCCGGATGCAGGCCCTTGCCGGGATAGACGTCGGCGCTCGCCACCGCGCAGCGCTTGATCCAGCCCTCCACGGCGCGCTTCAGGAAGCCGTCCGGGTTGCCGAGCGTCTCGAGATCGACCGCTTTCGGATCGACCGCGTGCACGTCGGCGAGGATCTGGATCAGCGTGTCGGACAGCGCGCCGGTGCGCGCGGCGATCGCGGGCGGCAGGTCGTCGCGCAGCACGATCCCGTCGCGATACTCCATGACGAAGAACGGCGCGCCCAGAATCGCCGCATCCTCGCAGAAGACGAGGCCGCGCGGCGCGAGCGGGAACTTCCTCCACAGCCGCGAAAGCACGCGGAACTCGCGCCCCATGTCGTTGCCGCCGGGCGGCAGCGGGCCCACCGGCGGGCGGCGCAGCACCGCCTCCCGGCCGTCGAGCCGGATCAGGAAATTCAGGTTGCCCATGCCGCCGGTGAACTGCCGCGGCGGCGGCACGGCCGCGAAATCGTGGCCCTTGGCTCGGAGGTATTCGGCCAGGCGCGCCCATTCCTGGGGCTGCTGGTGCTCGGGCGCGAAGAACTCGCCGTCGGCGCGGAACTTGGACTCGGCTTCGGTCATGCGCCAAGTCTAGAGCAGCGCCGGCGGCGCGCAAATCGAATCGCGCGGCGCCCTCAGAAGCGATAGATCGCCGCGAACTGCAGGCGGTGAACCGTGGTGTCCGCCGAATTGTAGCGCGCCGCGAACTGATAGGAATATTCCGCGCCGAGCGTCACCTGCGGCACCGGGTTCCACAGCACGTTGCCATAGGCCGCCATGTACCAGTTGGGCACCGCGGTGAGCGTGGCGCGCGAGGCCGAGCCGGGGAGCGAATAGCCCGGCACTTCGCTGGCGACTTCGTTCATGCCCCACGAGAACGCGCCCATGGCCCGGATCGTGTCGGTGAGCTTGATCTGCGCGTAGCCGGTGGCGCTGTAGACCAGGACCGGGCGGAGATCGGCGGCATTGCCGCTCACGACCAGCACCGCGTCGCGGAATCCCGTGACGAGCTGGTCGAAATATTTCCGCCCGATCCCTTCGCCCACGCCGGCCTGGCCGCCGAATTCCATGACGCCGATCGTATAGCGGCCGGCGAGCGACGCGCCCCAGCGCAGCGCGCTGGCGTGCGCGGAGGTTTGCGAAACGCCGCCCGAGTCGATCGTGAGCTGCCCGATCATGCCCGAGGCATAGAGCGCGCCGCCGGGGAAATTCCACTGCAGCGCCGCCGTCACGTTGGGCCAACGCTGCGGGCCGTTGAAGCCGCCGGTCGCGCTGAACGACGCCGCCGGCAGCACCGTGCACACCGCGCCGGCGCGCGCACACGCATTGATGCCGGGACCGAACGCGTCGGAGGTATTACCCGCTTCCTCGAGCGCCACGCTCAAGACGAAGCCGCCGCCCAACCCTTGCGTGTAGCGGATCTGCTCGATGCGCTGCTCGCCCGGCTTGATCGGGCCGGTCTCCTCGAGCCGCTCGGGCAGGCCGATCGTGCCGTAATACAGCGTCTGCGTCTTGCCGACGAGCAGCGGACCCAGCGCGCCGTAGGCCTGGCGCAGGCGCAGCAGATTGGTGCTCGAGCCCGCGGTTGCACCCATGCCGACGAAATCCGCTTCGACGTAGGTCCGGAACTCGCCCCACTCGGTCGGGGTCCAGGTCTGGATCCAGATTCGCGAACGCCGCGCGGTGAACTGGAAATTCCCGCCATTGAAGGCGTTGTCGGCCGCCGAACCGTCGACCACGGGGGTGCCGCCCGCGCCGAAGCTTTCCGAGGTCGTCGAGGCGCTCGCCTGCCGCGCGTTCGAGAAATCCCACAGCACGCTCATTTTCAGCAGACCGCCGACGCTCATCGACGTGTTCGTGCCGGGCAGTTTCCAGCTGCGCGGCTTGTCGCCGGCTTCGACCGCGGCGGCGGCGGCGTTGCGGCGCGCGGCGCTTTCCCGGCCGCGGTCGGCCTCGACCCGGGCCAGGCGTTCGCCGAGCGCTTCGATCTCGCGGAGCAGGCTGGCCGGATCGTCCGCCAGGGCCGGCGTGCAGAGGGCGAGGAGCGCGCAGGACGCCGGCAGGGCCAGCAGCGACGATCGGGAAGCGGCCGCGCGAAGTCGCGTCATCATTCTGGTTCTCCAAAACGAGTCTCTATCGGATCCCCCCGACAGCGACGGCTTCGAACCCAAACGACGAATGCGTCCGTCCGACGGCGCGGCGTTGGCGCTCGCGCGAACAATAAGGCCCGAGCGCGCCCCCGCCATGCGGCGCCTTGGCGTGCGGCATTCTCGCGCGGCGCGCGGCCGAACGACGAAGCGCGGCGTCAGGCGAGCGACAGGAGCAGCTCTGCGGTGCCGTGCGGATCGGCGATCATGCAGTCGTGGCCGGCGTCGATTTCGCGGTAGGTCCACGCGGGATCGCGGCGATAGCGGCGGGCAAACTGCTCGAACACCGGCCGCGCCGGGTTCGTGCAGCGGATGTAGGCGCGCGGCAGCCGGGTTTCGCCCCGCGTCAGCCGCAGCTTCTGGGTCCAGGTCGCATGGGGATGCGGGCGCAGGCGCGGCTCGGCCCAGGCGAGATCCTCGGGCCGGGTCACGCCGAAGGCGGGCAGCGGCGTCGGCGGGATGAGGCCGCCGGCCGCCGTGCGCCGCGCGATGTCGGCGCGCGCCTCGTCGGTCCAGAAGTCGAGCACGCACTGGCCGTCCGTGGGCACGAACGCATCGAGATAGACGAGGCGCCCGAGGCGCGCGCCCGCGCGGTCGGCGGCGCCGGCGATCACCATGCCGGCATAGCTGTGGCCGACCAGCACGGCGTCCGCGATGTCCTCCATCTCGAGCAGCGCGACGATGTCGGCGACGTGCGTCTCGAGATCGATCGCGGGTCCCGCGCCGCGGCTGCCGAGGTGCGCGCGATCGCCGAGCCCGGCGAGCGACGGCGCGTAGACGTCGTGGCCGGCCGCGCGCAGCAGCGGCGTCACGCGCCGCCAGCACCAGCCGCCGTGCCACGCGCCGTGGACGAGCACGAAGGGCCGCGTCATCGCCGCACCGCCCGCGTCAGGCTCTCCGGCCGCGCGGCTCACGCATTGCGGACGCGCACTTCCATGCGCCCCACCTTCTCCACTTCGGCGATCATCAGGTCGCCGTTCTTGACCGGCCCCACGCCCTCGGGCGTGCCCGACATGATGATGTCGCCGGGCAGCAGCGTGTAATAGCTCGAGAAGAATTCGATGCACTGCTGCACGTTCAGGATCAGCATCCGCGTGTTCGATTTCTGGCGCGGCTCGTTGTTCACCGTGATCGAGAGGTCGAGATTGTTGGGGTCCGGTATCTCGTCGGCGGTGACGAGCCACGGCCCCAGCACCGAATAGCTGTCCACGCTCTTCCGCACCGAGCGGTCTTCGGTCCCGCGCACGGTCATGTCGAGGCCGATCGCGTAGCCGGCCACGTGGTCGAGCGCCTTGGCGGCGGGAATGGCCGAGCCCGCCTTGCCGATGACGACGGCCAGCTCCACCTCGTGGTCGTTGCGCCGGTCGGTGAAGCGCAGCGCCACGCCTTCGCTCGGCCCCACGAGCGAGGAGTTCGCCTTGAGGAACGGCCCCGCCGTCCGGATGTTGAGCATGTTCGAGGAGGGGTTCGCGAAGGCGCCGGGGTTCTTCGTCGCCTCGTCGATGTGCAGCTGATAGTTCACCGGCGCGCCGACGATCTTCGACGGATTGGCGACCGGGCTCTTGAGTTTCACCGCCGCGAGCGGCTTCGGCGTCGCCGCGTGCTTGATCGCCTCGATGCGCGCCACGACCTTGTCGAGGTTGGCGATGAGGAGGTCGCCCTGCGGCAGCGGCCACGACACCTTGGGCAGCGCGTCGAGCGCGCCCGTGACGTCGAGCACGCGGTCGCCTTCCACGATTCCGAGACGGTCGTTGTCGAAGCGGCAGATCTTCATGGCACGTTTCCCTCTTGATCGAAGCGAAGCGGATCGCGTCCGGGCGTCAGGCGTCGCCGGCGGGCACTTCGGCCAGCAGCGCCAGCGCCTCCATCAGCGCCGCGCGCTTCTCGGGCGGAACCGGCGCGAGAATCCGCTCCTGCGCCGCCAGCACCGCGTCCACCGAGGCCTCGAGCGCGGCGATGCCGGCGCCGGTCGCCCACAGCGTGTTGACGCGCTGATCGGCGGCGTCGCGCTTGCGCTCGATATAGCCGCGCGCGACCATGCGGTCGATCATCTCGGCGATCGTGCTGCGGTCGATGCCGGTGCGGTCGACGAGGTGCGTCTGGTTGAGGCCCGGATGGCGATAGACCGTCAGCAGCACCGCGAATTGCGGCGGCCGCAGGCCGTTCTCGCCCACCGCCTGCACGAACAGATCGACCGCGCGCTGCTGCGCGCGGCGCAGCAGGTGCCCCGGCGTGCGGCGCACGTCGATCAGGTCGATCGTGCGTGGCGCCGCCTTGGCTCGTGCCGCTCCGCCTGCCATTCCGCCGTCCGTTCTTGACGCTGCGCAATTAATCCGTATACTGACGAATTATGCCCGGTGCTTCGGCGCCGGTCCAGAAGAATCCGGCGAGGGACGCCGCGCGTCGAGCCAAGGGGCCCGGCGCGCTAGAGGAGAAGGAGCGCGGGCCATGGAATTCGGCATCCAGTTTTTCCCCGATATCGGACCGAAGGTAAAGTCGGCGCAGGCCTATTGGGACGACGCGCTGCGCCTGTGCGATCATTTCGACCCGCTCGGTTACACGCATGTGCGCACGGTCGAGCACTATTTCGAGCCGTATGGCGGCTACACGCCGAATCCGCACATCTTCCTCGTCGCCGCCGCGCAGCGCACGAAGAAGGCGCGTCTCGTCACCGGCGCGGTGCTGCCGGTGTTCAATCACCCGCTGAAAGTGGCGGGCGAGATCGGCATGGTCGACGCGATGTCGAACGGCCGCCTCGAATGCGGCTTCGCGCGCGCGTTCCTGCCGCACGAATTCACGCGCTTCGGCGTGCCCGTGGACGAGAGCGTCGTGCGCTTCGACGAGGGCATGGAGGCGGTGCGCCGCCTGCTCGAGGAAGAGAACGTCACCTTCGACGGCAAATTCCACAAGTTCAAGAACGTCACCTCGCTGCCGCGGCCGACGCAGCGGCCGCGCCCGCCGTTCTGGGTGGCCGCGATCGGCACTCCGGCCAGCTTCGAGAAGGCGGGCCGGGCGGGCCACAGCGTGATGGCCATCCCGATGGCCGGCGGCAAGATGCAGGAGCTCGTCGGCATCTACCGCAAGGCGTGGCGCGATGCCGGCCACAAGGGCAACGGCCGCGTGATGCTCGCGTTCCACATGTGCTGCCACGAAGACGGCAACAAGGCGCGCGAAATCGCGCGCGAGCCGCTCAATCGCTACCTGAAATCGCTGGTGGCGGCGGCCTCGGACTGGACCAGCGGCATGACGTCCAAGGACTATCCCGGCTACGACAAGATCATCGCCGGCATCGCGAAGGAGAACTTCGACACGCAGACGGCCAAGGGCGCCGCCTGGGTCGGCTCGCCGGACCAGATCCGGAAGCAGATCTCGACCTTCGTCGAGCAGAACGGCGATTTCGAGGTCGCGTCGCTCCAGGTCAACTTCAACACCGTCAGCTACGACGACGCGCTGCGCTCGATGACGCTGTTCTCCAAGGAAGTCATGCCGCATTTCAAAGGCATGAAGAAGGCGGCGGAGTAGGCGGCCGGCTCGCCCGCCCGCGTCGTCGGCGAGTCCGGCTTCGGCCGGCTCGCACTCCGCGGATCCAAGGCCCGGGAGGCTTGCCCGAGCGGAATTCGCGGCGCCCCGGGATGTCCGCGCCTCAGCGCGCGCTTTCGAGCGCCTGCTCGATCGCCGCGATCTGCCGCTCGACGTCGATGGCGACCTCGGAGGCCACGTTGAGGCCGCGGTCCTCGTAGACGTCGGCTTTCGGCTTCTTCTTCGCCCAGGCGGACACCGCCTCGTCGCGGCGCTTCAGCAGCCATTCGATCTGCGGGCGAAACAGCGGAATCATCGCGCTGATCCACCGGTTCACCGGCCACGAGGGATGCGCGAGATCGATCTCGAAGAAGTCGAGCATGCGAATCACGTCGTCCGCGCGATACCAGGTCTCGTCGGTCACCCAGCGGTTGGTCGCGAACAGCGAGACCGGCCGCCCGAACCGGTCCATGCCGATGGCGACGAGGTGCGACAGCGCGGCGTTCGCCTCGGCCGGCGGCGGGTGCCCCGCAATCGCCAGCGGCTTCAGGCCCTTCGGCATGCCCTGCGGGCGCAGGAACGTGTGGAAGTGCCCGTGCTCGCCCGGCCGCTCGTGCTCGGGATGGGCGTGATAGTAGTATTGCGCGTGCGTCGCGCGGTCGTAGACGTCGCCCTTCGGATAGTGGTCCCACTCGTAGAAGCCCGCCGCGTCGCGCAACAGCTCGGAAACGACGTTGCCGCCTTCCTTGGCCAAGACGCGCATGCAGTTCGCGGCTTCGCGGCCGGCGTCGAGCATGGTCTCGAGCCGCGCCCGGGCCAGGCTCGCGAAACGGATCGCGGGGGCCGCCGATTGCGTCTGCTTCCGGGCACGCGCGACCATCGCTACTTGATCCAGCCGCGCTCCCTGTAGAACCGCGCGGCGCCCTCGTGCAGCGGCACCACGAGCCCGTCGCCGGTCATGCGGCGCGGCTCGAGCCGGGCGAAGACCGGGTCGACCCGCTGCAGCCGCTGCAGGTTGTCGAATGCCGCCTTGACCAGCTCGTAGACCGCCCGCGCGTCCACCTTGCTCGTGCTCGCCGCCACGACGGTGAAGCCGACGCTCGGCACCTCGCGCGGCGCGCTCTTGTAGAGTCCGCCGGGAATGCCGGTGCGCAGCAGGAATCGCGTCTCCTTGTCGAGCGCGTCGATCTCGCGCCCGGCGACCGGGACGATCGCGGTGTCGCAGGCCTGCGCCGCCGCACGCACGCTCGCGTCGGGGCTGGCCGCGAGATAGAGCACCGCATCGACGCGCCCGCGGCACAGCGCGCTCGCCTGGTCGGCGGCCTTCAGCTCCGACGCCACCGCGAAGTCGCGCACCGTCCAGCCCAGCGCCGGCGCCAGCAGGTCGAACATGATGCGGGCGCCGCTGCCGGGCGGGCCGATGTTGACCCGCTTGGTCTTGAGATCGGCGGCGGTCTTGATGCCGGCGTCGGCCCGCGTCAGCACGACGAAGGCCTCGATCTGCAGCGAGAACAGCGCGCGCAGCTCCTCGTTCGGGCCGCCGCGCCGTTCCCGGCTGCTGCCGCGCACCGGGCCGCGGTCGCGGAACGGGCCGGTCCCTTCCGCGGCCTGCGCCAGCCAGTCCGCGCGCACGAAGGCGACGTGCAGCTCCTCGCCGTCCAGGCTCTGCAGCGCCGCGATTCCTCCCTCGGTCTCCTTCGATTCGCAGGCGAGGTTGTGGCGCTTCTGCTGCTGGTTCACGATCTGGCAGAGCAGAGTCGCGAGCGCCACGCCGGGATCGGCCTTGGCGCCGCCGGCCAGCACGAGCTTTTGCGGATCGGCCGCGCTCGTGCCGGGCGCCGCGCCGGCAGCCGCCGCGGCGAGCGCGAAAGCGACCGAGAGTAGCGAAAGGCGTTTCGGCATGGCCATGCCTCTTGCGCGTCAGCGGGCGGGCGGCGGCGCCGCGAGCAGCGCGCGGGCGGCGGCGCCGTCCGCCGCCTTGCGTCCGATCGCCTCCGCATGGCGGCGCGCCTGCTCGACGAGCGCGGCATTGCCCGGCGCCACGCTGCCGTCGCCGAGCCGGAGATTGTTCTCGAAGCCCACGCGACTATGCCCGCCGAGCACCGCGGCGGTCAACGCGACGGCGCCCTCCTTGGCGCCGAACGCGCACGCGGCCCAGTGCCAGTCGCGCGGCGCGGCGGCGAGGAACGGGGCGAGATCGAGCGGGTCCGAGGTCTGGTTCGCGCTGTAGCGGCCCAGCACGTACAGCACGAAAGGCGCCGTATCCGGCACGATTCCGCGCTGGCGTAGATCGGCGAAGCGGCGCACCTCGTCGGCGGTGTAGAGGATGTACTGCGGCGTCACGCCTTCGCGCGCCATCCACGCGAAGAACGCCGCCGCCTCGCGCTCGGCCGGCGGGCCGGGCACGATCTCGCGGATGGCGACCGAGCACGCTTCGGGCCGCGCCTCGCGCACCATCGCCATCTGGTAGCCGGGCAGATAGATGCCGACCGACTCGGTCGTGATCTGGACGATGAGATCGTCGCCGGCCTCGCGGCGGATCGCCGCCGTTGCCGCGCGGAAGGCCTCGGCGTCGAGCAGGTGTTTGCCGGCCTTGTCGCGGATGTGGAGATGGATCAGCGCGGCGCCCGCCGCCCGGCAGGCGGCCGCGTCGCGCGCGATCTCGTCCGCGGTCAGCGGCAGCGCCGGATGATCGGCCTTCGTCTTGCGCGCGCCGTTGGGCGCCACACCGAGAATGAAGGGCGGCCAGTCCGCGATCACGAGCCGCCGCCTTGCCGGCCCGCGGGGCTTCGCCTAGCTTCGGGCGCTGCGCGCGCCGCGAGGGGAAGCATCACGCCATGAATCTCAAGGACCATATCCGCCACGTGCCCGATTTCCCGAAGAAGGGCATTCTCTTCTACGACATTTCCACGCTGCTCGCCCACAAGGATGCCTGGCGCCACGCCGTCACAGAGCTCGCCGCGGCGATCAAGCCGTTCAAGCCCACCGTGCTCGCCGGAATCGAATCGCGCGGCTTTCTCGTGGCGGCGCCGGTGGCGCTCGAGCTCGGCCTCGGCTTCGTGATGCTGCGCAAGAAGGGCAAGCTGCCGGGCGAGACGATCCGCTACACCTATTCGCTCGAATACGGCACCGACACGATCGAGGTGCAGGAGAACGCGGTGAAGCCGGGCGACACGGTGGTGGTGCTCGACGACCTGCTCGCCACCGGCGGCACGATGGCGGCCGCCGTTCACCTGCTGCGGCTCGTCAAGGCGAACGTCGCGGCCTGCTCGTTCCTGATCGAGCTGACGTTCCTGAAGGGCCGCGAGAAGCTCGACGTGCCGGTGACGTCGCTGATGCGGTACGATTCGTAGCCAGCGCCTCGCGCAGTTTCCGCGGCAGCTTGGCCGCGACGAGGGCGTGCGCGCGGCGCAGATAGGCGGCGAGGTCGGCCGGCGGCAGCGAGGAGAGCGGCGCGATCCGCACCCATTGTGCGCGCGCGAG
>JAEULD010000115.1 GCA_016792765.1 Candidatus Odyssella sp.
GAGCGCGCCGCCGGACCGGGAGCCGCCGGAGCGTCTTTCGGTGCTCGATCCCTTGCCGCGCGGCTTCGTCGAGGCGCTGACGCGCGCCGGAATCAGGCTGCGCGTCTCCCACGTGCAGCCCGACGGGATGACGCCGATCTACGTGGCGGCGCCGATCGCGGCGGTACGGCGTTTCGTTCCCGCGGGCGCCGAGATCGAAGGCACTTCGGTGCGCTTCCCGGACGAATGGGTGATCGCATTTTGCGGTTCCGAGCACGCGTGACGCGCTCTCGGAACGCGCGGCCGGCAGTTGTGAAAGGATGCAGTCCATGACCTCGTTCGACCTCGCCGCGTCCGCGCGCGGCAAGCACGTGTTCGTCGCCGGCGGATCGTCGGGGATCAATCTCGGCATCGGCGAAGTGTTCGCGCGCTGCGGCGCGAAAGTGTCGGTCTGCAGCCGCAAGGCCGACCGGGTCGCGGCGGCGGTGAAAGCGCTCGAGGCGGCCGGCGCGGAGGCCTGGGGCGGCGCGGCCGACGTCCGCAACTACGCCGAGGTCGAGGCCGTCCTGAAATCCGCCAAGGAGGCGCGCGGACCGATCGACGTGCTGATCTCGGGCGCCGCGGGCAATTTCGTGGCGCCGGCGCTCGGCATGTCGTCGAACGCGTTCCGCACGGTCGTCGAGATCGATTTGATCGGCACGTTCAACGTCGCGCGCGCCGGGTTCGAATTTCTCCGGAAGCCGGGCGCGTCGTTCATCGCGATCTCGGCGCCCCAGGCGCTGCATCCCTATGCCTACCAGGCGCATGTCAACGCGGCGAAGGCCGGCGTCGACATGCTGACCAAGACGCTGGCGGTGGAGTGGGGGCCGCTCGGCGTGCGCTGCAACGCCATCATCCCGGGCCCGATCGCCGACACCGAAGGCATGGCCCGCCTCGCGCCGACCGAGGCCGAGCGCAAGCTGGCGCGCGAAGGCACGCCGCTCCAGCGCTACGGATCCAAGGACGAGATCGGCTATGCCGCGCTGTTCCTGGCCTCGCCGCTCGCCGAGTACATCACCGGCGCGATCCTGCCGGTGGATGGCGGCGCCGTGCTTCCCGGGCCCGGCCGCCTCGGCGACGCGATGAAGCAGGCCTACGAGAAAGCCGCGCCGCGCAACCGGTGAAAGCGGGCGGCGGCCGATGACACCGGGCGGCGGCGACCACGACGCGTATCGCTGGCACGACGACACGATCTACGCGCTCCATCTCGACGCGCCCGATCCCGACCGCGGCGTCTGGCGCAGCGACCTCGTGCTCGATATCGACCACATCGTCGAATGGGTCTGCGGCGCGGACGGCCGGTGCAGATTCCGCGTGGCGCCGGCGACGCTCGTCTTCCACGAGGTCGCGGATCTGCGCATCGCCGTCGATTTCGGAACGAGCGCGTTTCGCGGTATGCTCAACGAGCTGTCGATCGACGCGATCGTCCGGATGCCGGATCCGTCGGGGCCGCAGGGCGCGGGGCCGCCGCGCTTCCTGTGGCGGATCGGTCTCACCGTGCCGCCGGGCGGCGAGATCGGCTTCGGCGCGACCGGGTTTTCCGAGGTGCTGCGCGCCGCGCCCGAGCTGCGCGACGAGCAGAGGCTTCCGGCGAGCACGCGCCCGCATTTGATCCGGCGCGGCGGCGGCTGAGCGCGCCGCGCGCGGCCGAAAGCGGTCAGGCCGCCTTCGTCTCGCCTTCCGGCGCGGTCTGGTCCTCGAGCGCGGCGACGTTGCGGTAGACGCGCTCCAGCATCGCCTTCAGCGCGGCCGCTTCCTCGGCGCTGAAGCCGCGCAGCGCCACGTCTTCGTAGTGGCGGGCGCTGGGGATGATCCGCCGCGTGAGCGCAAGGCCGGCCGCGGTCTCGTGCACCGTCACGACGCGCGCGTCGCCGCCGCCGCGCCGGCGCTCGACGAAGCCCTTCTCCTGCATCGCGTCGAGAATGCGCGACAGCGTGGAGACGTCGATCGACGTCATCGCGGCCAGGTCGGAGATGCGCTGGCCGTCGGCATGGTCGAGCGCGGCGAGCACGCGCCACATCGGCAGCGTGACGCCGTGCTCGCGCAGCACGTCGCCGAAGGCCGTGGCGATGCGAACGCCGGTGCGGTTGACGAGGTAGGGCAGGTAGCGCGTGATGTCGAACGCGGTCATCGCGCGGGCCGCCGCCGCTATTCGGCCGCCTTGGCCAGGCGGCGCGCGTTGTGCTTGCCCTGGAAGTGCGGCGCCACCTGCTCCATGAAGCGGTGCATCTGCTCCTTGACCAGGTTGTGCGGCTTGCAGCCGACGTTGAAGTAGAGGATCACCTCTTCGACGCCCGACGCCTCGACGCGCTTCAGCGTGTCGACGATCTGCTGCGGCGTGCCGAGCAGGATCGACTTGTCGGAGAGATCCTCTTTCCGCATGTTCTCGAGGATCGACGAGATCTTGAGGAAATACTGCATCGTCGGCGGCGCTTCGCCGGCCTTGAAGTTGAACGCCGGCAGCGCGCACTCCTTGAAATAGCGGAGCTGCGCTTCGCGGCCGTAGTCCTCCTCTTTGGCGTTGTCGGCGATGTAGATGAAATACGAACACATCGCGCGCCCGGGCTTGTGGCCCTCGGCGACGCAGGCGTCGCGATAGGCCTGCACGGCCTTGTCGAGACCGCCGAACACCATGCCGGCGGCGAACGGCGCGTAGATGATGTTGAGGCCGCGCTTGGCCGCGATCGCGATGCTCGTCTTCGAGAACGACGCCACGTAGAACGGAATCGGCTTCTGCACCGGCTTCGGCGTGATCTCCATTTCCGGAATGTCGTAGAACTGGCTCTTGTGCGACCACGGGCCCGGCGAGTTCCAGGCCTTGAGGATCACGTCGATGCCGTCCTCGAAGATCTCGGCCGATTTCATGAAGTCGGCGCCGAACGGAATGTATTCGCGGCGGTCGTAGCCGCGGCCGCAGGCGAAGTCGACGCGGCCGCCGGAAAGAAGATCGAGCGTCGCCCACACTTCGGCGACATGCACCGGGTTGTGCAGCGGCAGCACCGAGACGGCCGGCGCGAGGCGCACGTGCTTGGTCAGCGGCGCGATGCTGGCGAGGACGAGATCGGGGCGGGAGTTGACGCCGAGCGAATCGAAATGATGCTCGCCGATCCAGCAGGAGTGGTAGCCGAGCTTGTCCGCCAGCAGCGCCTGCTCGCGGATTTCGAGCACGAAGTCGTTCGCGGTGCGCGGATTGTTGCGATAGTGGTTGTCGCTCAGCGTGAAATACCCGAACTCCATGGTCGTCGCCTCCGCGGATGAATGTTGATTTTGCAATATTTGTAATTGCAATATATTCGCGTGTCAAGCCGACGGCGACAGCGGCGGACGGCCTAGGTTTCGCGATCGTCTTCCGCCGGCCCTGCCGGCGAATGCGACGGACGATAGCGGTCCCGAAGCTCGCGCAAATCGCGCCGAAAGCGCAGCACGGTCGAGCGATGTTTCGGCAGCTCGAGGCGCGTCCGGGTGGTCCGATGGCGCCCCGCTTCGGCTGCGTTCCGGCCGGCGCGAAACTGCGGGGCGATCAGCGGCTGCGGGTTGCACTCCCAGGCCACCGCGTCCGCCGCGGCCAGCCAGAACTCGGCCTCGGCGAATTCGCGCGACTGCCGGCACAGTGCCGCCAATTCGAGCGCGGCCGTCGTCGCGGCCTCTTCGGTGCCCGACGTCGCCAGCAGCGCTCGTGCCGCATCCCATACGGTCGCCATACGCCCCGCCTCGGTGGTGGCGAGGAGACTGAAATATTAGTGTTAAATTTCTCGATACAAATTGAAAGCCCCGCCGGGCGGGTACCGGCGGGGCTTTCGGCCTGGGGGGCCGACACAGCGGATGAGAGGAGGGGAGACTTCCGTTGTGTCGAGGGAGAATGTAGCCGAGCCGCGGCCGCGCCGCAGTGACCCGGGTCACATGGCGATGACGAAATGCCGTGGCCGCGCTATCCTTTGGCGCGCGAGGGGAAAGCGGCCATGGCGATCGATCCCGAAGAGCTCGAGCCCAAGAAGACCAAGCCGCAGCCGCGCGACCTCGAAGGGCTCGGCGTCGCGGAGCTGCAAGACTACATCGCCGGCCTCGAAGCCGAGATCGCGCGGGCACGGGCGGCGATCGCGAAGAAGCAGGATCATCGCAGCGGCGCCGAGGCATTTTTCAGGAAGCGGTAGCCGACGGCACGCCGACGGGCGCCTGGAAACACGCGCGGCCGCGCTTTCGTACAAACATTGTTCTTGCGCCGGCCAAGGCCGGTCGACTACAAACTGTAGAAGAAATTTCGATTGCCGCCCCAAGGGGTGGGGCGGCCGGGAGTGTCCCATGGTTCTGCGTTGGATCGTCGTTCTCAAGGTGACGGGCGCCTTGCTGCTCGGCGGGCTGGCTCTCGGAGCCACGGCCGCGTGCGGGACCGTCGAGGGCATCGGCAAGGATATCTCCGCCCTCGGCCGCGCCGGCAAGCGCGCGTTCGACTGAGCCGATCGCGTCAGCCCAATTCGCGCTTCAACGCGGCGAGCCAGCGCTCGACGCGCGCGCGATTGACGCCGAAATCGCGGATCCCGAACCGCGCGCGGCTGTAGATGGCGAGCGCCGTCTGGCCGCCGGTGAGCGGCACGGCCTCGACGTCGATGTAGTCGGGAAAACGAAACGTCTTGCTGCGCTGCACGAGGGCCAGCCGGCGCTTGGCGCGGTCCTCGGCGAGCAGCGCGGTGCGCGGCTCGGCCAGCGCGACTCTCTTCAGTGCGTCGAGAACCTGGTCCGGCGGCCGGCCGAAAGACGGGCTGACGAGATGCGCTCTCGCCTTGGCCGCGAAGCCCGCCGGCAGCACGAGGAACTGGTTGGGCTTCCACGTCAGAGCGAGGGTCGCGAAATCCATGGCCGTCGTCACCGCCGATACACGCCGTCGATGCGGCCGTTGAGCACGCACACCGCGGCGCAGTTGGAGGATGCCACGCTCGCGGCGCGGCCTTCGAGCGAAATCGCGACACGGCATTCGGGCGCGTGCTGCGCGAAACCGTCGATGTCGCGCCCGCCGTCGGTCGTTTCCATGCGGAACGCGCAGGTGGGCGCGTCGGGGAGCGTGAGCGTGTCGATCAGCACGGTCACGATCGATTCCGGCCACGCGATGATCCACATCTCGCCCGAGACGCCGCGCTCCACGAAGCGGTAATACCCCGAAATCGCCCGCCCGCGCTCGGCGCGCTGGCGCTCGTTCTGCTGCGCCAGCTGCACGAGGCGATTGCGATACATGCCGAGCAGGCAGCGATAGACCGGCCCATCGGGATCGATCTCGCCGATCACGCGATTGCATTGCCGGTCGCGCGCGTTCTCCCACGCGGTCTGGCTCGCGTCGAGCGCGCGCACGGCATCGTCGGACAGCGTCGTCTTGAGGGCGAGCACGTAGCGCGCGAGGTCGCGATCGAGCTCCGACAGGTCCTGGCTGTTGCAGATGGTCATCTGCACCCGCCCGTCCACGCCGGCGCAGTCGAAGCTCGGGCGCGGACGATCGTTCTGTGCCGACGCCGCCTGCGTCCACAGCACGATCGCCAACGCTGCTGCAGATGCGATCCCCCTCATACCCCGATTCTTCAGCCCTGCAACCAGTAGCGCAAGAGTGCGGTTGCCGCCACCGGCTGCTCCATCGTCGGTAAATGCCCCGAGTGTTCTACGACGACAAGTCGCGCGCCCGGAATGAGATTTGCCATCTCCGCGTTAACCTCGATGGGCGTGATCGCGTCCGACCGGCCGACGACGACCAGCGCCGGGCAGCGGTAGCGCGGCAGATGGGGCCGGCTGTCGGGCCGGGCCATGATCGCCTTCTGCTGGCGCAGGAACGCCGCCTTCCCGATGCGCTCGGCCATGGCCATGACGGCATCCGTCAGCGCCTTGTCGCCGAGCCGGTCGGGGTGCAGCAGCAGCGGCAGCAGGCGCGGCGTAACGCCCTTGAACTTGCCCTTCTCGGCGAGCTCGATGAGTCCGCGCCGGCGCGCGGTCTGCTCGTCGGTGTCGGGCCGGGCGGAGGTATCGAACAGCGCCAGGCGGTCGACGCGCTCGGGCGCCGCGCGCATGATCGCGTGCGCGACGTAGCCGCCCATCGAGAGCGCCCCCAGCGCAAAACGGGCCGGCGCCGCATCGAGTACGCGCTGCGCCATGGCCTCGACGGTCTCGTCGCTGCCGAGGTCGGGCACGGTCGCCTCGGCGAGATCGGCCAAATGGTCGATCTGGTGCTGCCAGAGGGCCCGGTCGCACAGCAGGCCGGGCAGGAGGATCAGCGGCGTCCGGTCGCCCATGCCCGTTCAGGACCGCCGCAAGACGCCGGCGCGCGTCGGATTGCAGGCTTGGCTGCCGACCTGTTCCAGGTGCAGGCCGCCGCCGCGCAGCTCGCCGCGCCAGCGCGTCGAAGGGTTGCGCAGCCGCCGGTCGGTCGATTCGACCAGCAGGATGACGCGTTGGCCCTGCACGGCGCCGCCCACGGTCCACGAGACCGGAGCCCCGGAATGCGGGGTGGTGGCGCTGCCGCTGGCCTCGCCGCCGCGGATCGTGACCGTGAAGGTGAACGGCCGGCAGTTGCCGCCGCTGGGGGTGCCGCTGGTCGTCCCGCTCCAGGATCCGTCGAGGCCTTGGGCCGCGGCCGGGCTGGGCCCGGAGGCCCCGATCAGCAGGCAGAGGCAGGCGAAACGAGCGGCGGCGGGGGCGATCATGGCGATGGGATCAACGAATGCGGTGCGCAGGCGGGGCCAGATTACGCAAGCGGCGCGGGTTCGCAAACCGGGCGATGCCGGGCGGCCTGGGTGTTAACGCCGCGCCCCGCTTGAAAATTCCTGCCAACGCGCGATATTGCTGGCGCCTGCTGCGGCTTCTGCCATCCGGCAACCGTCCGCCCACGGCGATCCAATCTCAAAAAAGAGCCGCATGAGTTTTGCCCAACTGGGACTAAGCGAGCCGGTCCTCAAGGCCGTTTCCGAAGCCGGATACGTCGATCCGACTCCGATCCAAGCCCAAGCCATTCCCGTCGTGCTCACCGGCCGCGACGTGCTCGGCTGCGCGCAGACCGGCACCGGCAAGACCGCCGGTTTCACGCTGCCGATGATCGACATCCTCTCGGCGGGGCGGGCGAAGGCGCGCATGCCGCGCTCGCTGATCCTGGAGCCGACGCGCGAGCTGGCCGCGCAGGTGGCCGACGCGTTCGAGACCTACGGCAAGCACACCAAGCTGACCAAGGCGCTGATCATCGGCGGCGAAAGCATGTCGGATCAGGAGAAGGCGCTCGACCGCGGCGTCGACGTGCTGATCGCGACGCCGGGCCGGCTGCTCGACCTGTTCGAGCGCGGCAAGATCCTGCTGCGCGACATCAAGGTGCTCGTCATCGACGAAGCCGACCGCATGCTCGACATGGGCTTCATCCCCGACATCGAGCGCATCGTCACGCTGCTGCCGCCGCTGCGGCAGACGCTGTTCTTCTCGGCGACGATGCCGCCGGAGATCCGGCGCCTCGCCGACAAGTTCCTGTCGTCGCCCAAGGAGATCACCGTCGCGCGCCCCGCCACCACGGCGACGACGATCGAGGATTTCGTGGTGCCGGTGCCGGGCGAGACCGCGAAGCGCGAGGTGCTGCGCGGCCTGTTGCGTACGGAGACGATCAAGACCGCGCTGATCTTCTGCAATCGCAAGCGCGACGTGGACATCCTCTTCAAATCGCTGGCGCGCCACGGCTTCCAGGCCGGCGCGCTGCACGGCGACATGACCCAGGACAAGCGCACGTCGACGCTCGAGCGCTTCCGCCTCGGCGAGATTCCGATTCTCGTCGCCAGCGACGTCGCCGCCCGCGGCCTCGACATCGACGACATCACGCACGTGTTCAATTTCGACGTGCCCTACAACGCCGAAGACTACGTGCACCGCATCGGACGCACCGGCCGGGCCGGGCGCTCGGGCCGCGCGTTCACGCTGGTGACGCCCGACGACGGCCGCAACCTCGGTGCGATCGAGCGCCTGATCCGGCGCGGCATCCCGCGCCACGGCGCGGCCGCGGCGCCGGCGGAACCTGCGCCGGAAGAGCGTGCGCCCGGCGGCGAGGCCGAGGCGTCGCCGCGCGAGGACGGCGGCGGTCGCCGCCGCCGACGCCGGGGGCGAGGCCGCGGACGCGGCGAAGACGCGCGCCCGGCGCCGGAAGAGGCGGGGCCGCAGGAGGCGCGGCCGCAAGAAGCGCGATCGCAGGAAGCGCGGCGCGAGGAACGGCCCAAGAATGCGCCGCGCAAGCAGGTGCCGCGGCGCGACGACCGGCATCGCGAAGAGCCGCGCGCCGAGCAGCGTCCGTCGCAGCGTCAACCGGCGCCGCCGGCCGCGCCGAAACCGGCGCAGCGCCAGCCGCAACGCGATCAGGCCGACGCCGAGAAGCAGACGGGTTTCGGCGATTACGTGCCGGCGTTTCTCAAGCGGCGATAAGCTCTCTCTCGCCTCGGCCTGGCTAGGCCTTCAGGATCGGCAACGGCGCGTGCCCGTCGAAGGCGCCGGTGCGCGCGAAGCCCCACCAGGTCTGCGCCGCCGTCGCGTATAGGCGCCGGTAGTCGATGGCGTGTCTGACGTCGCCATTGGCGAGATCGGCGAGATCGGGCGCCGGCCCGTGGAGGCCGCCCTTCGCGCGCGCGCCGAGCACGAAATGCGGCGCCGCGGTGCCGTGGTCGGTTCCGTTGCTGCCGTTCTGCGCGGCGCGCCGGCCGAACTCGGAATAGGTCATCACGAGCACGTCGCCCCAGCGCCCGGCGCCGGTCACGGCCTTGCGAAACGCCGCCAGCCCGTCGCCGAGCTGGCGGAGCAGATTGGCGTGCGGGCCGGGCTGATTGGCGTGCGTGTCGAAGCCGCCGAGCGCGACCTTCACGACCGGAACCACGGCCTTGGCCGCGATCAGCCGCGCGGCGACGCGCAATTGCTGCCCGAGCGGCCCGGGCGGAAATTCGCCGCGCACGTCGGGCGCGCGCGCAAGCACGCCGCGCAGCTCGCGGGCGGTGTCCTGGATCTCGTGCTGGACCTTCAGCAGATGCGCGAGCGCGGGATTCGCGGGATGCGCATCCGCCGCCTTCATGCCCTCCGCCTGGCGCAGGAAGCGCTGCGGATCGGGCATCGACACGGCCCGCAGGCCCGCGCCGCCCACCGGGCCGGCGCCGCCGCCGAGCACGACGGCGTCGGCGAGGCGCTCGGCCTGACGCCGGCTCGCGCCGATCACGCGCGAGACCCAGCCCTCGGTCAGGAGCCGGTTGCTGCCCGAGGCGGTGTCCCAGATGTCGATCGAGCGGAAATGCGAGCGGTTGGGATTGTCGTAGCCGACGCCCTGTACGATCGCGAGCTCGCCGGCCTTCCAGGCCTCGCCCAGCGCGGCCAGCGAGGGATGCAGGCCGAGCTTCTCGTCGAGCTGCACGATCGCCTCGCGCTTGATCGCGATGGCCGGGCGCAGGCGCTGATAGGCGGGATCGGCGTAGGGCACGACGGTGTTGAGGCCGTCGTTGCCGCCGGCCAGCTCCACGAGCACCAGCGTGCGATCGGCGCGCCAGCCGGCGGCGCGGGCCTGGGCCAGCGCCTGCGGCGAACGCAGCGCGAAAGCGGCGGCGGCGGATCCGGCGAGCAGGAATTCGCGGCGGCGCATCGCGGCACCTATTTCAGCTGAAACGCGGGGTCGAGCACGAGATCGCGCACGAACCGCGCGGGATCGCTGTCGGGACGCGGCGGATTGACCGGCTTCACCGCGACGAGGAGGGCGGTCACGCGCTCCGGCGTTTGCCAGCGGCGATCGAGCTTGGCGTACCAGGCGTCGAGATCGGCGCCGTCGAGCCGCCGCGCCATGCGGCGCTCGAGCGCGCGCTGGCGGCGCGTGCGCTCTTCCGGGGTCATCGACGGGGCTTCGGCCTCCATCTCGCCCTCGGCGGTCTGGCGCCCGGCGGCGGGAATCTCGCCCGCGGTGAGGCGACGCAGCAATTGCTGACGTACGAGCAGCGTGTTCGCGTTGATCCAGGCGGTGCCGCCCGGCCATCCCTTGACGTTGGGGGGATTGAACGGCTCCTGCCCGAGCGCGCGGCCGAGCAGCGCGAGGATGCGATCGTCCGGCTGCGGCAGATCGAACTGGCGCAGCGTTCCGACGATGAGCTCCACCGGCGAGCGCACGAGGCGGCCGCGGTTCTCCGGCGCCCAGAATTGCGGCGCGAGCAGCAGCTCGCCGAGCAGCACCTTGATGTCGTAGCCGCTCGCGCGGAACCGGCCCGCGATGCGCCCGGTCGCGGCCGGGTCGGGCTTCTCGGACACGAATTCGCGCCAGGCCTTCTCGGCGATGTAGTCGGCCACGCGCGGCTGCTGCAGCACGATGTCGATGACGTCGGTGCCGTTGAATCGGCCGGTCCGGCCCATGAAGGTCTTTTCGCCGCCGTCGTGCAGGAACGGACGGAAGCGATACGACGCGGTCTCGCGCTCGAGGCTCCAGCCGGTGAACGCGCGCGCGGCCTCCTTGATGTCGGCCTCGGTGTAGCCCTGTCCTTCGCCCAGCGTGAACAGCTCCAGCAGCTCGCGCGCGAAGTTCTCGTTCGGGAAGCCGCGCCGGTTCTGCAGGCTGTCGAGATAGACGATCATCGCCGGATCGGCGGCCATCGCATGCACGAGCTTCGCGAAGCTGCCGAGCGCGTGCTGCCGGAGCGTCGCGTTCTGCCGATAGAGCAGCACGGGCGCGCGCACCTTGCGGAACGCCGAGGTGAAGTGGTTGTGCCAGAACAGCGTCATGCGCTCGGTGAGCGGCGACGGCGTCGCGATCATCTCGCGATACCACCAGCCGACGAGCTCGAGGCCTTCCTCGACCCGCTGGCGCTGCCAGGCCCGGCGTTCTTCCGGGCTTGCCGCGCGGCCGGGCGGACGCAGATCGCGAACCTCGCGGGTCCAGGCCGGCGGCGGCGTCACGGCTTCGGCGCGGGCGCCGGCGAGGATGCGCTTCACGGCCTCGGCGCGGGACAGGCCCTCGAATTTCGCGATCTCGGCCGGCAGCGCGGCGAAACCCGTGCGCACCAGCAGATGCCGCGCATCGTCGGCGGTGAGCGTCGGGGACGCGGACGGCGCCTGGGCGGCGGCCAGCGCCGGCAGCGCCACGAGCGCGGCGAGGAGCGCGAAACGTACCGGCCTCATCGTGTAACCCCGCGGCTGTTCACCGTCCCCGCGAGATCATACGCGCCGAAGCGGCGTTTCCTTCGCGCCGCGTATCGTTAATCGCCGATTACTCGTCGGCGTCCATGCCATCGAAGATCGTCTTGGCCGGGTCGTCGAAGATCGAATTATTGCCAGGGCGCAGCTCGTCCTTGATCGGATCCTTCTGCGCCATCGCCGGCGGCTCGGTGAGCTCCCAGGTCAGGAACGCGCCCGAGGCGAAAGCGGCGAGGAAGGCCACGGTCGCGAGCGACCAGGTGAAGGCGGGCGCCGGCAGGAACCAGCGGCGACGCGGCGCGGCGCCATGGGACGGCGCGCGCGCGGGCTCGGCGCCGCGCGCCGGCATCAGGTTCAGCGCATAGGCGGTCACCGCCTGCGGCGCGGCCAGTTCCGGCCCCGCCACGGCATCGCGCGCCGCGATCAGCGCTTCGAGCAATACGGGTTCGTCGACGAGCCGCCGCTCGAACGCGGCGCACGCCCATTCGTCGAGACGATGGTCGAGATAGGCGGCGATCAGGGCGGCTTCGTCGCCGCCGACCGTCTCCCGTTCACCGGCACCCGCGGGTGCCCCCCGTCTCAGACGAACGTAGCGATCCCATAATGCCCGGTCTTCCGGGTTCATGGTCACAGTGTCCGTCACCTTAGTCTCCCCAATTGCCACCCTATACGAATGGGGGGCCTCCGTTCATCCCCGGTTAATGTTCGCCTTCGGTGAAGTACTTGCGCAGCTTCACCAGGGCCTTGTGGTGGGTGCTGCGGACCGTCTGGGAATCG
The DNA here is from genome assembly GCA_016792765.1 of Candidatus Odyssella sp. Taxonomy (GTDB): domain Bacteria; phylum Pseudomonadota; class Alphaproteobacteria; order Bin65; family Bin65; genus SBBV01. Next base: position 11,944 of record JAEULD010000115.1, read on the forward strand.
ATCCCGAGCATGGCCGCCACCTCGGCCGCGTCCATGTCGCGGTCGTAGAGAAGACGCAGGACCAGGGCCTGCCGTTCCGACAGCAGGCCGGGCGGAATCTTCACTTGTTCCGGCGTCTTGGGCTCCACCTTGTAGAGCTCTTCGGGCACCGCCTCGAGCGGCAGCCCCTGCCGCTTGTTGCGCCGCAGATAGTCGATCGCCGTGCTGCTGGAAACCACGCCCAGCCAGGTGCGCAGGCTGGCGCGCTGCGGATCGAACTGCCGCAGCAGATGGTAGTTGTCCTTGCACAGCCGGACATAGACGTCCTGCGCGATGTCGACGCCGTCGTCGGCGTTGAAGCCGGCCTTGCGCAGCGTGTTGATCACGGCCCCGAAGATCGCCGACGAGAAGCGCGCGACGAACTCCGACCATGCGTCGGCCTCGCCGCCGATCAGGCGCTTGATCAGCAGCGTGTCGTCGGGCTTGACCGGAGGGGCGGTCACGGGGCGGGCTTTCGAACCGGCCCCGGCCGGGAATCGGAGAATCGATGGTTCATCCAGCGTCGGGCGAGCGAGCCTGGCCGAGTCCAATGCGAGTTCGAGGTGCCGGGCGCTCGGTGTGCTGACGCGTGTCGCGCAGCCGGCGGTTCTTGGGACATTTTCTAGCCAATGCGCGGCGTTAGGGCAAATCTGTCGCCCCGGCCGCCGCTCCTCTAGTGTGCGTTCGATGGAACGCGTTCCTCCTCCCGACCGCGGCAGCCGCTCGCCCGACCTGCCGGCGCTCGTGCTCGGCGTCGCCGAGGCGCTGTGGCGCGAGCCCGGCGGCGCGAGCCGCCGCATCGGCCTCGACGAGGCGCGGCGCCGGCTCGAGGCGGGGGCGGGGCCGCTCGTCTGCTTCCGGCCGGCGTTCCAGCGCCGGCTCGGCCTCAAGCCGTTCCCGGCGTTCGACGTCCTCGAGCTGTTCGCGTTCGTGCGGCCGGCGCGCTTCTGCCTGCCGACGGCTCGCGGCGTCGCCGAGGCGCTGTCGCTGCCGAGCCCGCGCGGCCTCGAGGCCGAGGCGGATGCGCTGGAGACGTCGGTCCGGGCCCTGCTCGCGGAACTCGCCGCCGACGAGCGGGCCTACGAGCCCGAGCTGCGCCCGGTCGCGCAGGCGATGGCCGCCGGCGGATGGAACTGGGCGCCGGCCGTTCTTGCGGCGCTCGGAATCGAGATGCATCCGCGCGGCGCCTCGCGCGCGGTCGCCGGCCTCGACGTGTGGCGCGACCTGCCCGAATGGGCCGAGCGCGGCCCCGAGCCGCCGTCGGGCGACATCGCCGTGGAAACGGCGGAAGCCGACGCGCGCCTTCTCGCGCTGCTCGGCGCGCGCGCCGAGGCGCGCCCGCAGCAGCGCGAATACGCGGCCGCGGTCACGCATGCGTTCACGCCGCGCGACCGCCTCGACGCGCCCAAGGTCGCCGTGGCCGAGGCGGGCACCGGCGTCGGCAAGACGCTCGGCTACGTGGCGCCCGCCAGCGTGTGGGCCGAGAAGAACGGCGGCGCCGTGTGGATCAGCACCTTCACGCGCAATCTCCAGCACCAGATCGACCAGGAGCTCGACAAGCTCTATCCCGATCCGGCCGAGAAGCGGCGCAAGGTCGTGCTGCGCAAGGGCCGCGAGAACTATCTCTGCCTGCTCAACTACGAGGACGCCGCGACGGCCGCGCGCCTGCGGCTGAACGAGGTTCCGCAGCTCGGCCTGCTCGCGCGCTGGATCGCGCGCACGCGCGACGGCGCGGTGGTGGCGGGCGACCTGCCGGGCTGGCTCGCCGATCTCGTCGGGCGCGGCCTCGTCGCCGGCCTCACCGACCGCCGCGGCGAATGCATCTACTCGGCCTGCCCGCATTATTCGCGATGCTTCATCGAGCACGCGGTGCGGCGCGGGCGCCGCGCGCGGCTCGTGATCGCGAACCATGCGCTGGTGATGATCCAGGCGGCGCTGGCCGCGGCCGACGGCGCCGATGCCGATCTTCCGCTGCGCTACGTGTTCGACGAGGGCCATCACGTCTTCGGCGCCGCCGACTCGGTGTTCTCGGGCCATCTCACCGGCCAAGAGATGGCCGAGCTGCGCCGCTGGGTGCGCGGCGCCGAAGCGGGCTCGGCACGCCGCAGCCGGGCGCGCGGCCTGCGCGCGCGCCTGCAGGGATTGATCGAAGAGGATCCCGCCTCCGAGCGCCTGCTCAACGCCGCGGTGGCCGCCGCCGGCGCGTTGCCGTCGGAGGGCTGGCTGGCGCGCGCCGCGAACGGCGAGAGCGTGGGCGCCGCCGAGGCGTTCCTGGGTTGCGTGCGCCGGCAGGTCCATGCGCGCGCGGCCGATGCCGACAGCGGCTACGGCCTCGAATGCGACGTGCAGCCGCCGGTGCCCGGGCTGCTCGAGGCGGCGCTGGAGCTCGACAAGACGCTGGCCGGGCTGCTGAAGCCGCTGACCGACCTGGCCGAGCGCCTCGCGCTGCGCCTCGAGGCGGAGGCCGAGACGCTCGACACGGCGTCGCGCATCCGGCTCGATTCGATGGCGCGCGGAATCCGGCGCCGCGCGCTCGTCGATCTGGCCGGCTGGCGCTCGATGCTCGCGGCGCTCGCCAAGGAGACGCCGCCCGAATACGTCGACTGGCTGGCCATCGATCGCGATTTCGGCCGCGACAGCGACATCGGCCTGCACCGGCACTGGATCGATCCCACGCGGCCTTTCGCCGAGCACGTGTTGCGGCCGGCGCACGGCGCCGTCGTCACCTCCGCCAGCCTGCGCGACGGCACCGGCGAGCCGTCGGTCGATTGGGCCGCGGCCGAGGAGCGCACCGGCGCGCGCCACCTGATCGAGCCGGCCAAGCGCGCGGCGCTGGATTCGCCGTTCGACTACGCCAGGCAGACGCGGCTGTTCGTCGTGCGCGACGTCTCGGGCGGCGACGCCAATGCCGTGGCCGCGGCATTTCGCGGGCTGTTCCTCGCGGCCGGCGGCGGTGCGCTCGGCCTGTTCACGGCCATCGCGCGCCTTAAGCAGGTGCATCAGCGCATCGCGGCGCCGCTGGAGGCGCGCGGCATCCCGCTGCTCGCGCAGCACGTCGACGGCTACGACGTGGCGACGCTGGTCGACATCTTCCGCGCCGAGCCGGATGCGTGCCTGCTCGGCACGGATGCCGTAAGGGACGGCGTGGACGTGCCGGGCCGCTCGCTGCGCCTCATCGTGTTCGACCGCGTGCCCTGGCCGCGGCCGGACATCCTCTACCGCGCGCGCCACGCGCATTTCGGCGGCGCGCGCTACACCGACCGCGAGACGCGCTATCGCCTCAAGCAGGCCTTCGGCCGCCTGATCCGCCGCGCCGACGATCACGGCGTGTTCGTGATGCTCGATTCGCGCCTGCCGACGCGGCTGTGCGGCGCGTTCCCGCCCGGCGTCGAGGTGCGCCGCGTCGGCCTCGCCGAAGCGATCGCGGAGACGCGCGCGTTCCTCGCGGAGACGGCGCCGCCGCTGCCGGCGTGATGCGGCTGCCGCTCGTCAGGCCGGCAGCGCGTGCAGGAGCCGATAGGTGCCGCGATAGGCAGGCGCCGGCGCCGCGCGCAGCGCGGCGATCAGGGCGTCGGCGCCGGCGTTGGCCGCGCCGGTGCCGGTCGCCTCGATCTCGACGACGGTCTCCGCAATAGCGTCGCGCGGCGGGCCGTCCGGAAACGTGGCCGCGAGATCGGAGCGCCACGCCTTGGCGCCGACCGCGCCGCTCGGCGCCAGCGCCGCCGCGAGCGCGCCGCCCGCGAGCCGCGCTTCGAGCGCGTCCGACGCCGGGAAGCGCAGCGACGCGACGGCGCCGCCGATGCCGCCGCCGGCGCCGGCGACGAAGCGGCAGCAGCGGCGGTGGTTGTTCACGAATGCGCCCATGATCCGCTTGCTCCAGTCGGTCATCAGCGGGCCGAGATAGCGCCGGTATTCCGGCGCGGCGAACACCGCGAGCGAATCCGTCTCGTAGAGCGCGTGGTATTTCGGCGCCGCGCCGTCGGCGACGTAGCGCCGCGCGGTGCGGAAACCGGGAATGCCGGCGCGCTCGGCCAGGTGCTCGCGGTCGTACCAGTCGTTGAATTCGGCCTCGAGCGGCGCCGGAATGTCGACCCAGACGGCGAGCAGGCCCTGCGCGTCAGACATCGTAGAGGATCATCAAGGCGGAGATGGTCACGAGCGAGAGCACCGTCGAGACGAGCACGGCGGCCGATCCGCGCTGCACGAACACGTTGTAGCGCTGCGCCACCACGAAAACCAGCGCGCCGGTCGGCAGCGCGGCGATCAGCACGAGCGCGCGCACCGTCTCGCCCGGCAGCGCGAACACGTGCGCGGCGATCAGCCAGGCGGCGAGCGGATGCAGGACGAGCTTCGCGACGGCGAGCCAGCTCACCTCGGGCAGGCCGCGCGTGATCGGCTTGCCGACCATGAAGAGGCCGAGCGCGAACAGCGCGCAGGGCGAGGCGGCGGCGCCGAGCGTCTTGACCAGCGTCTCGAACGGGCCGGCGAGGCCGATGCCGGAGGCGTTGAGCCCGAGCCCGAGCGCGGCGCCGATCAGGAACGGGTTGAGCAGCAAATTGCCGGCGATCTTGAGCAGCCGGGTGCCGAGCGGCCCGGTGCCGCCTTCGAGCTCGATGAGGAACAGCACGAGGAAGAAGACGGTGATCGACTGCGCGACGTTGGCGACGATGACCGGCAGCGATCCGGCCTCGCCGAACGCGAGCAGGAACAGCGGAATGCCCATGTAGCCGGAATTGGGGAACGACGCCGCCAGCGCGTGCAGCGCATGCGCGCCCAGGCTGCCCGGAAACAGCAGGCGGGCGACGACGAGCGAGAGAACGAAGATCGCGGCGATGGCGAGCAGGAACGCGGCGATCAGCGGCCCGTCGAAAATCAGACCGAGCGGCGCCTTCGCGAGCCCCTGCATGAACAGCGCCGGCAGCGAGACCCAGTACACGAACCCGTTCAGGGCCTCGGAGCTGCCGGGGCCGAGCAGCTTCAGGCGCCCCGCGGCATAGCCGCAGAGCACGATGCCGAACACCGGCAGGACGACGTTGACGACGGATTCCATGGAGCGCGAAGGTCGGGCGGGAGAGGGCGGTCATAAGCGAGCGCCCGGCGGCTGTCGATGCGCGATTGCGCCCGAGGGCCGTCCGGCCTAGACAAAACGGCCATGGACCGGCCGCGTCTCATCGCCAGCGAGATCTACCGGCACTCGCGCTACGGCGGAAAGCACCCGCTCGCGATTCCGCGTGTCTCGCTCGCGGTCGATCTGTGCCGCGCGCTCGGTTGGCTGCCGGAGGGCGCCTACGTCGACGCGCCGATCGCGACACCGGAGCAGCTCGCGCGCTTCCACGATCCGGACTACATCGCCGCCGTCGCCGACTGCGAGCGCACGCAATCCGCGACGCCGGAGCAGCGCCGGCGCTTCGGCCTCGGCGCGAACGGCAATCCCGTCTTCGGCGAAGTGTATCGCCGGCCGGCCACGGCCTGCGGCGCGACGCTGCTGGCCGTCGATCTGTTGCGCGACGGCGGCATCGTGCACAGCCCGGCCGGCGGCACGCATCACGGGCGGCGCGCCGCGGCGAGCGGCTTCTGCTATTTCAACGATCCGGTTCTCGGCATCCTCGCATTCCTGGATCGCGGGCTGACGCGCGTCGCCTATGTCGATCTCGACGCGCACCATTGCGACGGCGTCGAGGAGGCGCTGGCCGGCGATCCGCGGGTGCTGATCGCCTCGGTTCACGAAGCGGGCCGCTGGCCGCGCACCGGCACGGCGAGCGATCCGGCGCGCCGAGTCTTCAACTTCCCGGTGCCCGAAGGCTTCAACGACAGCGAGTTCGAGTTCCTGCTCGGGAACGCGATCCTGCCGGCCGTCGCCGATTTCGCGCCCGAGGCGCTCGTCCTGCAATGCGGCGCCGATGCGCTGTTCGAAGACCCGATGAGCCGGCTCGGCCTGTCCAACCAAGCCTATTGGGGCGCCGTGCGGCGGCTGCGCCCGCTCGCGCCGCGCCTGCTCGTGCTCGGCGGCGGCGGCTACAATCCCTGGGCGGTCGCGCGGTGCTGGAGCGGCATCTGGGCCACGCTCGCCGATCGCGCGATTCCGGAACGGCTGCCCGAGGAGGCGGAGGCGCTGATGCGCGCGGTGGCGTGGTCGCATTCGCTGGCGCGCAATCCGCCGGCGGCATGGTTCACGACGCTGGCCGACGCGCCGCGGCGCGGCCCGGTCCGT
>JAEULD010000116.1 GCA_016792765.1 Candidatus Odyssella sp.
CGCCGCACCTCGGGATTCGCGACGTCGCGCCGCTCGGGCACCGCGAGCGTGCTGACGTAGAACGTCATCGTGTCGAGCGCTTCGTCCGGCACGTTCGGGCGCGGGCCGGGATCGGCGGCGCGGCACGCGGCCTGCGCCGGCGGGCAGTTCTTCGCGGGGTGCAGCGAGGTGGTCAGTCCCATGTCGTTGATCAGCGCCGCCGCGATCTGCGCGCGCACGCTGGGCTGTTCGGCGCGCCAGCCGAACCGGCCCGGCGTTCCGCCCGCGCCGCGCACGACGCCGCGCACGCCGTCGGGATTCTCCTTGTTCGCCGACGCTTGCCGCTGGAGGTCTTCGGCCGGAACGGCCTCGAGCAGGCCCATGCCGACGAGCTGCGGCGCGATGCGCGGCGAATGCGCGGTCTCGCGGCCGAGCGGCCCGAAGGCGAGCGCGCGGATGGCGATGCGCGGGCGGCGCAGACGATACGCATCGCCGTCGGCATAGCGGCCCGCGATCTCCTCCCACGCGATCTCCGCCCGGCCCTCGGCCGGCACGCCTTCGATCGCGCGGTCGTTGAGCTGGATGCCGTAGCGCGGATCGGGCCGCCCGAAGACTCCGCGGCGCGGATCGGCGGCGCCGAGCCGCACGACCATCTGCATCAGCGCGTCGCCGGGGCCGGCCGGCGGCTGGCCGCGGCCGTCCTTCGTGTGGCAGGCGCCGCAGGAGGGCCGGTTGAAGGTGGGGCCGAGGCCGGCCAGGCCCGGCACCGGCGACGGCGCCTTCACGAAGGCGAGGTTGAAGAGGCGCTGGCCCTCGAAGAAGCGCGCGAGCCGATCCGGCGGCAGGTTCGCCGCGGGCAGCGCGAACGAATCCGCGCCCGCGGCCGGCCGCGAGGTGGCGCCGCCGAGCTTCGCGCCGAGCGGCGCTTCCTCGCCGCGCGCGGCGCCCGCGGCCAGGAGGATCGCCGCGGCGACGGCGGCGGTGAGACGAAGCCCGCGCATGCCAGTCAATATAGCCCGGGCCGCCGGCGAGGCGATGGGCGCGATGGCGCGCGGCGGACGTTTCTGCTATGCAACCGGCCGTGCTCCCGTAGCTCAGAGGATAGAGCAACGGTTTCCTAAACCGTGGGCCGCAGGTTCGAGTCCTGCCGGGAGCGCCAACGATTCGAGGCTCCGCAGCGGCGTTTGTGACGGCCGTCACTTCGGCGCGGTGGCGGAGCCCGATAACCTGCCGCCTCCGCCCACCGTCGAAGGGCACGACGCAGAACAACGAGGGGTTCGTCCATGCTTCGCTTCGCATACGTTGCCGCCGCCGCGGCGCTCGCCGCCGGCTGTGCCCAGATCAACCCGGAAACGCCGGCGGGCGCCTCCTACGCCATCAACTGCCCGTCGGGCCAGCTCGAACTCTGCTTCGCCAAGGCCAAGGAGCTGTGCCCGCAGGGCTACGATGTGGTTCAGCTTCGCCGCAACCAGGATTCGATCATGATGGCGGTGGCCCCGGACCGCCTCGCCGTGAAGTGCCGCGGCCAATAGGCCGCTGAGCCGCCGCTCCGGCGGCGCCGCGGCGCGACATTTCGGCGCCGCGGCTCGCCGCAAATGCGCGCCCGGTGATAGGCTCGCGCCGGGTTTCTTGCGAGCGCACGGCGGCCGGTGAAGCTACTCAAGCTCTTCTATCTGCTCGGCGGCGCCGCGCTGTTCGCGGCGCTGCTGCTGACGCTCGATTTCGGCGCCGCGCTGGCGCTCGTCTGGCAGGCGGGGCCGCTCGGCATCGCGGGCCTCTGCCTCGTCTTCTTCGTGCTGTTCGCGCTCGACGCGCTGGTGTGGCTCGCGCTGGTGCCGGAAATCCCGCACACGCTGCGCTGGTATCGCCGGCTGATCCGCGTGCGGCTGGTGGGCGAGGCCTTCAACCTGGTGGTGCCGGCCGGCGGCTTCGGCGGCGAACCGCTCAAGGCCGTGCTGCTGAAATCGCACTACGGCGTCGGCTATCGCGAGTCTTCGGCCGGCCTCGTGCTCGCCCGCATCCAGGGGCTGATCGGGCAGTTCCTGTTCGTGCTGCTCGCCGTGATCGTGATGGCGGCGGCGACCAACCTGCCGGCGCTCTACCAGACCGGCGCCTGGATCGGCCTCGCCGTGCTGGCGGGAATGACCGGCGGCTTCGTCGTCACGCCGAAGCTCAGGCTTTCCTCGCGGCTCGGCCGGCGCTTCGGCGGGCGGGCCTGGGCCGAAGGTCTGGTCAGGAGCCTGGCGGCGATCGAGGCGGTCGAAGACAAGATCAACGCCTTCGCGCGCGCGCATCGCGGGCGATACGCGGCCTCGATCGCGCTCGCGGCGCTGCGCTGGACGCTCGGCACGGCCGAGATGTGGCTCGCGCTGTATCTGCTCGGCTATCCGGTGAGCCTCGCCGAAGCGCTGGTGCTCGAGGGGCTGCTGCAGCTCGCGCGCTCGGTGAGCTTCTTCGTTCCGGCCAATCTCGGCACGCAGGACGGCGCGCTGGCGCTGGCCGCCGCGGCGATCACCGGCGTGGCCGCCGCCGGGCTCGGCGCGGCGCTGCTGCGCCGCGTGCGCGAGGTGATCTTCATCGCGCTCGGCTTCGCGATCGGCGGCTGGTTCTCGCTCCGCGCCCTCCGCCGCGCCGCCGCAGATCCCGAGCCCGAAGCCGAGCGCGCGGAGACGCAGCGCAAGTGAACAGGAGGCGTGGAGACGGGGAGTGGAAAGGCAAGAATCACCACGAAGACACGAAGGCCACGAAATGAAATGTTTGCGCGCCAAGGGCGCGCATTGTTCATCCTTCGTGGCGTTCGTGTCTTCGTGGTGAAGCCTTTTCTCCCCGTCTCCCTGTTCCCTCCGACTTCCTTCGCGCACAAACGAAAAGGGCCGCCCCTCTGGGACGGCCCTTTCGCTTCTTGATCCGGCGCGGCGGATTACGCGGCGCGGAGGACTTTCTCCAGGCGCTCGGTCGCCTGCTGCTCGTCGATCTTCTCGACCGCCGCGAACTCGCGCGCCAGGCGCTCGAACGCCGCCTGGTAGATCTGGCGCTCGGAATAGGACTGGTCGGGCTGGCCGACATTGCGGTGCAGGTCGCGCACCACCTCGGCGATCGCGACCGGATCGCCCGAATTGATCTTGGCCTCGTATTCCTGCGCGCGGCGGCTCCACATCGTGCGCTTCACGCGCGAGCGGCCCTTGAGCGTCTTGAGCGCCGTCTCCATGATCTTGCGGCTGGAGAGGCGGCGCAGGCCCGCGCCCGTCGCCTTGGTGAGCGGCACCCGGAGCGTCATGCGCTCCTTGGGGAACTCGACCACCAGCATCTTGAGCTTGTGGCCGGCGATTTCCTGGTTTTCGACGCCCGTCACCTGCCCGACGCCGTGCGTCGGGTACACGACGTAGTCTCCGGCCGAAAACTCCTTGTCCTGCGCTGCTGCCATCTAAATCCTCGCTTCTCCTTGCACCGGCGGCTGCTCCCGGCCGCCGGTCGCTCATCACCCGCTGGCGGCGCCCCGGCCGCCATCGTCGTTGGTTCGGGCCCGACTCGCACGCAACGGACCTTGCCCGGCAGGCGCGCTGCCGGGAGTGCCCTCCGATGCTCTTACGAGGGCCGCGGCTCGCGCGCTTTCTGCGCCCGACCGCGGCAGGCCTTAGGGACGCTTTGGGCGGCCCCTTTGCCCGAAAAACGCCATATACTCCAGCGCTTTACGGGCCCAGTTACCGCCCCTCATTGCAATTTTTTGAATATAGCACAAGGCCCCGCCGAAATCCAGCGGAACGCACAAGTGTTAACCATAATCTAGAGTCGCAGCGGCGCGCAAGCGCGCCTGGCGATGCCGCGCGACCGCGGCGTCAGCGCTTGCCGGGATTGGGGCTGAAGTACTTCTCGAACTTGCCCGCGACGCCCTTGAACGAATCGGCGTCGGCCGGCGCATCGCCCTTCTTGTTGATGTTGGGCCAGCTCTCCGCGTACTTCTTGGCCAGCTCCACCCACTTCTCGACGTTGGGCTCGGTGTCGGGAACGATCGCCTCGGCCGGGCACTCGGGCTCGCACACGCCGCAATCGATGCACTCGTCCGGGCGGATGACGAGCATGTTCTCGCCCTCGTAGAAGCAATCCACCGGACAGACTTCGACGCAGTCCTGGTACTTGCACTTGATGCACGCTTCGGTGACGACGTAGGTCATTCCCTTACTCCAATTCCCGGCGGCGGACGCGCGAACGGCGCCGCGGCGCCTTCCCCCCACTCGAGGCTCCGCGCGGTATAAGCCAGCGGCGCCGCCCGGGGAAAGTGCATTTTTTGGATGCGGGCGCGGCATGCCGCCGCTCGCTCCGGCGAGCGGACCGCGCCCGGCGCGCCGGCATCAGTGCGGCGGCGGCGCCGGACGGCCCGCGCGCGCCCGCGTCGTGCGGCGGCGGACGAGCATATTCAGCGATTCGACCAGGATCGCGAACGCCATCGCGAAGTAGATGTAGCCCTTGGGAATGTGGAACCCCATGCCTTCGGCCGTGAGCATCGTGCCGATGAGGATCAGGAACGCCAGCGCCAGCATCTTGATCGTCGGATGCCGGTTGACGAAGTCGCTCACCGGCCCGGCGGCCGCGAGCATGATGACCATCGAGATCACGATCGCGGCCACCATCACCTCGATGTGCTGCGCCATGCCGACCGCGGTCAGCACCGAATCGAACGAGAACACGATGTCGACCAGCGCGATCTGGATGACGACGCCCAGGAAGCTGCCGCGCGGCGCCGACGGCGCCTCGTCGGCCGCGCTTTCCACCTTGTGATGGACCTCGAGCACCGCCTTGGCCATCAGGAACAGGCCGCCGCCGATCAGCACGATGTCGCGCCACGAAATCTCCTCGCCGAACACGGCGAACAGCGGCGCCGTGAGGCCGGCGAGCCACGAGAGCGTGAACAGCAGCGCGAGCCGCGTGAGCAGCGCGAGGGCCAGGCCGACCTGGCGCGCGATCTTCTGGCGGTGCGCCGGCAGCTTGCCGGCGAGGATCGCGATGAAGACGAGATTGTCGATGCCGAGCACGATCTCGAGCGCGGTCAGCGTCACGAGGCTCAGCCAGATGTCGGGGTTGGCGATCCAGTCGAACATGGCACGGGGGCGTTGGCGGCGGCCGTGTTACCTGGGCAGTCGCGCCCGGGAAGGCAAGCCTAGAGCGGCGCGACGGCCGCGCTTTCCGCCGCGCCCGTCAGGTCTTGGTAGAGCGTGCGGGCCTCCGCCGGCGGCCCGCGGCGCTGGCCGAGCGCGAGCACGCGGACGACGCGAATCGCATTGCCCAGCGGGAAGGTCAGGACGTCGCCGGCGCGCACCGGCGCGCTGGCGCGGTCGATGTGCCGGCGGTTGAGGCGCAGGCGGCCTTCGGCGCAGAACGCCGCCGCCAGCGAGCGGCTCTTGAAGAAGCGCGCGTGCCACAGCCACTTGTCGAGGCGGAGCGCCGGTTCCGGGGCGACGTCGCCGGGCGGGGCCGGAACGGGGCGCGTCACGGGCGGACGGTCAGCGCCTTGAGGCGCGCGAACGGCGAGCACGGATTGGCCGGCTGCGGCTCCGCGGCGCGGCGGCGCGCGCGCCGGTTCTCGGGCAGCGGCTGGAACGCGCCGCCGCCCTCGCCCGGCCGATGGCGGTAGCCGAGCGCCTCGAGCGCCTCGGGCACGACCTTGAGCGGCAGGCCCGCGGCGGCGGCGAGCGCCGGCGTGGCCGCGAACGGTCCCTGGCGCGCGAGCCGCCGCGCCGCGGCCGCGAGCGCCTCCATCCGGTCCGCGCGCAGGGCCGCCGTGCCGAGGCGGCAATAGCCCAGCGCGCGATAGAACGATTCCGGCCACGCCGCCGCGGCGCGCATCCAGGCGCGCGGCCCGCTCGGCAGCTCGGGCAGCGATTCCGGCGCGCGGCCGTGGAACACGGCCCACAGCAGCGCGCCGAGCTTCATCGTCGGGCCGTTCTGCAGCCGCGGCAGATAGACGGTCTCGGTGCCGAAGCGCACGCCGAGCCGCGCCAGCGCCTTCCTGTCTTCCGGCGCGAGCGTCGCGGTGAGGCTTTGCAATTGCGCGGCGGGCGCCGCGCCGAGCGCTTCGGCGAGCTGATAGACGACGCCGCGCGCCGCACCCCTGAGCTCCGCCGGCGCGCCGCCGGCCAGCGGCCCGTAGCGCCGCGCCACGCAGCGCGCGATCCACGCCGCCAGCCGCACGCGGATGCGCTCGCGCAGATCGGCATCCATGCCGATCTCGGCGATCGGCTTGACGGCCGGCACGAGCGGATGCGCGCCGCGCGCGAGCGCGCCCACCGCGACGCCGTTCCACGCGATGCGCCCGTCGTCGCCGAGCGCCATCTCCTCGTCGGGCGCGGCTTCGAAGCGCGCCACGCGCGCGCCGAAGGCCTGGCGCAGCGCGCGCTCGGCCGCCGCCCGCACCGCGCGCGCGTCTTCGCCGAGCACGTCGGCCATGGCCGCGAAACGGAAGCCCTCGATGCGCCCGACCGGCAGCCCTTCGACCAGCACCTCGCCGTCGTCGCGCACGCCGCCCAGAAGCTCGTCGCGGGCGTGCAGCCGGCGCAGCAGCACCGCCGTGCGCTTGTCGACGAAGCGCTCGGTCAGCCGCTCGTGCAGCGCGTCGGAAAGCTTGTCCTCGATGTGGCGCGTGCGCTCCTGCCAGTGCAGCGCCTCTTCGACCCAATCCGGGCGATAGGAAACGTAGGTCCAGGTGCGGATCTCGGCGATGCGGCCGACCAGCGTGCCGATGTCGCCCTCGGGCTTGTCGATGCGCTCCACCTGGCGCGCGATCCAGTCGGAGCGGATGCGGCCCGCCGGCCCGGTGAGGTCGTGGAACAGCCGGCCGACGAAGCGCGCATGCGCCTCCGCCATCACCTTGCGGAAATCCGGGATCTGGCAAACCTCCCACAGCAGCGCGAGCGCGGCGCGCGAACCGGCCCGGCGGCGGATCTCGGGCACCGCGGCGAGCGCCGCGAGCGTGGCGGCGTCTTCGGCCTCGCGCGCCGCGACGAAGCCCCCCTCGGCCGGCGGCACCGAAAGGCTGGCGATGAGATCGTCGAGGCTCGTGAAGTCGAGATCGGGATTCCGCCAGTAGAGGAAGCGCAGCGGATCGAACTCGTGCGCCTCGACCTTCTGGATCGTCTCGGCCGGGATCAGCTCGCCCGCCGTCGTGCCGAACGTGCCGTCGTTCATGTGGCGGCCGGCGCGCCCGGCGATCTGGCCGATCTCGGCCGGCGTGAGCGGCCGCGTCTGCCGCCCGTCGAACTTCGCCAGCCGCGCGAAGGCGACGTGGTCGATGTCCATGTTGAGGCCCATGCCGATCGCGTCGGTGGCCACGAGGTAATCGACGTCGCCCGACTGGTAGAGGCCGACCTGCGCGTTGCGCGTGCGCGGGCTGAGCGCGCCGAGCACCACCGCGGTGCCGCCGCGCCGCCGGCGCATCAGCTCGGCGAGTGCGTAGACTTCCGCGGCCGAGAAGCCGATCACCGCGCTGCGCGGCGGCAGGCGCGTGATCTTCTTGGGGCCGGCGTAGGCGAGGCGCGAGAAGCGCGGCCGGGTGACGATCTCGACCTCGGGCAGCACGCGGCGCAGCAGCGGCCGCACGGTTTCGGCGCCGATGACGACGGTCTCGAGCCGCCCGCGCGCATGCAGCAGCCGGTGCGTGAACACGTGCCCGCGCTCGGGATCGGCGCCGATCTGCACCTCGTCCACCGCGAGGAAATCCACGGCCCGGTCGAGCGGCATCGCCTCGACCGTGCAGAGGAAATAGCGCGCGCGGGGCGGGACGATCTTCTCTTCGCCGGTGACGAGCGCCACCGCATCGGCGCCCTTCACGCGGACCGCGCGGTCGTAGTTCTCGCGCGCGAGCAGGCGCAACGGAAAGCCGATCATGCCCGACTCGTGCGCGAGCATGCGCTCCATCGCGAAATGGGTCTTGCCGGTGTTGGTGGGCCCGAGGACCGCGGTGAGGCGGCCTTCATTCTCGCCCCGGCCCGTCACGCCAATGCTGGGGACCACGCGGTCCATGTTCGGGAGCATCCGGTTTCGGCCGCCGGATTGCAAGACGCGACGGCGGCGCCCGTGGGGATGTGCCCACGGCCCCTGCCGCATTCAAGACCCCGCGGCGCGCGCGGCCGGCGCTATTCGACGTAGGCGACGGCCGCGCCGAGGATCGGGCCGCCCTTGCCGTGCTGGACGAGGACGGCGGCGCCGCTGCGCTTCTCGCCTTTCTCGCCCGCCGCCGTGATCGCGAACTCGGCCTTCTCGCTGTCGAGCTGGCCGAGCTTCTTCCAATCGCGCACGACGTGATGGTTGGTGAGCGTCTTGCCCTCGTTCTCGCCGCGCGGAATCGCGGTGGTGTGCCGGCGGTCGAACAACGCCAAATAGACGTTCGCGCCCTTGGCCCCGTTGACGGCCGTGACGATGGCGCGCAGCCGGTTGCCCTCGACCTTCTCGAGCACGACGCCGACGGACGGCTTGGCCTTGCGCGCCTCGGCGATCGCCTGCAGCACCGCGCGCCGATCGGAGCCCACCTCGCCGCGCCGGCCCTGCACCACCATCTGCGGCGTGTAGACGCCGGTCTGGCGGAGCGCCATCGCATATTCTTTCTGGCGGTAGGTGAACTTCTTGTTGGAATAGGGATCGTGCCAGCCGAGATAGTTCCAGTAATCGACGTGGAAGCCGAGCGCGATCACCCCGGGCTGGCGCGCGAGCTCGCCGAGCAGCGCATCGGCCGGCGGGCAGGAGTTGCAGCCTTGCGACGTATACAGCTCGACGACGACGACGGGGGCCGCTTCCTGCGCCGCCGCGGGCAGCGACAACCCGGCCGCGAGTGCGACGATTCCCAAAGCGATTCCGGTCGGCAGCGAGCGGCCTTGCATGGTGGGGACCTTAGAAAGCTTGTACTGTGGGGGCCAGTCACATCGCGGTGAATTCGGCTCGGAATTCCGCGTGGTGAATGTGAGCGGATTGTGAGGAAGAGCATGCCTCTGCTACGCGTTGCGGCCGTCGCCCTGATCTCCCTTTGGGTTGCCGCATTCGTTAACGGCGCGGCGGCGCAGGACGCCGGGTGGCAGACCTTCACGCGCCCCGCGCTCGGGCTCTCGATCCAGCGGCCGTCCGATCTCTACGAGATCGACCCCGAACCGCCGGCCGAGGACGTGACCGGCGAGGTGGAATGGGGGCCCAAGGACCACGGCTGGAGCATCATCGTCACCTCGCAGAGGCTCAAGCCCGGCCAGACGCTGGCCGCCGTGGTCGCCGAGGAGAAGAAGCGCAATCCCAAGGCGGAAGCGTCGGAAGCCAAGATCGGCGACGGCATCGAGGCCGTGCGCATGTGGGCCCTCGACGACGACACGCTCTCCACCTTCGTGCTGCTCGTCGACAAGACCGGCACCAAGCTGATCGCCATCGAGCTGGCGATCGCGCTCGGCGAAGAGGACGAGGGCAAGAGCATCGAAGCGCTCCGCATTTCCTACACCGGCACGCTCGCGCTCTTCGAACGCATGCTCGGCACGGTGCGGATCGCCAAGAATTGACGGGCGCGCGGCCGCAAGGACGCGGCGCGCAGTCCTAACGCGTGCGGCCCTCGTGCCGCCGGATCGCGAGGCCGAGCGCCGCGCCGGCCGCGCCGAGCGCGAGCGTGAACCAGGCCGCCGCGCTCCAGCCGCCGGCCGTGGCCAGCGCCGCGAAGATCGGCGGCGCGACGAGCTGGCCGAAATTGCCCCATTGCAGGATGAGGCCGTTCGTGGTGCCGATCTGCGCCGGCGAGGGCGCGTGCACCGGCGCGCCGCCCATGACCGCCGCCGGCAGGAGCCCGCCGACGAACGAATAGGCGAACGCGGCGGCGAGCTTCGCGCCGGCGCCGAGGCCGGTCGCGTAGACGACGAGGCTGAGCGTGCCCATCGACGCGGCGGCGATCGCGATGAGGAGGCCGCGCGACGCGCCTTTCTGCAGCAGCCAGCCGCTGAACAGGTTGCCGGCGACGTTGGCGGCGACGACGAGGGCCACCAGCGTGCCGGCCAGGAGCTGGCTGAACCCGCCGGCGATCAGCAGCGTCGGCAGGAACGAGGCGACGCAGAGGTAGTTCGCCGTGTAGGTGGCGAAGGTGAGCGCCAGCAGCCAGGGGCCCCGCGCGCGCAGCACCGCGCCGACGTCGCCCCGGAGGCGCGCCATGCGCCCGGCCGTGGCGGCGCGCGGATCGGCGATGCGGCGCGTGGCGACCCAGAACAGCGCCGCGAAGCCCGCGAGCAGCGCCGTGTTGAGCCACCACAGCCCGCGCCAGCCGACGGCGCCGATGACCAGCGGCGTCACCAGGATCATGAACGACGTGCCCGCCGGCATGTAGCCGCTCCAGATCCCGAACGCCAGGCGCTGGTCGCGCGGCGCGGCGGCGCGGAGAATGATCGCCGGCGCGGCGACGAACACGGCCATGAGGCCGAAGCCCTCGCAGAAGCGCGTGGCGAGCAGGCCCAGGGCCCCGGTCGCGAAGCCGCCGGCGAAGCTCGCCGCGGCGACGATCAGCAGGCCCGCGACGACGAAGCGGCGCGCGCCCCAGAGATCGGCGAACGCGCCGGCCGCGAGGCCGAGCACGGTCGTGATGCCGTAGAGCAGCGAGACGGCCCAGCCGGCTTCGACGAGCGTGAGCCCCAGCTCGGCCGCGAGCGTGGGCAGCGCGGCCGGCATCTTGCCGTTCTGGAACGCGCCGAAGACGCCGGCGAACAGCGCGAGGAACAGGACGCTCCAGCGCGTGGCGGCACTCACGGCCCGTGTCCGCCGCACGACTTCGGGCGTGCAATGCGCTTCCCGCGTAGGGGCGCACGGCTGTGCGCCCCCGCTTCAGCGCCGCGCAGCTCGACCGGGGCGCACAGCCGTGCGCCCCTACCGCCGAACACGCTTCTACTTCTCGGCCGCGATCGGGTTGACGAGCGTGCCGATCCTGTCGACCTCGACCTCGCAGGTGTCGCCGGGCTTCATGAAGATCGGCGGGTTGCGCACGAAGCCGACGCCGCCCGGCGTGCCGGTGACGATCACGTCGCCCGGCACCAGCTCCGTCCACTCCGAGCAGTAGCTGATCAGCGTCGGGATGTCGAAGATCAGCAGGTCGGTCGTGGCGCGCTGCAGCTCCTGGCCGTTCAGGCGCGTGATCAGGGTCATCTTGCTCGGATCCTTGATCTCGTCGGCCGTCACGATCCACGGGCCGAAGCCGCCGGTGCCGACGAAATTCTTGCCCGGCGTGAACTGCGTGGTGTGGCGCTGCCAGTCGCGGATCGAGCCGTCGTTGTAGCAGGAATAGCCGGCGATGAATTTCAGCGCGTCGGCCTTGGCGATGTGGCGGCCCTTCCGGCCGATGACGACGGCGACTTCGCCCTCGTAATCGTATTTCTCGCTGTTCTTCGGGCGGATCATCGGCTGGCCGTGGCCCACCTGCGTGTTGGCGAAGCGCGTGAAGATCGTGGGATATTGCGCGTCGCTGCGCCCGGTCTCGGCGACGTGGCTCTTATAGTTGAGGCCGATGCAGATGATCTTGTCCGGATTGCCGATCGGCGGCAGGTACTTCACCTTTGCGGCCGGCACGTCGGGCTTCTTCTTGCTCGCGGCATATTTCTTCGCGTCGGCGAGGCCGCGATTGGCGATGACGGCCTTCAAGTCGGGATACTTCTTGCCGAGCTTGGCGCCGCAATCGACGACGCCGCCTTCGACGGCGACGCCCCAGGTGGGCTTGCTGTTGCGCAGGAACGAGACGAGCTTCATGGGTGGTTGATCCTCGGGTTTGAATTTGAGCCGGCGTCCGGCCGTTGCGCGGGCGCCGTTCGGGGACGGAAGGCTAGTGGGCGTGCCCCTCGCCGGCGCCGGGCTTCAGCACGAAACGGCGGTCGCAATACGGGCATTCGACGAAATCCTCGTCGCCCATGTTGAGATAGACGCGCGGATGGCCGAGCGCGGCGTTGCCGCCGTCGCAGGCGACGACGCGGGTTTCGACCTCGATGGTTTCGGGCGGTTGCATGCGGAGCGGATATTGAGGGGGACGCCGACGCCGCTCCCCTGGCGGCGCAGCCCCGCCCGGCGGCGGGAGCGCGCATCATAGCGGGGAACGGCGCCGTTTCAACGATTTCGCCCTGCGCCGGGGTCGCAACCCCTCTGCCGCGGCGCGTGACGGCGGGCGGACGAGGGGATACCAATGGGCGCCGCCGCCGCAATCGATGCAGGACCGCTTCGTGCCGAACCACGCCGCCGACAGCTCGCCCCTTCCCGCCGCCGCGATCCGCGTGCGCGGCCTGACGAAGGTCTACCGGCGCCGCGGCTCGGGCCAGACCGGGCCGATGCGGCCCGCGCTCGACGGCGTCGACCTCGAGATCCCGCGCGGCTCGCTGTTCGGCCTGCTCGGCCCCAACGGCGCCGGAAAATCGACGCTGATCAACATCCTCGCGCGGCTCGTCCTGCCCACCGCCGGCACGGCCGAGATCTGGGGCCACGACTTGCGCCGCGCGCCGCGCCAGGCCGCATCCGCGATCGGCATCGTGCCGCAGGAGCTGAACCTCGACGCGTTCTTCACGCCGCGCGAGCTGCTCGAATTCCAGGCCGGCCTCTACGGCGTTCCGCCGCGCGAGCGCCGCACCGACGAGCTGCTCGCCACGGTGGGCCTCACCGACAAGGCCGACGCCTATGCGCGCGCGCTGTCGGGCGGCATGCGCCGGCGGCTGATGGTGGCGAAGGCGATGGTGCATTCGCCGCCGGTGCTGGTGCTCGACGAGCCCACCGCCGGCGTCGACATCGAGCTGCGCCAGAGCCTGTGGTCGCACATCCGGGCCCTGAAGCGCGCCGGGGTGACGATCCTGCTCACCACGCACTATCTCGAGGAGGCGCAGGAGCTGTGCGACGCGATCGCGATCATCGACCACGGCAAGCTGATCGCGTGCGACAGCACCGCCGCGCTGCTGCGCCGGCTCGACCGCAAGGAGATGACGCTGACGCTCGAGGCCGACCTCGACGCGGTTCCGCCTTCGCTCGCGCGGTTCGACGTGCACCTCGTGCCGCCGCGCCGGCTCGTGTTCCATTACCGGCCGAGCGAGACGCGCATCGGCGACATCCTCGACTCGGTGCGCGGCGCCGGCCTCGGCATCGCCGACCTTTCCACCTACGAGAGCGATCTCGAGGACCTGTTTCTCCACCTCACCGGCACGCGCGCCGGCGCGGCGGCGGCGAAGGCGGCGCCGTGATCCGCGCGCTCGTGGCCGCCGGCCGGCCCCGGGCCGCGATCGTCGGCCTCCACGGCATGAACGACGACGGCAAGAGCTTCGCGATCCCCGCTCCGCGCCGGCAGATGCAGGGCATCGCCACCTGACCCCTACGACCAGCGCGGCGCGGTGCAGCGCCGCTATTCCAGCGCGTCGAGGTCGGATTGCGGCGCTTTCTCGCGGAGGCTCGACGTGGTGGCGCTGCGGCGGTCGGCCCAGCGCTTCTGGGCGACGCCGAACTCCTCGCGGCTGACGCGCCCGTCGCGGTTGGCGTCGAGCGTGTTGAAGAAGCCGCGCAGCGCCGCGATGCGCTCGTCGCGGCCGATGAAGCCGTCGCCGTTCCTGTCGTATTTCGCGAAGATGCGCTGCATCCAGCGCTCGGCGACGCGGCGGCGGCAGGCGAGATATTCCGCGCGGGTGATCGCGCCGTCCTTGTTGGCGTCGCAGACCAGCAGCCGCTGCGCCTCCGGCCCCTTGAGATCGGCGGCGGCGATCCGGCCGGTGCCTTTGGCGTCGAGCGCCGCGAAGATGCGGTCGACGCGGCGGCGCGCCTCGGCCTCGTGATAGGCCATGAACTCGTCGCGTCCGATGGCGCCGTCGCCGTTCTTGTCCATGCGCGCGAGCCGCTGGTCGGACGCGTGCACGAAATCCTCGAACGACACATGGCCTTTGGCGCCGCGGTCGAGCTGCTTCCAGGCCTGCGCGGCGGCGGGCTCGGCGGCGCGCAGATCGGCTGCGGGGATCGTCGCCGCCAGCGCCGCCGCCGGCAGCGCCGCGAGCGTCGCCCGCAGCAGGCCCCGCCGCGCCCGGCGCAGGAATTTCGCGATCCGCATGCGTTCGCCTTCGACGTTCGGGCCGAGCCGGCGCGCGGGAACCGGCGCGCGCTTCTCCGCTCTGCCGGCATTCTCCCCCGCCGGCGAGCGGGCCTCCAGCCGAATTTACGCCGGTGCGGGCGCCCGTATCCCCGGCGCCGAAGGCCGCCCGGCCGGGCCGTGCCGTTGCCGAGCCGCGCCGAATCCCCTAAATGAAGGACGGTGCCGACGCGGCATGCACCCGTAGCTCAGCTGGATAGAGCGTTGCCCTCCGAAGGCAAAGGTCAGAGGTTCGAATCCTCTCGGGTGCGCCAAAACCGCCGCCAGGGCGCCGCGCGCGATTGCGCGGCGGCGCGGGCGTTCGGCTAGTGCGCGAGCTTGAGCGCGCCGGACGCTTCCAGCGCGATCACGCACCACACGCCGAAGCAGGCCAGGCCGAGCCCGTATTCGATCGAGCTCCAGCCGCCTTGGTCGAGCAGGAATTTCCGCAGCATCATCATGTGCGTTTCGAATCCGGGGGTCGGTTGCGCCCCGAAGGTATTCGGCCGAGTCTGAAAAATCGGCTAAGAGAGCCTTGAGGATGTCTTAACGGGCCGGGTTCCGCTGCCCGGGGCGGCGCGGCACTGCGCCGTCGCCTCGTCGCTGGAGGGAGTCGAACATGGATCCTGCTTCGCCGGCCGCGCGCGGCCTCGCCCGCTGGCACGATTGCGTGGCGCGGCGCGATTTCGCCGCGCTCGCCGATCTGCTCGCCGACGACGTGCGCTTCCACTCGCCGTTCCTGTGGCGGCCGAAGGAAGGCAAGGCGATCACGCTTGCCTACCTCACCGCCGCGGTCCACGTGCTCGGCAACCTCGCCTACCACCGCGCGATGACCGACGGGACGAGCTGGACGCTCGAGTTCGGCGCGAAGGTCGGCGAATTCGCGCTCAAGGGCGTCGACATCATCCGCTTCGGCGACGACGGGCGCATCGCCGACTTCGAGGTGATGGTGCGGCCGTTCAAGGGCCTGCAGGCGCTGGCCGAGGCGATGGTGAAACAGCTTGCCGCGCAGGGCGTGACGGGCTGAAGCGCGTCCGGCGGAGCGTCACGGCTTCGCCGAACGGATCCGGATCGTTCGCCCGTCGACCGCGAATTTGCCGTAGCCGTGATGGTGGATCGTGCGCGGGTTCTTCTGCGCCGGATCGATCCACGCCTTCACGACGTCGAGGATGAACAGGTTGTAGCGGCCGACCAGGCGCCGGTCCGTCACCTTGCATTCGAGGTTGGCGAAGCATTCGGCGACGAGCGGCGGCGATACGCGCGCGGCGGGCATCGGCGTGAGCTTGAACCGTTTGAACTTGTCGGCCGCGCGCCCCGAGCAATTGCCGATGCCGACGGCCGTCCGCGCCAGCCGGACCGCCGGAATGGCGATCACGCATTCGCCGGTGGCGCGCAGCGCCGCGAAGCTGTGATTGGCGCTGCTGACGATGCACGCGATCCGCGGCGGCATGAAATCCATCATCATGTGCCACGACATCGTCATCAGATTGGCGCGACCCCTGTGCGCGGTGGACACGAGCACGACGGGGCCCGGCTCGATGAGCCGGTAGACCCGTGCCAAGGGAAGATCGCGCATCCCGACCATGGGCGCATTTAGGCGCGCCGTGAGCGCGCCGGTTTGATGCAGGTCAACGACCGGCGCGGCGCAGCGCGGCTTCACTTCCGCCTCGTTCCAACGGATGGAGGTCGGACGTGAATGTGCCTTCCCTCGCGCGCGCGGCCGCATCCGTGGCCGCCCTGGCATTCGCGCTCGGCGCCGCCGCGCCCGCGGCACGAAGCGAGTCGCTCGTCCAATATTCGTTC
>JAEULD010000042.1 GCA_016792765.1 Candidatus Odyssella sp.
CCATGCGTCGTCTCGTCTCCCTCGCGCTCGCGGCCGGGCTGCTCGCCGCCCTTTCGGCCTGCGCGGGCCAGGAAAAGCCCAATTTCCCCGGCGCGCCGGCCCAGTCGGTGCCGACCCGCGGCCAGCCGCTCGCTTCGGCCGGGCCCGGCCCGGCTGCGAAGCCGGTCGATCCGGCGTCGCTCTACGCTCGGCTCGGGCAACGCGCCGGCATCGAAGCGGTGATGACCGACTTCGTCGGCCGCGCCGCCAAAGACCGCCGCATCGCCAAGCGCTTCGAGAAGACCGACGCCAAGGCGCTGATCGCCAAGCTGACCGACCAGCTGTGCGAGGCCTCGGGCGGGCCCTGCAAGTACACCGGCAAGGACATGAAGACGGCCCATGCCGGGATGAAGATCACGAACCGCGAATGGAACATCACCGGCGGCCACGTGGTGGCCGCGATGCGCGCGAAGAAGGTGCCGCGCAAGGAGCAGGGCGAGGTGATGCGCCTCCTCGGCTCCATGAAGGGCGATATCGTCGGCCACTGAGCCGTTCCTGCCGATAGAAGCGGGCGGGGTCCCAAGGGGCCCCGCCCTTTTTCTTGACGGTTTCCAGAGAGGAGTGCGCGCCCGGTGCCGCCCAAAGCCAATCCGCTGAAGCTGAACGCGCTGCAGCTCCGGACGCTCGCGATCCTCCAGGAGCTGGCGAAGGATCCCTCGCACGCGCTGCCGCCCGAGCCTTCGGGCGCGGTGGCGATCACGAACCTGCCGCACCCGCACGGCGATCATTTCCATGTCGGCCATTTCGTCGTGTCGAGCCGCGACGCCAGCGGCCTGCACAACGAGGCGGTCTGGAAGGCGCTGGAGCGGAAGGGCTTGGCGCGCGCCGCGTTTCCGCAGGTCATCGCGCTGACGCCGGAAGGCCTCGCCTACGAAACGGGCGTGCGCCGCGAGATCCTGCACGCCGGCGGCCACTGACCCGCCGCGCGCCCGCAACGGCCCGGTAAGCATAGGCTTTCACGATTGTTCCCCGAAGCCGCGTTCAAATCCGCGCGGTTGGGGGCGAACATGGCCGTATTGGCTGCATCGGAGGCCTTGGGCCGCGGCAAGGGCGCACGCGCGCGCCTCCGGCTGCTCGGGCGTGCGATTTCGGAATACCTGCGCCTGCTGGCCGAGGCCCAGCGCATCTGGCTCGCCGGCACCGCCGCGGGCGTCGCCGCGGCCTGGCTCAACGTGCTGCCCGGCATCGCCGTGCCGGGCTGGGCCGTGGCGGCCATCATGCTGGCCACGATCGTCGCGGCCCAATTCCAGGCGTTCTACCACGTGTGCGAGGAGCGTAATTTCTGCCTGCAGGCCCACGCCACCGGCGCCGTCGTCGACGAGATCGCGGCGCTGCGCACGCAGGAGACCGAGCTCCGCAATCGCCCGGTCCGCGACGCCGCCGCCTACGAGGAGTGGAAGGCCGAGCTGGTGGCGCTCCGCGCCGAGATCCACGACCGGATCGCCAAGGGCCTTTCGCGCGCGGAGGCGGAAACGTTCCAGACCATCGGGAATCTCAGGCACACCGGGAAGGGCGGCCTCAACGACGAGCACAACCTGCTGCTCGCCGTGGCCACGCGCGATCTCGACCACCTGGCCGAGCTGATCCACGGCTACACGCGCTTCGGCGACTGAGCGCGCCGGCCCTACCAGCGGAACGCGGCGATGGCCGCCGTGGGGTAGTGGCCCTCGGCCGCGCACATGCGCGCGAGCACGGCGGGATCGGGGTCTTCGAACGGCGCGATGCCCATGTCCTTGGCCATGATGCCGGTGCTGGTGATCAGCACCGAATCCATGCCGGCCGCCGCGGCGCCGGCGATGTCGGTGCGCAGCGCGTCGCCCACGCCCACCACGCGCGCGGGATCGCCGAGGCCGAGGCGCTTCAGGCTTTCGGCATAGACCGGCGCATGCGGCTTGCCGTGATAGTAGACCTCGCCGCCGACTTCCTCGTAGCGCAACGCGAGCGCGCCGGCGCACAGCTCGCGGTCGTCGCCGCGCAGCACGACGTAATCCGGATTGCAGCAGACCATCGGCAGCGCGCGGCGCGCGGCGTCGGCGAGGAAGTCCTCGTATTGCTCCAGCCGGTCGAGCCGGCCGCGCGTGCCGACGTTGACGATGTAGTCGGCGTCGGCGAGCCGCTCGACGCGCTCGTGCGGCACGTCTTCCAGCACGCTGTCGTCGTTCTTGGGGCCGAGCAGGTTGCAGCGCCGCCCGAGCTTCGCGTGCCACGGATCGCTGCGCGCCGCGAGCGCGTTCTGGGCGGCCTCGCCCGAGGTGAGCACGTCGCCGTAATGGTCGCGCGGCACGCCCATGTCGCCGAGGCGGGCGATCGCGAGGTGGGAGCGGCGCGGGGCGTTGGACAGCAGGAGGACGCGCTTGCCGCGGCGCTTCAGCTCCGCCAGGCACGCGACCGCGCCGGGCCAGGGGCGGATGCCGTCGTGGATCGTGCCCCAGAGGTCGAGGATGAAGCCGTCATACCGGTCGGCCAGTGCGGCGAGGCCGGGCAGGATCGGGACGCTTTGGGGGGCGGTGGGGGCAGATGCCATGGCTGGAAAACGGCCATGCGTGCCGGTACCGCCCACTGCCCGGCAGGGACGGCGGCGCGCACGCTTTCGTGATCGAGAGCCCGGACGGGCCGGGCGTCAGAAGCCTTCGCGTTCCATCCGCTTGCGCGCGAGCTTGCGCGCGCGGCGAACCGCTTCCGCCTTCTCCCGCGCCTTGCGCTCGGAGGGCTTCTCGTAGCTGCGGCGGAGCTTCATTTCGCGAAACAGGCCCTCGCGCTGCATCTTCTTCTTGAGCGCCTTCAGGGCTTGGTCGACATTGTTGTCGCGGACGATGACCTGGACGATGGGTCGTACTCCTCTATTGGCCCACTTGCGTTGAGGGCGCCTGCGCAGGCCGGGTTGACGCAAAAAGAGAGACGGCGCGAAACATGTCCCGCGCCGTTCAAGAAGGTGTTACTATCATACCTCCAGCCCCTTTGTGAAGCCGCGAGGGGCCGTCGTCCGTCCCTTTTCTGTCACAGGGGTGGGTGGGGCACACCCCGGGGGCCGAGGAGTCGTTCATGGATACCGCAAGCTGGCATAAGGCGCGCGAGGCCCTGGTGGCCGCGGCCCTGCCGCATGTTCCGTTCGACGGCTGGACCGAGCGTGCGCTCGCGGCCGGGGCGCGCGGGGCGGGCATGGAGCCGGCCGAGGCCGCCCGGCTGTTTCCGCGCGGCCCGGTCGAGGCGATCGAGGTCTACAGCGCGATGGCCGACCGGGCCATGGCCGAGGCGGTAGCGGCGCTGCCGGCCGAGACCAAGATGCGCGAGCGGATCGCCGCCGGCATCCGCGCGCGGCTCGATTTCGTGGCGCCGCACAAGGAGGCCGCCCGGCGCGCCACCAGCGCGCTCGCCCTGCCGCACAACGCGCCGATCGGCCTGCGGCTGCTCTACCGCACGGTCGATGCGCTCTGGTATGCGGCCGGCGACAAGGCGACGGATTTCAATTTCTACACCAAGCGCGCGATCCTGGCCGCGATCTGCTCGGCGACGTTCCTCTACTGGTTCAACGACCGCTCGATCGACCATGCGGCGACGTTGAACTTCCTCGAGCGGCGGCTCGACGAGCATGCGCGCCTGCACGGCGCGATGGAGCGGCTGAAGCAGCGCGTCGGCAAGCTCCCGAATCCGTTCGTGTTCGCCGAGCGCTTCCGCCCGGACCGCGGCCGCGGACGGCGCGGAACGCTGTAGGCCAAGGGAGCAAGAGCCGTAGGGGGCGACCATGCTCCTACGGCGCGCATCGAAATCCGCTGCTCAGTGCAGCGTCGGCGCCGGCAGCGGTGCGGCTTCGGCCTCGGCCGCGCCATAGGCGAAGCGCAGCGGCAGCTCGCGCGCACCCCGTTTCAGAGCGCCGGAGAACAGGTCTGCGGCGGCGAGCAGCATCTTCATGCCGGCCGGACGCACGAACTGCGCGGCGATGTGGTGCGCCAACGCCGGCTGGCCGCGCTGCACGGCCGTCACCAGCGACAGCAGCCCCGCCTCGTCGGGCCCGATGCAGGGGCAGCAGGGGTGATGATAGGCGATATTGCGGCGGGCGTGCGCGCCGCGCACGCGGATCATCGCCTCGAGCCCGCCGAGCGCGGCGCGCGCGTCCGGGGCGGGCAGCTCGCGCGCGAGCTGGCGCCACAGCATCTCGTGCTGCGCGCCGCCCGCCAGCCAGCGGCGGATCGACTGGACGACCAGCCGCTCGGATTCGGCAAGGTCGCCGAAACGGTCGCTCGGCGGGGGTAGTTCGGGCATCGCGGTCATCGGGCCTCGCTTTTTCTCCCCGAGTGGCGGAAGGGGGAACGACCGCCGACCCTATATTGCAAATGAGAATGAGTTGCAATTACAATCCACAGAAGCGACGACGCGACCGAGCGCCTGCCGGCGCACGGTTACGCCGCGGCAGTCTCAGCGTGCGAGGCGGTAGGCGGTGTCGATCGCGATCGGGCCGTCGGCGGCGACGGCGCCGCGCTCGGCGAGGTCGATCACATGCGCGAACACCGAGCGCGCTGCGGCCGGGTACAGGCCGGGCGGGATCGTGCTGCCGTAGATGCGCGGCACCATCTCGCGGATGCGCGCGATGCCGCCGCCGAGGCAGGCGAGGATCGCCGCTTCGCGCTCTTTGCGGTGCGCGACGAAGGCGGCGACGAACGGCTGCGGGTCGCGGACCGGCCCGCCATGCGTCGGCCAATACACGGCGTCGCCGCGCCGCTGCAGCAGATCGAGGCTGGCCATGTAGGCGCGCATGTCGCCGTCCGGCGGCGAAATGATCGAGGTGGACCATCCCATCACGTGGTCGCCCGTGAACAGCGCGTTCTCCTCGCGCAGCGCGAAGCAGAGATGATTCGAGGTGTGGCCCGGCGTATGGACCGCCTCCAGCGTCCAGCCGGCGCCGTCGACGGCGTCGCCATGCGCGAGCTGCCGGTCGGGCGCGAATTCCGTGTCGCCGCCTTCCTCGACCTTGGCGCCCTGCTCGTGCCTGCCGCGGCCGTGCGGCCCGCAGCCCCACACCGGCGCGCCGGTCGCGCGCTGCAGCGGCCGCGCGAGCGGCGAATGGTCGATGTGCGTGTGCGTGACCAGGATATGGCTCACGCACTCGCCGCGCAGCGCGTCGAGGATCGCCTGGAGATGGCTCTCGATCATCGGGCCGGGATCGATGACGGCCACCGTGCCGCGCCCGACGATGTAGGTGCCGGTGCCCTGGAACGTGAACGCGCCCGGATTCGGCGCCACGATGCGGCGGATCAGCGGCGAGACCGGACGCGCCTCGCCGGGCGGGAAGTCGGGCGTGCGGTTGAACGGAATCTCGACTTGCATGGTCAATCGAGCCGCGCCACGATCTTGCCGAACACGTCGCGGCCGCGCAGGCGCTCGATCGCGGTCGGAAAATCCTCGAGCTTGATCAGCGTGTCGATCACGGGCTTCAGGCCCGCCGCCATCTTCTGCAGCGAGTCCTTGCAGTTCTGCACCGTCGAGCCGAACGAGCCGATGATGCGAAGCTGCTGCTGGAAGATCGCGTAGAGATTCGTCTCGGCGCTGATGCCGCTGGTCGAGCCGCAGGTGACGAGCCGCCCGCCGCGCTTCAACGAGAGCAGCGAGCCGGCCCAGGTGTCGGGGCCGACATGCTCGAACACGACGTCGACGCCCTTCTTCCCGGTTATCTTGCGCACCGCGCCCTCGAAGCGCTCCTCGCGATAATTGATCACGTGGTCGGCGCCGAGCGCCTTGGCCTTGGCGATCTTGTCGGCGCTGCCGACGGTGGTGATCACCGTGGCGCCGGCGAGCTTCGACATCTTGATCGCCGCGGTGCCGATGCCGCTGCCGCCGGCATGGACGAGGATCGTCTCGCCGCGCTGGAGCTTCGCGTTGTCGAACAGCATGTGCTGCACGGTGCCGAAGGTCACGGTCGTGCAGGCGGCGTCGACCGGGCTGACGAGCGACGGCACCGGGATCAGGCGGTTCGCGGGCACGACGAGGCGCTCGCGCGCCATGCCGTCGATGTGGAAACCCATGATGCCCGAGATGCTCTCGCAGAGATTCTCGCGCCCCGCCTTGCAGGCCGGGCAGGCGCCGCAGAACAGCCCGGGATAGACGACGACGTTGTCGCCCTCGCGGAAGCCGGAGACGGCCGCGCCCGGCCGTTCGACCGTGGCCGAGCATTCGACGCCGACCACGAGCGGCAGCTTGCGCTTGGCGAACGCCATGCCGCGCAGCCCGAACAGGTCGATGTGGTTCAGCGAGACCGCGCGCACGCGCACGAGCACCTCGTGCGCGCCCGGCGCCGGCGGATCGGGCATCTCGCCGAATTCGAGCTGTTCTTCCTTGATCAGGCGAAGCGCGCGCATGAGGTCAGTACTTGAAGCGAATGTTCGAGGACAACTATGTGAGACCGGCCGGGTCCGGAGAGAAGTGGGCCGCGTCCATCACGCCGCCGCGAAAACCAGGCTCACGTTCTGGCCGCCGAAGCCGAACGAATTCGACAGCGCGAACGCCACCTTCTGCCGGCGCGCCTGGTTCGGCACGACGTCGAGCTGGATGGCGGGGTCGGGGATCTCGTAGTTGATCGTCGGCGGCAGGATGCCGTCGCGGAGCGTGAGGATCGTGAAGGCGGCTTCCACCGTGCCGGCCGCGGTGAGGCAGTGCCCGACCATCGACTTGTTGGAGCTGACGGCGACCTTCTTCGCCCCGTCGGCGCCGAACACGTTGACGATGCCGAAATGCTCCATCTTGTCGTTCTCGGGCGTGCCGGTGCCGTGCGCGTTGATGTAGCCGACGTCGGCCGCCTGCAGTCCGGCGTCTTCGATGGCGCCCTGCATGCTGCGGATGATCGCCTGGCCGTTCGGATGGCTGCGGGTGCGGTGGAACGTGTCGGCGGCCTCGCCGACGCCGCGGACATAGCCGAGGATCGCGGCGCCGCGCGCCTTCGCGTGCTCGGGATCCTCGAGCACCAGCGCCGCCGCGCCCTCGGCCATCACGAAGCCGTCGCGGTTCTTCGAGAACGGGCGCGAGGCCTTGGTCGGCTCTTCGTTCTTGGCGGAGAGCGCCGAGAGCAGCGAGAAGCGGATCAGCGTCTCTTCGCTGATCGAGCCGTCGGTGGCGACGGCGAGCGCCGCCGGCGCATCGCCGCGCCGGATCGCCTCGACGCCGAGCTGGATCGTCGTGGCGCCCGAGGCGCAGGCGGTGGTCAGCGTGATCGGCGAGCCGCACACCCGGTATTTCTCGGCGAGGCGCTCGGCGAGCGTGCCGTTCAGGAAATCCTCGTAGTAGGGCACCAGGTCCGGCGTCGGCGGATGGACGCGGCGGCCGGGGCTGTAGGGGCTGTTCTCGCCGCAATCGAGGCGCGCCGAAAGCGCGCGGCGCGTGCCCCAGTCGTGCTCGATCGGCGGCGCGGCCAGCACGAGTTCGCCGGGAAAATCCTGCCCGGCCATGCCGGCCATCGCGAGCGCTTCGGCCGCCGCGCGGTCGGCCATCACGTAGCTGTGCGACGGGATCGTGATCGGCTCGTCGTGCATGAAATCGACCGAGCCGGCGATGGTCGTGCGCAGCCCGTCGATCGGGAAGCGCGTGATCCGGTGGATGCCGGAGTCGCCGGCGGTGAGGCGCCGCCAGTTCTCGGCGACGCCGACGCCGAGCGAGGTGATCATGCCGATGCCGGTCACCGCGATGGGTTTGCCCGCGTCCCTAGCCATCGATCGCCTCCAGCAGCACCATGCCTTCGCCCTTCGCGTGGCCCCAGCTCGTCACCAGCATCTGGCGCAGCGCGCCCTCGAACTCCGCCTCGACCGGCTCGTCGGGCTCGAGCGGCGCGAACAGCGTGCCGCGCTCCAGCGCCGCCGCGGCCAGCACGACGTTCTGCAGCGGCGCGCATTCCATCGCGTGGCCGAACGCGGCGGCCGTGCCGCGCACCGGGAGCCCGGTATCGCCCGCGACGGCGGCGAGGAATTCGCGCTCTTCGTGGGTGATGCCGCCGCGGCCCGAGGCGCCGCTCAGGACCGCGAGGGCGCCGGGCTTCGTCTGCGGCAGGATGCGCGCGAACGAGCCTTCGGCGATCTGCGCGGCGGCGCCGGGCTTGCGCGCCGTGCGTTCGGATTCGACCGCGAGCAGCCGCGCGCGCGGCCGGGCGCCGCGCGCCATCGCGCGCTCTTTCGATTCGAGCACGACGAACGCGCCCGCGGAGCCGAGACAGACGCCGGGCTCCGGCCGGTGCCAGAGCGGCTGCCACCCGCCGGCCAGCAGGATTCCGCCGGCGTGGTATTGCTGGTGCAGATCGGGCCGCGCGGCGTTGTAGGCGGCGCCGACGAGGAAGATGTCGCCCTGGCCGGCCGCGCAGCGGCGGAACGCGACGCGCAGCGCGTCGATGCCGGCCGCCTCCTCGCCCATGAAGGTGCGGCTCGACCCCGAGACGCCGTGGATGATCGAGATGTTGCCGGCGAAGAGATTGGGCAGTTGCGCGAGGAACAGCGTCGGGCGCAGGCCGTCGGCCAGCTGCTGGTTGAGCAGTGCGCCGCCGTCGTTGGCGCCTTCGAGCTTGGCGAGAATCTGCCGGTCGAGATCCCAGTCGCGCTCGCCGCCGCCGGACGCGGCGACGAGATGCGTCTCCTGGAGCAACGCGGCGTTGCCCTTGATGCCCGCCATCTCGAGCGCGAGACCGGCGGCATAGGCGCCATATTGCATCAGCGGGCCCATCGCGCGCTGGTCGCCGGGCTTCGGCACCTGCTTTTCGAGCGCGTAGGCGCCGATCGGGTGGATCGGAAACGGCGCGCAGGCGGCGGCGTCCACGCCGGCGCGCCAGCGGGCCGGGTCCGCCAGCGCGGCGAACCAGGCCTCGGGCGTCTCGCCGAGCGGGGAGAGCAGTCCGTAACCGGTGATCCAGACTTCGCGCGCCATCTTTACCTGGGTCGGCCCGGGCGCTTCGGCGTCAAATCAACCCGGTCGCCCGGGCGAATTTGCGCGCCTCTTCGCGCAGGGTTTCCGTGGGGAACGGCAGCGTGCCGAGCCGGATTTCGGCCTCGGCGACCCGCTTTCCCTCGAGGGTGAGGTGGCCTTCCGCGGCCACGTAGCCTGCGCCTTCTTGCACGAGGCGGCCCTCGGCTTCAAGCGAGGCGCCCGGCTTCACCATGCCGCGCACGCGCGCCTTGTCCACGCCGATCAGCAGCGGCATGCGGCGGAAATCGAACATCGCCAGCACCATCAGGCCGCTGGCCTGGGCCATGGCCTCGATCATCAGCGTGCCGGGCAGGAGCGGGTGCCCCGGAAAGTGGCCGTCGAAGACGGTCGATTCCGCCGGCACCTGGCACCGGCAGACGATGGCCTTGCCGGCGCGGTCGAGGCGCTCGACCCGGTCGATGAGCTGGAAGTGTTCGAGCCGCATGGCGCGGCGTCAGGGCCGGGCGCTCAGGCCGTCGCCTTCTGCGCGACCAGCTCGTCGATGCGGCGCACGAGGTTGCGCATCACGAAGAATTCCTCGGCCTTGGCGCGGCCCTCGTTCACGTCTTCCATCCACTTCTCGACCGGCATCTTGATGCCGAATTTCTTGTCGATCGCGAAGGTGACGTCGAGGAAGTCGAGGCTGTCGATGCCGAGATCGTTGATGGCGTGCGACTCCGGCGAGATGGTGGCGCGGTCGATCGAGCTGACCTCGGCGATGATGTCCGCCACCGTGTCGTAGGTCGCCTGGTTGTAGTCCGCCATCGCAGCCGTCTCCTTGCCAATGTACGGCCCGTCGCCCCCGAGCGTGGCCGTTGGCCGGTCCCAATTGTGTGCTGAGAGGCGGGTTTTGCGGCATGGGCGGGGGCGGTGTCAACCGGCGCCCCGCCGCGGGCCGCTCAGCGCCCCGCCGCGCAGATCCGGCGCAGCGCCTGCCACTCGGCGGCGCTCATCGCGTCGCCGCGGCCGGCCGCGCGCGCCTCGATGTCGGCGGCGCGCTCGCCGGTGGGCGGGTGCGTGCCGAGATAGCGCAGGATGCCCTTGCCGTCGTCGCCGGTCTCCTTGCCGATGCGCCGGAAGAAGCCGACGAGGCCCGCGCCGCGGATGTCGGCCCGGTTCAGCATGTCGACGCCCACCGCGTCGGCCTCGCGCTCGGCCGCCCGCCCGTAGGAGAGCACGGCGAGCTGCGAGCCGATGTCGGCCGCGGTCGAGCCGATGCCCGAGGCGTCGCCGAGCATCGCGCCGAAGATCGCGCTCATCCCGAGCTGGCGGATCAGCGCCTCGGTGCCGTGGCGCTCGATCACGTGGCCCATCTCGTGCGCGAGCACGCCGGCCACTTCCTCGGCCGAGCTCGCCTTGTCGATCAGGCCGCGGAACACGACGATGTAGCCCCCGGGCGCCGCGAACGCGTTGACGAGCCCGTTGTCGACGACGACGACGTCGAAGCGGTAGCGCGTCTCGACCGTGGCGGCGAGGCGGTTCACCAGCGCTTCGATGGCGGCCTTGCCCTCCGGCCCCGCGCATTCGCGGCTGTTGCGGCCGAGCAAGGCGAGGACCTGGCCGCGCACGCTGCGCCCCATGCGCTCTTCCCACGAGAGCGGCATCACGGCCGCGATCGGCTCGGCCAGCACCGGCAGGCCGAAATAGAGCGCGATCAGCGTCGCGATCGTGGCGCCGCCCCAGCCGAGGATGCGCGGCAGCGCGCGCGTGCGCTGCATGTTGTTGCCGTGCAGGTGGCGCGAATGGCGGCTCACCGCGTCGAGGAAGCCGGGATCGCGCACCACGAGGCGCGCATCGCCGCCGTTGCGCGAGCGCAGCCGCACCGGCTGGCCCGCATACACCTCCTCGAGCAGGCGAAGATCGCGATAGGGCCACTCGGCCAGCGCCTCGCCGCGCTCGCCGCGCACGCCGAGCGCCGACGCGCCGAGGCGCACGAGGGCCGGGCGCATCTCGGCCGTGCGCCCGTCGGAGAAGTAGCCGCGAAATTCTTCCATCGCCGGGCCTCGCTCAGATCACGCCCATGCCGAAGAATTCGGCGATGCCCTCGCCGTAGCGCGGGCCCTTGCTCTCGCTCTGGCGCACCTGCGCGTAATCCATGTCGCCATCGACCCGCAGATACTCGGCGACGAAGCGCGCGTAGCGCAGGATCACCAGCGGCAGCAGCAGGCCGAGGCTGATCAGCACGAGGAAGAAGTTCGAGAAGTTGAACCACAGCAGGCGCCAGCCGCCGACCGGAAACGCGAAGGCGAGGCCGGAGAGGCGGCTCGTCGCGGCCGTCTGCCGGATCAGCGCGGCGCGGTAGAAATTGATCGTGGCCAGCCACACCACCGGGATCAGCAGATAAAGCAGCACGAGAACGATCAGCACGGTCATGGCCGGGGGATCGGTGCGGCCGGTGCGGAGATCGGTGAGGCTGACGAAAATCGACACGATCCCGCCGATGGCGACGACGGTCGCGACCATGGTGACGATCCAGGCGAGCGCGAAGGACGGATAGAGCTTGCCCGCCTCGATGTTGCAGACGAGCGGCGCGGAGCCGATCATGGTCTGGTTCAGGCGGTATTTCAGCAGCACGGTATCGGCCCAGGGCTTCGTCCAGCCCATCGAAATGCCGTTCAGCATCGAGAGCCCGAAGCCGAGAAAGCCGTAGGTCCACGCGCTGCCCGAGACCGAGCCGCGGATGCCGCGCCACTGCGTGCGGCTCAGCCGGTAGCGGTAGGCGGCGAAGGTCGCCACGTGCATGAAGTAGAACGTCACGATCACGAGTACGATCGCGACCGCATAGATTTCCATCAGGCGCTGGAAATGCACGGGGTTCGTGGGGTCGGGATTCTGCGGCGGGGGATCGAAGTAGATCCACGCGTAGAAGCCGAAAAACGGCGGGCCGAAAATCAGCAGCGCGAACAGGAAGCCGATGAACAGCTCCAGGCCGGTGCCGGAGTATTCGAAGCGTTCGCCGCGGAAGCTCGCGCGGCTCCAGATGTATTTCCGGATGCGGGTCTTGCCCCAGAAACGATAGATGCCGAGCGTCAGTATGCCGAGCAACACATTTATA
This sequence comes from Candidatus Odyssella sp., assembly GCA_016792765.1. Classification (GTDB taxonomy): domain Bacteria; phylum Pseudomonadota; class Alphaproteobacteria; order Bin65; family Bin65; genus SBBV01. The sequence continues at coordinate 12,026 of JAEULD010000042.1, forward strand.
ATGAATAGTACGAATAATTCGCCGAACCGTCCGTCTTCGACCACGCGGTCGCGCGGGGCGCCGCCCGAATAGGTCTCGATCGGCGGCCGCGCGCTGCCCGGCGCCGATTGCGGCGGCGAGGTCGCGTCGTCCTCGCGAGCGCCCGGCATCCGCGGCGAACCCGCCGGCGCAAACGGCACCGATTGGCGCGGATCGCCCGGCCGGCGCTGCACGATCGGCTGGTGCCCGGATGGAAATTGCGTTCGTTCGTCGCCGCCCATCGTCACCGCTCCGTCGTCGCGCCGGCGCCCGCATGGTATCGCGCGCGCATTGCAAAGGAAACCTTACCTGCGGCGGCGCTGCGCGCGGCGGCGTGGCCGGTTGCCTCGCGCGGCCGGTTGCTGCGAGAGTGCGGGCACGGGAGGCGCAGCAGGGCCGCCGGCGCAAGGCGCGGCGGCCGCAACGATCTCAAAAGGGTGAAACATGGCTCGAGTGGCGTTGGTAACGGGCGGTACGCGCGGCATCGGCGAGGCGATTTCGGTCGGCCTCAAGAAAGCGGGCTACACGGTCGTCGCCAATTACGGCGGCAACGACGAGGCGGCGCGGAAATTCCGCGACGCGACCGGCATCCGGGTCGAGAAGTTCGACGTCGGCAATTACGACGCGGTCAAGGCCGCGGTCGAGAAGATCGAGAAAGAGCTGGGGCCGATCGAGATCCTGGTGAACAACGCCGGCATCACTCGCGACGGCACGCTGCACCGCATGAGCTGGGAGAACTGGGACGCCGTCATCCGCACCAACCTGTCGTCGTGCTTCAATCTCAGCCGCGCGGTCATCGACGGGATGCGGGCGCGCAAGTTCGGGCGCATCGTCAACATCGGCTCGATCAACGGCCAGGCCGGCCAATACGGGCAGGTCAATTACGCGGCGGCGAAATCCGGCATCCACGGATTCACCAAGGCGCTGGCGCAGGAGGGCGCGGGCTTCGGCATCACGGTCAACGCGATCGCGCCGGGCTACGTCGATACCGACATGGTGCGCGCGGTGCCGAAGGACGTGCTCGAGAAGATCGTCGCCCGGATTCCGATGCGCCGCCTCGGCAAGGCCGAAGACATCGCGCGCGGCGTCCTCTTCCTCGTCGCCGACGACGCCGACTTCATCACCGGCTCGACGCTGTCGATCAACGGCGGCCAGCACATGTACTAGCGCGGGCCACCAGCCGCGGGCGGCCGGCGGCGTCATGCGCCGTCGGCGCCGGGCTTCGGCTGCTCCGCCGCCTCGGCGCCGCGCGCCGGACCGCCGAGCACGCGCTCGATCAGCCGGTCGGCCGCGGCGCGGTCGCCGCGCGCCAGCGGAATCTGCTCGTCGAGCAGCAGGTGCGCGAGGCCGTGAACGGTCGCCCATGCGGCGACCGTGCGCGGCCCCGCGTCGGGGCCGGCGCCGGTCTCGCCCGCCAACTGCGCATAGGCGCGCGCGGCGGCGCCCGCGAGTTCCGGGTGGTCGCGGCCGCGCACCAGCCCGCCGAACATCAACCGGAACAGATTAGGCTCGTCGAGCGCGAAACGAACATAGGCCGCGCCGCTCGCGCCGAGCCGGCCCGCTGGCGGCGCGCGCGCGGTGGCGTCGCGCAACCGGTCCGCGAGCGCCGCGAACCCTTCGGCCGCGAGCGCCGCCAGCAGGGCGGCGCGGTCGGCGAAATGACGGTAGGGCGCGTTGTGCGAGACGCCGGCGCGGCGCGCGACCTCGCGCAGGCTCAGCGCCGCCGGTCCGTCGCGCTCAAGCATGCGCCGCGCGGCGGCGAGCAGGGCCGGGCGGAGATCCGCGTGATGGTAGGCACGCTTGCCGCGCCGGCGGATTGATGTTGACATTGTCTACATTCTCGATAGATTATGTTGTCAGAGACAACATCGATCCGGGCGCCGGCGCCGTCAAGCCGCCGGCGATCGCCCAATGGACCTGGCCCCGTTCCTCGGCCGCTCCTTCGCCGTGCAGCTGCACCTCGTCGCCGCGCTGCTCGCGTTCGCGCTCGGCGTCGCGCTGCTCGCCCGCCGCAAGGGCGGGGGCGTCCACAAGGTGCTCGGCCGTTGCTGGGCGCTGCTGATGCTGGTGGCGGCGATGTCCTCGTTCTGGATCAACGGGTTCGCCGGAAACGGCCGCTTCGGCGTCTTTCATCTGCTGGCGGTCGTCGCGATCGCCTTGCTGGCCCTCGCGATCTGGGCGATCCGGAGCGGGCGCGTGCGCACCCACCGCTTTTCGATGATCGGCCTGTTCGGCGGCGCCCTCGTGGGCGCCGGGGCCGGAGCGCTGGCGCCGGGGCGGCTGCTGTCGCAGATGCTCGGATATGGGTGAAGCCTGCACGGCCGGCCGCGTCATATGCTATGCGGGGCGCCATGCCGCAAGCCGCCGCCGTTTCCGCCGCCGAGGCCGTCCGCCGCGCCACGCTCGTCGGCAGCGGCGCGATCGGGCTGTGGGCGACGCTCGCGCTCGCGACGACGCTCACCGGCGCGGTGCCGCCGTTCCTGATGGTGGGTCTCACCTTCAGCGTCGCGGCTCTGCTGATGCTGTCGAAGTGGATCGCGGCCGGCGAGCCGGTCCTGAAGAAGCTCGCCTGGCCGGCGCGCGTCTGGGCGCTCGGCATCTACGGCCTGTTCGGCTATCACGCGCTCTATTTCCTGGCGCTCAAGACGGCGCCGGCGGTGGAGGCCAATCTCGTCAACTATCTCTGGCCGCTGCTGATCGTGCTGTTCTCTGCGCTGCTGCCGGGCGAGCGGCTGCGCTGGTTCCACGTCGCGGGCGCGGCGCTCGGCCTCGCCGGCGCGGCCGTTCTCACGCTCGGCGGCGGCCGGCTGGCGCTGTCGTGGGATTTCGCGCTCGGCTACGGCGCGGCGCTCGGCTGTGCGCTGGTATGGTCGAGCTATTCCGTGCTGTCGCGCCGCTTCGGCGAGGTGCCGTCCGACAGCGTCGGCGGCTTCTGCGCGGCGACGGCCGTTCTCGGCTTCGCCGCCCACGCGCTGTTCGAGCAGACGCTGTGGCCGCGCGGCTGGGAATGGGCCGCGGTCGCGGCGCTCGGCCTCGGCCCGGTCGGGCTTGCGTTCTATCTCTGGGATCACGGCATGAAGCGCGGCGACATCCGCGCGCTCGGCGCCTTGTCCTATGCCACGCCGCTGCTCTCGACCGTGCTGCTTATCGTCGTTGGCGGCCGGCCGCTCACCTGGCAGGTGGCGGCGGCGGCCGGGCTGATCGTGGGCGGCGCGATCCTCGCGGCCGGAGAACTCTTGCGCCGGAAGGAACGGCCCCGCACGTAGGGGCGCACGGCTGTGCGCCCCGGTGCGCACGATACGGGCGGTGGCAGGGGCGCACAGCCGTGCGCCCCTACCGCGTCTGGCGTCAGGCTTGTGTCGTCCGGATGTTGCGGAACTGGAAGAAGGTGAGCCCCGCCAGCACGATCGCGACGCCGAGCACGATCGCGTTGCCGAAGCCGGAGAGCAGCTCGTGCGCGACTGCGACGAGGATCGCACTGCCGATCACCCAGGCCTCGTTGAGCAGCACGACGCTCCACAGCGTCTTGCGGCTGGCGTCGAGCCAGGTGAAGGCGAGCGTGGCGACCGCGACGACGAGCAGCCCGGCGCCGACGATATTCAGCACGGTCGCGGTCGGAAGGCCGAGAACCGTTTGTATGCCGGGCGCGAGCCACGCCGCCATGAGGTCGCCGGCGACGAGCAGGTCGAGCCCGAGCAGCAGGTCGGCCGCGGCGCCGATCACGAAGGGCAGGTGGCGCGGGCTCGCGAAGCCCAGTTCGGCGGCGTCGGTTGCGTTGCTGGTCATGTTCGGTCTCCATTGCGCGATTGACGATGCGCGCGAAGATGCGGGCCGGCCGCCGGCGCCGCAATTACGCGCGGGGTAATTGCCGCCGCCGCGCCCCCGCGGCACATCGAGCGCATGAGAACCGACGTGACGGACCTCGCTGCCAAACCCTCGCCGTTCGGACGCCTGCTCAAGGAGTGGCGCCAGGCGCGCGGCACGAGCCAGCTCGATTTCGCGCTCGCCTCGGGCATCTCGCAGCGCCACCTGAGCTTCCTCGAATCCGGCCGCTCGCGCCCGTCGCGCGGCATGGTGCTTCATCTGGCCTCGGCCCTGGCGGTGCCCTTGCGGCAGCAGAACGCGATGCTCCTCGCCGCCGGCTTCGCGCCGGCCTTCGCCGAGCGCAAGCTCGACGCGCCCGAATTGGGGCCGGTCAGCGCCGCGCTCGACCGCGCGCTCCAGCAGCAGGAGCCGTATCCGGCCGTGGTCGTGGATCGCGTCTACAATCTCGTACGCGCGAACCAGGGCGCGCTCGCGCTGCTCGGCATGCTGCTCGACCCGGCCGCGTTGGCGCCGCCGGCTGCGGGCGCGCCGCACAACCTGATGCGCCTCGTCGTGCGGCCGGACGGGCTGAAGCCGCACCTCGAGAACTGGGAGGAGGCGGTGGTCTGGCTCCTGCGCCGCCTGCGCGCCGAGGCGATCGCCGAGGGCATCGCGGCGCACGAGGCGTTTCTCGACGAATTGATGGCCTATCCGGACGTCGCCCGGGTGGCGCGGGCGCCGCGCGAGGAGGGCGACTATCCGCCGGCCCTCACGGTCCGCTTCCGCCGCGGCGAAACCCGCCTCGCGCTGTTCTCGATGATCGCCACGGTCGGCACGCCGCTCGACGTCGCGCTCCAGGACCTGCGCCTCGAATTCTTCTTTCCCGCCGATGCGGCCACCGAAAAATGGTTCCGCGCGCGCGCGAAACAGGCATCATCGCGGCCGCACGGAAACGCCTAGAACGGAGAAGGCCGCATGGACGCGCTCGCGCTGCTCCGCGAAAAGATGATGCCGCTGGCCAGGCTGCTCGGCATCGAGTTCGTCTCGGCGACGCCCGACAAGATCGTCGCAAGGCTCCTGGTCCGCGACGACCTCTGCACGATCCCGGCGGTGCTGCACGGCGGCGCGGTGATGGCCTTCGCCGATTCGCTCGGGGGCTGCGCCACCGTCCTCAACCTAAAGGAGGGCGCCTGGACCACGACGATCGAGAGCAAGACGAACTTCCTGGCGCCGGCCCCGGTCGGCACGGTCGTCACCGGCGAGTGCACGCCGGTCCATCGCGGCAGGCGCACGATGGTCTGGCAGACCCGCATCACGTCGGCCGAAGGCAAGCTGGTCGCGCTGGTCACGCAGACGCAGATGGTCATCTGACCCCGCCGCAGTCGCCCGGACGCGCGGCGCCGGCCCGCACGGCGCCGCCTCCGCCCCGCCTGCGCCATTACGCCCGGACGGAGCGCCGGATCGCGCGCCTTCCCCCTCTTGGCACCATGGTCTAAAACCCCCAATTCCCCCGGAGCCAAGCGACAGGGAGCAGGCGCGATGGACCGTATCCGCATTGTGGGCGGCCGTCCTCTCAAGGGCAGCATTCCGATCTCGGGCGCCAAGAACGCGGCGCTGCCGCTCATGGCCGCCTGCCTGCTGACCGACAAGCCGTTGACCCTGACCAATCTGCCGGCGCTGGCCGACATCAAGACGCTGACCAGCCTCTTGGAGCAGCACGGCGTCAAGGTCACCCCGGGCGATCGCCAGATCACGATGGAGGCCAAGGAGATCCCGAACACGGTCGCGCCCTACGACATCGTGCGGCGCATGCGCGCCTCGGTGCTCGTGCTCGGCCCGCTGCTGGCGCGGTTCGGCAATGCCGTCGTGTCGATGCCGGGCGGCTGCGCGATCGGAACGCGGCCGATCGACCTCCACCTCGGCGCGCTCGAGAAGATGGGCGCCAAGATCCACATCGGCCGCGGCTACATCCATGCCGAGGCGCCCAAGGGCCTGAAGGGCGCCAATGTCCGCTTCGACAAGGTGTCGGTCGGCGCCACCGAGAACGTGCTGATGGCCGCCGCGCTCGCCAAGGGCGAAACGGTGATCGACAACGCCGCGCGCGAGCCGGAGGTGACCGACCTCGCCAAGTGCCTCGTCGCGATGGGCGCCAAGATCGAGGGCATGGGCACCGAGAAGCTGGTCGTGAAGGGCGTGCCGCGGCTCGAGGGCGCCACGCACAAGATCGTCGCCGACCGCATCGAGGCCGGCACCTATGCGATGGCCGCCGCGATCACGCATGGCGACCTAACGCTCGAAGGCGCCGAGGCGGAGCACCTCGCCGCGCTGTCGGAGGTGCTGCGCAAGACCGGCGCCAAGGTCGAGGAAAGCAAGGCCGGCATCCGCATCGCCGGCAACGGCGCGATCGCCGGTGCCGACGTGATCACCGAGCCGTTCCCCGGCTTCCCGACCGACCTCCAGGCGCAATACATGGCGCTGATGGCCGTGTCCGACGGCGCCGCGATGATCACCGAGACGATCTTCGAGAACCGCTACATGCACGCGCCCGAGCTTTCGCGCATGGGCGCCAACATCACGATCCACGGCTCGTCGGCGCTCGTGCGCGGCGTCGAGAAGCTGTTCGGCGCCGAAGTGATGGCCACCGATCTGCGCGCGTCGTCGTCGCTGGTGCTCGCGGGCCTGGTCGCGGAGGGCGAGACGATCATCAACCGCATCTATCACCTCGATCGCGGCTACGAGAATCTTGAGAAGAAACTCTCGGACTGCGGCGCCGAGATCGAGCGGCTTCCCGGCGGGCGGTGATGGGCGAGAAGCTGAAACTCCGCTGCGAGGACGAGGAGGACGTCGTCGTCCTCTCGAGCCTGCTGCAGGACGCGCTGGTGCCGATGGCCGAGCTCGCCTGGCTGCCGGCCGAGAAGTGCTTCGTCTTCGTCGCGAGCCGGTTCGTCTGGTCGGAGTGCATCGACGTGACGCTGCCGGCCGGAGAGGCGGGCATCGAGTGCTATTCGCGCCAGAATTTCGGCGTGACGCTGGAGGGCGCCCGCGCCGTCAGGAGCCGCGGCATCGACATCGACGACAAGAGCCGCATCCTCGAGCTGCTCGCGATCACGGCGGCGCCGGGAAAAGGCGCGGCGACGATCGAGCTGGTGTTCGCCGGCGGCGCGGGCATCCGCGTCGAATGCGAGCGCATCGCCGTGCACGGCCAGGACGTGGGCGAGCCCTGGCCGACGCTGCACCGGCCGCGCCACCCCGACATCGAAGCCGCCTGAACGCACGACCGAGAGCCATGCCGCGCACCCAACCGCTTCCCGGCGAACGGGCCAACGATCCCATCGTGCTGGCGCTGCCCAAGGGCCGCATCCTCAAGGAAGTGATGCCGCTGCTGCGCCATGCCGGCATCGAGCCCGAGCCGGCCTTCGCCGACGAGGAATCGCGACAGCTCCAGTTCGCCACGAACCGACCGAATCTCTCGATCATCCGCGTGCGCAGCTTCGACGTGGCGACGTTCGTCGCGTTCGGCGCGGCGCAGCTCGGCGTCGCCGGCAACGACGTGATCATGGAGTTCCAGTACTCCGAGCTCTACGCGCCGCTCGACCTGAAAGTGGGGCGCTGCCGCATTTCGGTGGCCGAATCGGCCGAGCTCGCCGGCAAGGACGATCCCTCGCGCTGGAGCCATGTGCGCGTCGCGACCAAGTATCCCGAGATCACGCGGCGCCACTTCGCGGCGCGCGGCGTGCAGGCCGAGTGCATCAAGCTCAACGGCGCGCTCGAGCTGGCGCCGAAGCTCGGCCTGTGCCGGCGCATCGTCGATCTCGTCTCGACCGGCCGCACGCTCAAGGAGAACGGCCTCGTCGAGGTCGAGAAGATCGCCGACGTCACCTCGCGCCTCATCGTCAACCGCGCCGCGATGAAGACGCGGCCGGCCGAGATCAACGGCTGGGTCGCGAAATTCGGCGCCGCGGTGGAGGCCTACGCCCGTGCCGCTTAGGCTCGACGCGGCCGCGCCGGATTTCGAGCGCGCCTTCGCGGGCCTCGTCGCCGGCAAGCGCGCGGCGGAGGAGAACGTCGACGCCGCCGCCGGCGCCATCGTCGCCGACGTGAAGGCGCGCGGCGACGCCGCCCTGGTCGAATACACGGCGCGGTTCGACCGGCTCGATCTCGGCGCCGCGGGGCTGCGGCTGCCGGCCGCGCGCATCGACCAGGCGATGCGGCAGGCGCCCGAGAAGGCGGTTGCCGCGCTGCGCATGGCCGCGCAACGCATCGCCGACTATCACAAGCGCCAGATTCCCGAAGGGTTCGACTACAGGGACGCGCAGGGCATCCGCCTCGGCGCGCGCTGGACGCCGCTCGACATCGTCGGACTCTACGTGCCGGGCGGCACCGCCGCCTATCCGAGTTCCGTCTTGATGAACGCGGTGCCGGCCAAGGTGGCCGGCGTCGCGCGCCTCGTGATGGTGGTGCCGACGCCGGACGGGAAGATCAACGATCTCGTGCTCGCGGCCGCGCGCATCGCCGGCGTGGACGAGATCTACCGCGTCGGCGGCGCCCAGGCGGTGGCCGCTCTGGCCTACGGCACGGCCACGATCCCCAAGGTCGACAAGATCGTGGGGCCCGGCAACGCCTATGTCGCCGCCGCCAAGAAGATGGTGTTTGGCGCGGTCGGCATCGATCTCATCGCCGGCCCGTCCGAGATTCTCGTGGTCGCGGACAAGGACAACGATCCCGCCTGGATCGCCGCCGACCTGCTGTCGCAGGCCGAGCACGACGAAGCGGCGCAATCGATCCTGATCACCGACGACGCGGGCTTCGCCGACGCGGTTGCGGCCGCGGTGGCGGCGACGCTCGCGACGCTGCCGCGCGCCGCCATCGCGCGCGCGAGCTGGGAGCGGCACGGCGCCATCGTGGTCGCGAAAAGCCTGGCGGACGCGCCGGCGCTCGTCGACCGGCTCGCGCCCGAGCATCTCGAGCTGGCGGTGGCGGAGCCCGACGCGCTGGCGAAGCGCATCCGCCATGCCGGCGCCATCTTCCTCGGCCGCCACGCGCCCGAGGCGATCGGCGACTACGTCGCCGGCCCCAATCACGTGCTGCCGACTTCGCAGAGCGCGCGCTTCTCGTCCGGCCTCGGCGTGCTCGACTTCATGAAGCGCACCTCGCTGATCGGCTGCGACGCCGGGGGCCTCGCCGCGATCGGCCCGGCCGCGGTCGCGCTGGCCGAGGCCGAGGGCCTCGATGCGCACGCGCTCTCGGTCTCGATCCGGCTCGGCGCCGCCGCCCGCTCCGGGCGACGGCACTGAGAGGCGCCATGGCGGAAGAGGCAGAGCGGCAGCCCCGCCTCGTCGATGTGCAGCTCGTCGAGAAGACGGTCGTGCGCCGCCGCGCCGAGGCCGAGCACGAGCGCAAGGTCGCGTTGTTCGACCTGATCGAGTCGAACCATTTCGCGCCCGCGATCGACCATCCCGGCCCCTACAAGCTCTACCTGTCGGCCGAGGAGACGCGGCTGATCTTCGACGTGCGCGCGCCCGACGGAGGCGAGCTGGTCCGCGTGCCGCTGGCGCTCCAGCCGTTCCGCGGCATCGTCAAGGACTACTTCAAGGTCTGCGAGAGCTACTACCAGGCGATCAAGACCTCCACGCCCTCGCGCATCGAGGCGATCGACATGGGCCGCCGCGGGCTGCACGACGAGGGCTCGCGCCTGCTCAAGAGCGAGCTCGCCGGGCGCATCGACATCGACCACGAGACGGCGCGGCGCCTGTTCACGCTGCTCTGCGTCCTGCACATCCGCGGCTGACGGGCGCGTCCTTGCCCGGCCCCCACAGCGTGCTGTTCGCCTGCACCCTGAACGCGGTGCGCTCGCCGATGGCCGAGGCGATCCTGAAGCACCTGCGCGGCAAGACGATCTACGTCGATTCGGTCGGCCTGAAGCCGTCCGAGACCGACGGCTTCGCGATCGCGGTCATGGACGAGCTCGGCTTCGACATCGGCAAGCACAAGCCCAAGACGTTCGACCAGCTCGAGGATTCGAGCTTCGATCTCATCGTCACGCTGTCGCCCGAGGCGCACCACAAGGCGCTCGAATGGTCGCGCCACATGGCCACCGAGGTGGAATATTGGCCGACCTTCGACGCCACCATCGTCGAGGGCGACCGCGAGCGCCGCCTCGAAGCCTATCGCGAGGTGCGCGACCAGCTCATGAAACGAATCCGCGAGCGCTTTCCGGCGGGGCCGAAGGCGGAGTAGGCGACGCCGGCCCTCACTTCCGATCCGCCGCAAGTGCGGCGGACGGGCCCCCTCTCTCCCACTTCGTCGGAGAGAAAAGGAAATGGCACCTCCCGTTTCTCTCTCCCGCGCAGCGGGAGAGAAGGGGCCCGTTCGCCCCTTGGCGAATGGGAAGTGAGGGCCGCCGCCTCACCACAGCCGCGCCGCTCGAGCCGCCATCGCGATCTCGGCGCGCGTGGCGTGGCGGGCGCCGAGGGCGATCGCGCGGCTGCGCTCGAAACCGGTGATGTCGTAATGCGGCGTGCTGCTCTTGGGCGGCCCCTGGTACGACGAGCGGTGCAGGCCGAGCCGGCTCGCGAAGAAATGCAGCTCCTCGGGCGTATCGGCGAGCAGGTGGCACCAGCGCCGCCCCTGCCACAGCCAGATCGCCTCGTCGACATAGACCATGCGCGGCTCAGAGCAGCCCGCGCGCCGCGAGGTTCTTCATCA
>JAEULD010000135.1 GCA_016792765.1 Candidatus Odyssella sp.
GAGCGTCTGCAGCGGGCCCACCAGCGGATTGGCGGGATCGCTCAAGCGCTCCTCGTCGAGCTCGGCCGAGCCGCCCGGGCGGCCGGGGATCGCCGGCGTCGTGTAGAGGTATTTGATCTGCGGATCGGTGCCGAGCTCGGCATTGAGCTGGAAATGCGGACCGGCGACGAGCTTCGAGACGTTGCTCTCGGGATCCTTGAAATCGCCGAACTGGATCGCCGACGAGATGCAGGCGGCGGCGCAGGCCGGCGTCGCTTCCGGATCGACGCCGGGCTTCAACCCCTGCTTCAGGCCTTCATCCACGCGATCCTTGCAGAACGTGCATTTCTGCGCGACGCCGAGCCGCTCCTCGTGCTTGACCGCGATTTCCTGCTTGGTCTCCTCGCCGTAGTACCAGCGCTGATCGTGCGCGATCGTGCGCGCCTGATAGGGGCACGACACCGCGCAATAGGCGCAGCCGATGCAGACGTCGTAATCCTGGATGACGAGGCCGTCCTCGCGCTGCCAGGTGGCCCCGGTCGGGCACACCGGCACGCAAGGCGGCTCGGCGCAGTGCTGGCAGCCCGTGACCATGAAGAAGCGCTCGACCGACGGGAACTCGCCCATCTCGACGTCGACGACGCGCCGCCACTGCACGCCCGGCAGCGTGTCGTTCGCGTGCTTGCACGCGATCGTGCAGGTCTGGCACCCGACGCAGCGATTGACGTCGATGACCATGCCCCAGCGGGGGGTGTGTGCGTTGTCTTGCTTCATTTCGCTCATGCCGCGCGCATCTCCGCTTTTCCTCTCCCGCGCAAGCGGGAGAGGAGGGGCCCGTCTGCCGCTCTTGCGGCGGATGGGAGGTGAGGGAACGGCGCCCGCAGTCGGCCAAGATCGTGCGAGTGGTGACGGCCCTCACTTCCCAAGCAATGCCGAAGGCATTGCTTGGGCCCCTTCTCTCCCGCTACGCGGGAGAGAGAAGAAAGGCCGGTGTTGCCCGCGCACATCACTCCGCCGCCGCCTTCATGTGCTTCGCGCGATCGCTCGCCTTGTAGAGCTTCACGCGCATGAGGTCGGCGCCGCTGCCGGTGCCGTCGGTGAGCTTCAGCGAAATGTCGGTCACCGAGTTGAGGCTGGGCAGCTTCAGGTCCTTGGCGAACGGCGTCTTCCAGTGGTCGAACTGGCCGATCATCAGCACGCAATCGGGGCGGATGCCTTCGCGCAGCACGGCCTTGCCCTCGGTGATCCCGGTGACCGATTCGATCACCACGTCCTCGCCCTCGGCGATGCCCATCTGCTTCGCCGTCTTGCGGTTGACGATGACGCCCTTGTGGCCGGCGATGTTGTTGGCGACCTCGTTGATCAGCGGAATGCCGACATTGGCGCCCCACGCGTATTGGAACGAGCGCGCGGTCATCGCCCAGAGCGGATACTCGGCGGGATCGCGGCCGAATTCCTTCGCGTAGTTGAGCCAGATGTCGGGGAAGCGCTCGTAGGTCGGCAGGAACTCGTATTCCTCGAGCTGCTTCTCCCACCAGTCGATGCCGGCCTCCTTGAAGCGGTGCGCGAGCTCGTGGCCGTGGCGCGTGAGCCGGTCCTGATAGGGCAGCTCGAAGCGCAGGTTCTGCTTCTCGAGCACCGGATAGAGATACCAGTCGATCTGCGGGAACGGCGCGAGCATGAAGCCGTGCTCGCGGAACCATTCGAGATCGTGCACCTCTTTCCCTTCGGACAGCTCGTGCGACGCGGCCTTGCACACCGCGTCCCACACTTCGGTGCTGGTCGGCGGCTTCGCGGGATCGAGATTGTAGTTGAACGTGCCGGCGCGGTCGGCGAGCGCCATGCCGGCCGCACCCTTGTTGATCGCCGTCACGTACTCCTTGAGGATGCCGGCCTGCTTCGCGAGCTCGGTCGTGATGTCGGTCATGTCGCGCGTGTTGCCGACCGGCTCCAGCGGCTTCGCGCGCAGCGCCCAGCCCTCGTGGTGCCAGAAATTCTGGTTGAACTTCGTGCCGCCGATGCGGATGAGCTGCAGCGATTCGAGGTCGGTCGATTCGGGCAGCAGCACGTCGGCGAAGTGGTTGGTTTCGTCGTCGGTGTAGGCGAAGGCGACGATGAACGGGAACGTGGCGAGCTGGTTCGCCACTTCGGGCGCGTTCCACGACGAGATCGCCGGGTTGGTGCGGTAGCAGAACCAGATGTCCGGCGGATTCACGCGCGGGAACCCCTTGGGCTGGGTCTTCAGGAACAGCCACGGGAGATGCGCGGGCCCGAGCGCCGGCGACCACGGCGAATCGGAGACGAGCGGCACCATCGTCTTGTAGGCGTTGCGGATGTGCGGCTGGCGCATCCACTCGTTCGAGGAGGTGGGGTTGAACTGGTAGCGCATGAAGCCGTCGGGCCCGGGCAGCGCCGAGCCGACGCGCGGATTGGCCGGGCGCACCAGCTTCACCGCCGTGCCGAGGATGCCGCCCGGCACCTCGAGCGCGCCCACCAGCACCGCCATCATCTTCTGCGCCCAGCAGCAGTGATAGGCGCCCCAGCCGTTGGCGATGCCCTTCCCCACCAGCACCGCCACCGGGCGGAACGGCAGCGTATGCCCCTCGATCTCGATCGTCTCGCCGATGCAGGCGTGGGCGAGATACTCGTCGGCGATGCGCCGGATCTGCTCGGCGGGCACGCCGCACTCCTCGGCGGCCCAGTCGGGCGTGTAGGGCTTCATGTGATCGAGCAGCTTCTGGAACGACGGCTTCGCCTTGCACGAAGCGTGGTTCCATTTCTGATGATCCGGCCCGATCTCGAGGCCGGCGAGCGTGAACTCGCCCTCCATCGCCGGCCGCTCGATCGCGGCGTCGAACGGCTTCGCCGTATTGTCGGCGAGATCCCAGATCAGCGGCTTCTCGGTGGCGGGATCGCGCAGGAACCAGCCGTTCGGCCCCACGAGATAGGGCGAGTTCGTGCGCCGCTCGAGGAACGGCACGTCGCACACGTCGCGCCACTTGCGCTCGTGGATGATGCGGTGGATGAGGCCGAACAGGAACGCGGCGTCGGTCTTGGGCTTGATCGGCACCCACTCCGAGGAGAGCGCGCCGGTGATCGACATGTGCGGCTCGACCTGGATGCGCTTGGCGCCGCGCACCCGCGCATCGGCCTCGCGCCAGATGCCGACCACGCCGTGCGACGCCTCGATGTTGGCGCCGCAATTGATGACGAAATTCGTGTAGGGCGTGTCGGGCGCGACGATGAAGGCGCGGTGCCAGAATTCGCCGTAGAGGTGCTCCGAGTGGTAGCACTTGACGCCCTGGCCGGCGCCGAAGCCCTGATCGACCGGGCCCCACGACGCGAGGAACGCCGGCCACGAGCCCATGTACTGCACCGGCGTGCCGCCGCCGCCGGTCGTCACCGCGAAACGCGGGAAGCCGTGCTCGTCCTTCAGGCCCTTGCCGCGGATATCGCGCAGCTTCTGCCCGACGAGGTCGAACGCCTCTTCCCACGAGATCGGCACGAAGCCCGGATCCTGGTCGCGGCCCTTCTTGGGGTTGGTCCGCTTCATCGGGCTCTTGATGCGGTTCGGATTGTAGGTCTTCTGGATCAGGCCGTAGGCCTTGACGCAGACGCGGCCGCCCGCCGGGTGCTCGTTGCGGATGTCCCAGTTCGATTCGATGCGCGTGGCCACGCCGTTCTCGACCTCGACCTTGAAGAAATCGGGCCCTGCCACGCACTGGTAGCAGTACATGGGAACGGTCTTCTTGTCCTTCGCCGGAGTCGCCATCGCGTCCTCGCCTCGCAGGGGCGGGTCCCCGACCCGCCCGCCTTCGTCGCCGCAGGCACAGCGCCGACGCACGTCGCGTGGCGAGGCCGTCGGGCGGGTCGGGGACCCGCCCCTACGAATTATCGACCCTTCGCCGCCTTCACCTTGTCGGCCTTGCGCTTCAGGCGCTCGCCCTGCTTGGCCATGTCGACGACGAAACGGATGTGCTTCGCCTTGCCGACCGTGTCGATCTCGTCCTTCACCTCGACCTCGAACACGACGCGCGGCAGCGCGAGCTCGACGACCTTCGCCGTCACCGTCACGGTCTGCCCGACCATCGTCGGGCCGAGATGATCGATCTCGATGCGCGCGCCGACCGAATCCTCGCCGGCGTCGTGATGCAGAACGAGAAGATTGCGGCAGGTGTGCTCGATGTCGAGGCACATGCGCGGCGTCGCGTAGACGCGCAGTTCGTCGCCCATGAACGCGATCGT
>JAEULD010000165.1 GCA_016792765.1 Candidatus Odyssella sp.
GGCGCCGCGGCGGCGACGGCCAGCGCGAGAAACGACCAGCGGGCAAACGAGCGCATCATCGTCCCTCCCATTTCGGCTCGCGCTTCGCGAGGAACGCGTCGATGCCTTCCTCGGCGTCGCGGGCGAGCATGTTGTCGGTCATCACGCGGCTCGTATAGGCATAGGCCTCGGCGAGCGGCATTTCGAGCTGGCGGTAGAACGCTTCCTTGCCGGTCTTGACGACGAGCGGCGATTTCGTCGCGATCGCTTCGGCCATCGCGCGCGTCTCGGCGTCGAGCTGCGCCGGCCCCACGACGCGATTGACGAGGCCGAGCCGCTGCGCTTCGGCCGCGGGGATCGCGTCGCCGAGCAGCAGCATCTCCATCATCTTCTTGCGCGGCAGGTTGCGGCTCGCCGCCACCATCGGCGTCGAACAGAAGAGCCCGATATTGACGCCGGGCGTGCAGAACGTGGCGGTGTCGGCGGCGACCGCGAGATCGCAGGTGGCGACGAGCTGGCAGCCCGCGGCATAGGCGAAGCCCTGCACCTTGGCGATGACCGGCTGGGGCAGCGCCAGGATGCTCTGCATGAGGCGGCTGCATTGCGCGAACAGCGCCTCGTAGGCGGCGCGGCCGGGATTGGCGCGAATCTCCTTGAGGTCGTGGCCGGCGCAGAAGGCGGGCCCCTCGGCGCCGACGATGACGGCCTTGATCGCGCGGTCTTGCGCGACGGCGTCGAGCGCCTCCTGCAGCGCGCTCATCAACCCGACCGACAGCGCGTTGCGGGCGGAAGGCCGATTGAGCGTCAGCGTCGCGACGCCGCCCTTGTCCATGCGCTTCAGAAGCGGCTCGGCCGCGGCCGCCTGCGGTTTCGCTTTCGCCGTCGTCGCCATGCGTGACCTCTCTGCGTCCGGCAAGGATAAGACCTGGCTCGCGAGCGTGCCAGGGCGCCGCGCTATCCCGCCTCGACGATCTCGGCCTCGTGCCGCACCGGGAAATTCACCGAGTTGGCGACGAAGCATTCGGTATGCGCGCGCTCGTGCAGCTTCGCCGCCAGCGCCGCGTCGCCGCCCTTGGCGATCGTCACCCGCGGCCGCAGCACCACTTCCGTGAAGCGGCCGGGCCGCGGCGTCTCGGCCATGATGCCGTAGGCGGCGTCCTCGTAGGCGAGGACCGGAACCTTCCGCGCCGTGCAGAGCACGAGGTACCAGAGCATGTGGCACGACGAGAGCGAGGCGACGAGCAGGTCCTCGGGATTGTGCAGCGTGGGATCGCCCCGGAACGACGGATCGGAGGAGGCCTCGATCGCGCGCTTGCCGGCGATCTCGATGCGATGCGTGCGCGAGAATCCGTCGAAGCTCTTGGGCGGCCCGGAGGCGCCGGCGCTCCAGATCGTGCGGACGTCGTAGCGGTGCGACTTGCTTTCGGACATTGCGGTTTCCTCAGCCGACCGGATTCATCCAGAGGCGGTTGTTGGTCGGCGCGATCACGAGTTCGCTGATGCAGACATGGGCGGGCAGGCGCGCGAGGAAGCGGATCGTCTCGCCCATGTCGCGCGGCTGCAGCATCGTCGCGCGCACCTCGGGCGGCACCGGGATCGGCCGCCGGTCGAGAATCGGCGTGTTGACCTCGCCCGGGCAGATCACGCAGGCGCGGATGCCGTTCTTGCCCTCGGCCATGTTGAGATGCGCCGTCATCGCCACGAGGCCCTGCTTGGCGGCGTTGTAGGCCGGCCCGGTGAGGTAGGTGTCGTAGCGCCCGGCCCAGGACGAGACGTTGACGACGAGACCGTCCTTTCGCGCGCGCATCGCGCCGAGGACGGCGCGCGTCGCGTAGAACGCGCCGTCGAGATCGATGCCGACGACGGTGTCCCAGCCGCTGCGGTCGACGACGTCCCAATTGCGCTTCGTCACGTTGAGGCCGGCGCTGTTGACGAGAACGTCGACGCGGCCGTGGCGTTGCAGAATCCGCGCGGCCGCCGCCTCGACCGCGGCGCCGTCGGCGACGTCGAGGGTTTCGATGTCCGCCGCGCCGCCGGCCGCCGCGATCCGTTGCGCGGTATCCTCGAGCGCGTCGCGCCGGCGGCCCGAGAGCACGACCGCGGCGCCGTCCTCGGCGAGCGCGATGGCGCCGGCCTGGCCGATGCCGGTGCCGGCGCCGGTGACCCACGCGACCCGTCCGGACAGGGGCTTGCTCATGTCGCTTCCTCCGTTCGGTGCCGTGGTATCCTGCGCGCCGCTCGGCGAGTCCAGGCGCGCGCAGGATCGGCTTGCCCGAAGTTGACGTTAACGTAAACTAGGCGCCCGACGCTCCGTTGGAAACCCCGATGCACCAAGCCGCGCCGCACATCACCGCCGATGCGTTCAATCGCCAGATCAACTCCTATCCGTGGCTCGGAAGCTGGATGGGCGCGAAGGCGACGGAGATCACGGCGCGCGGCGCCACGGTGCAGCTCGACGTGCGGCCGGAGTTCCTGCGCCACGGCGGCACCGTGTCGGGGCCGATCGTGATGGCGATCGCCGACATCGCGATGTATGCGGCGATCATGGGCGCGGTGCCGCACGGCGAGCGCGCCGTCACGTCGGACATGACGATGCACTTCATGCGCCGGCCGCAGGGCGCGAAGCTCACCGGCGAAGCGCGCATCCTGCGCAAGGGCAAGCGCAGCATCGTATGCGCGGTCGACGTGTTCTTGGAAGGGCAGGCGGAGAGCGTGTGTCACGTCGTCGGCACCTACGCGCTGCCCAGCGCATGACATGCCCCATCGCAACCGCGTCGATCCGTTCGGGGCGCTGATCGAGACGCCGGCGCGCGGCGCCTGGTACGGCAACCGCGGCTGCCTGCACGACCGGCACGGGCGCATCACGGAGCGCAGGCCGCCGGTCGATCAGTGGATCGTCTGCGTGCTGGAATTCAAGAGCCGCCGGCGCAAGCTCCTGCAGCCCGGCCGGTACACCGAGCTGTTCTTCCTCGACGAGGCGACGGCGCTCGCGGCGGGGCATCGCCCGTGCGGCGAATGCCGCCGCGCCGATTTGCGCCGGTTCGGCGCGCATTGGCCCGGGCAGTGGACGCGCGGCTTCGCGCTCGCGCGCGAGATCGACGCGGCGTTGAGAAGCGAACGCAGCGCCCGCGCGAGCCCGGCGCGCCGCCGCCGGCTCGATCCCGCGCGCCCGCCGGCCGACGGCCTGATGTTCGTGCGGATTGCCGAGCCGCAGCGCGCGCTGCTCGCCGCGCGCGGGCGGCTCTGGGCATGGACGCCGTTCGGCTATGAAGGGCCGCTGCCGTGGGACCGGCCCGAACAGGCCCTGTTGCTGACGCCGCCTTCGACCGCCGCGGCGGTCGAGCGCGGCTACGCGCCGCAAATCCACCCTTTGCCGCAGATGCGCGCCTGATCGACGGGCTGCGGCCGCGCTACCGCGATACCCGGTCTTGCGCTATTACCGTTGCGGTTCCTCTTATCCGGGAAATCCGGCAACAACGGGATCAGTCATGTCGCGCGCGCGGATCGAGACGGTCGACGCCCTGCGGAGCCTCTATCCGCCGCCCGTCGGCCCGTCGGCGAAAAAGGTCATGCCCTCGCTCGAGAAGCACTCGCGCCGCTTCCTCGAGCTCTGCCCCTTTCTGGTGCTGGCGACGGCCGGCGACGCCTCGCCCAAGGGCGACCCGCCGGGCTTCGTCCGCGTGCTCGACGACAAGACGATTCTCATTCCCGACCGGGTCGGCAACAACCGGGTCGATTCGATGCAGAACGTTCTCGCCGATCCGCGCGTCGCTCTGCTCTGCTTCCTGCCCGGGCTGAACGAGACCCTGCGCATCAACGGCCGCGCCGAGATCACGGCCGATCCCGAGCTGCTCGCGCCCTCGGCGGTGCGCGGCAAGGCGCCCAAGACGGGCCTCGTCGTGCATATCGACGAGGTCTTCATGCACTGCGCCAACGCCGTCCTGCGCGCGCATCTCTGGGATCCCGCCCACCACATCGATCGCGCCCAGTTCCCGCCGATCGGCCAGGTCTACGCCGACCATATCGGCCGCAGCGAGGAGGGCGAGGCGATCGAGAAGCTCTATGCGGCCACCCACAACGACGCCGTGCTGTACTGAGCCCGCGATCGCGTCGTTCGAATCGGCGGCGCGCGCAATGAGCCGTTCGGGCCGGCAGTTTGTGGTAACATGTTACCGCTGCGACAATCCACTTGATCCGTAAGGCTTCGCGCGGGTTGACACGCTTGCGAACATGAGTATGGTGCGCGCCGCTTTGACCGGGTGCCGCGTCTCGCGGCGCCCGATTTTTTCGCCGGATTGCGGACCATGAAAACCTTCTCGGCCAAGCCGTCGGACATCCAGAAAAAGTGGGTGCTCATCGACGCCCAGGACGCGGTGCTCGGCCGCCTCGCCGTCATCGTCGCGGACCTGCTGCGCGGCAAGCACAAGACCACGTTCACGCCGCACATGGACTGCGGCGACAACGTCGTCATCGTCAACGCCGAGAAAGTCCACCTCACCGGCAAGAAGCGCGACCAGAAATCCTACTGGCGCCACACCGGCTTCCCGGGCGGCCTCAAATACACCTATGCCGGCGCGACGCTCGCAGGGAAGCATCCCGAGCGCGTGATCACCGCGGCGGTGAAGCGCATGATCCCGGCCGGCCCGCTCGGCCGCCAGCTCTTGGGCAATCTCAAGGTCTATGGCGGGCCCAGCCACCCGCACGAGGCCCAGCAGCCGGCGAAGCTCGATATCGCGAAGATGAACCCGAAGAACGTGAAGAGGGCGGCAGTATGAGCCAGACCCAGGAAGCCGGCGGCACGCTCGCCGACGTGATGCCGAAGGGCGCCGAGCCGGCGCCCGCGCCCAAGGCCGAGCCGGCGAAGCCGCGCCTCGACGGCCTCGGCCGCTCCTACGCCACCGGCAAGCGCAAAGACGCCGTCGCCCGCGTGTGGGTGAAGGCCGGCACCGGCAAGATCTCGGTCAACGGCCGCGACGTGGCCGTCTATTTCGCGCGGCCCGTGCTGCGCATGATGATCAACCAGCCGTTCGGCGTCACCAACCGGCGCGACCAGTACGACGTGATCTGCACGGTCACCGGCGGCGGGCTTTCGGGCCAGGCCGGCGCGGTGCGCCACGGCATTTCGAAGGCGCTCTCGCTGTTCGAGCCGGGCCTCCGGCCCGTGCTGAAGAAGGGCGGCTTCCTGACCCGCGACGCGCGTACCGTCGAGCGCAAGAAGTACGGCCGCGCCAAGGCGCGACGCCGCTTCCAGTTCTCGAAGCGCTAGGGTTCGGGCAACCGAATCGCGGCCGAATGGGGCCGGGCGCTTCGACGAGGCGCCCGGCCTTTTCGCGTCCGGGCGCCGCCTATGCGGGCGGATCCGGCTCGATCCGCGCGACCATGCCGAGGATCTGGCCCTTCACGACCTCGCCGATGCGGCGGATGCGGCCCTTCGGAATCGGGCCGAAGCCGAGGGTGGAACCGATGAGATGGATGTTGGCCCGGGTCTCGCCGTCGCCGGCGACGTGGATCGCGAAGCGGCAGGAATTGCGCCACAGCATGGTCTCGAACGACATGCGCTCGCGCACGAAGAACGTATTGTCGCGCACGTTGACGATGTTCCAGTTGTGCGCGACGAGCGCCGCGTGAACCGCGCGCCAGGTATCGGCGAACGGTTTGTCGACGGCGATGATTTCGGTGTATCTGGCCAAGGCGTCCCGCTCCGGCGCCGGCCAAAGGCCGCACGGCCAGCAAGGTTGAACCGGGGCGAACATAGCCGGTTTGGCACGGCCGCAACATGCGGGAGTGCCAGAGCCGGCGGGAAGAGAGGCGAACATGGCGAAGCTCAGCAATGCGGTGAGGATCGGCATCCTCGGGGCGAGCGGCTACACGGGCGCGGAGCTGCTGCGCCTGCTCGCGCGCCATCCGCAGGCGGAGATCCGCCTCGTCACCGCCAACGCCAAGGCCGGCAAGGCGGTGGGCGAAGTGTTCCCGCATCTCGCGCATCTCGGCCTGCCCAAGCTGGTCAAGGTCGAGGATGCCGACTATTTGGGCCTCGACGTGGTGTTCTGCGCGCTGCCGCACGGCACGACGCAGGACATCATCGCGAAGCTGCCGAAGCACCTCAAAGTCGTCGATCTCTCGGCGGATTTCCGGCTGCACGACGTCGGCGTCTACGCGAAATGGTACGGCCACGAGCACAAGGCGCCCGACCTGCAGAAAGAGGCCGTCTACGGCATCACCGAGCTGGCGCGCGCGGCAGTGCAGAAGGCGCGGCTCGTCGCCAATCCGGGCTGCTACCCGACGGCCGCGCAGCTGCCGCTGGTGCCGCTGCTCGAAGCGAACGCGATCGAGGCCGGCGACATCATCATCGACGCGAAATCGGGCGTCAGCGGCGCCGGGCGCGAGGCCAAGGAGGCGAACCTGTTCGCCGAAGTGTCGGAGGGCGTCCATCCCTACGGCATCGCGAGCCACCGGCACGCGCCCGAGATCGAGCAGGGCCTGAGCGCGGCGGCGGGCAAGGCGGTCGTCGTCAACTTCACGCCGCACCTGATGCCGATGAACCGCGGCATCGAGGAGACGATCTACGTCAGGCTCCACAACGGCGCGACCGCCGACGATCTCCGGGAGACGCTCGCCAAGCGCTACGCGGGCGAGGCCTTCGTCCGCGTCGTGCCGAAGGGCGCGGTGCCGCACACGCGGCACGTGCGCGGCTCGAACCACGTGCTCATGGGCGTGTTCGCCGATCGCATTCCGGGCCGCGCGATCATCGTCTCGGTCGAGGACAATCTCGTCAAAGGCGCGTCCGGCCAGGCGATCCAGAACATGAACGCGATGATCGGCCTGCCCGAAACGACGAGCCTCGAGCAGGAGCCTCTGTTCCCGTAAGCGAAAGGGGCGGCGCCGCGCGGCGCCGCCCGCTCTTCGGATCGTCGTTTCGTCTCAGTTCGCGCCGACGAAGGCACGCGCCGTCTTCAAGATCGGCCGATCTCCATCGCCTTTCTCGGCGAGCTTGAGCAGGCGGCGGTAGTAGTCCTTCGCCTTCCGCTTCTGGCCGGCAAGTTCGGCGGCGCGGGCGGCGCCGGCGAGGCCGCGGAAGCGGTTGGGCTCGACCGTCATCGAGTGCTCGTAGGCGGCGAGCGCGTCCGAGTGCTTGCCGGCCTGCATCAGCATGTCGCCGAGCAACTCGCGCGCCGGGATGATCGGCCCCGGCGTCACGGGATGCTTCTCGGTCTTGTCTTCCCATTCCGCGGCAACGCGCATCTGGGCGAGCCCCTCGTCGGTCTTGCCGGACGCGAACTTGGTCCACGCCTCGACGATCTCGGCCTGAATCTCGACCTGGTTCGCCCAATAGGCCTGCTTCATCTGGGTCAGGGCTGCCTTGTATTGCGTGAGTTCGGCGCGCGCCTTCTCTGCGGCCGCGAAGTCTTTGCTGCGGGCGGCGCCGAGGCCGCGGCCGAAGGCGACGATCGCTGCCGTCTGCGGCCAGTCCTTCCACGGCAGATCGACCGCCGGAATCTCGAGCTTCGCGGCTTCGGCCCATTGCTCGCGTTCGAGAACGTAGCGGGTCGGGATCGCGGCGATCGCGTAGGGCGCGGCGACCGCGCCGATCGTGTGGGAGAACTCGATCTTCTTCACGGCGAGAATCTTGCCGATCAGCGCCTCTGCCGCCTTGTCTTGTGCGAGCTGCAGATGGCCGTACGCCATGTAGTCGTAGGCATGATAGGCGTTGCTGAGCGGCGCGCTCGACGGCTTGGCTGCGTATTCCTTCATCGCCGCGATCGCAGAAGCCGAATTCGATTCGATCGACGCCCGCCAATAGCCGACGCGCGTGAAGATGTGCGACGGCATGTGCAGCGCATGCGGCGAATCGGGCGCGATCTTCGCGTAACGCTGCGCCGCATCGAGGCCCTTCGCGGCAATCGGCGGGAAGTCATAGCTGTGGATCAGATAGTGGGCGACTCCGGGGTGCTGGGGCTGCGCCTTGAACACCCGGTCGAGGATGCCGGCGGCCTTGAGCTGGTTCCTGTAGCTCTTGTCGCCGGGATCGAAGGTGATGTTGAGCGCAAGCGCGTAGAAGATCTTGGCCTCGCTGTCGCCCGGATATTTCGCGGCGAGGCGCTCCATCGCCTGCTCGTAGGCGAGCGCGCGCTGGCGGTGCGGAAGCGTATCGCCGTCGCGGTAGAATTTCTCGATCGCGGCGATGTAATCGCGCTCGCGCTCGGTCTTGGCGCCGGCCGCCTTGGCCTTCTCGACGACGTCGAGCCCGGCCTTCAGGCCCTGCGCGGTCGGCGCGCCGGCGAGCGGATTGCCGAGCATCACCATGGCCACGCCCCACCAGGCCATGCCGCAGGACGGCTCCTTCGCCGCGATCGCTCGGAACGCTTGATCGGCCGGCTGGAACCAGAAGGAATGAAGGAGGGCGACCGCGCGATTGAACTCGGGCTGCGCGGCGCAGGAGACACGGAATTCGACCGTGCCGAGACGTTCGGCGCCCTGGGGCGGCGTATGAGCGTGTGCGGCGAGCGGCATCGAAACGGCCGCGGCCGACAGCATCGTGAAGATGCGATTCATGACGGGCTCCTTGGTTTGATCCCGGCCCGACGCCCCGGTCGCGGACCCGATGACCATTGTAACACAGGCCTGTCAGCCGCTAAGTCCTGGATCTGTACCTGGATCGCCGCGATTCGAAGCCACGCGATATCGGAAAGCAAATGGCCACTCTGATTTTGCCCTTCGCCGGCAAGACGCCGATCATCGCGGCGGACGTGTTCGTCGCGCCGAACGCGACGGTGATCGGCGACGTCGCGATCGGGCAGGGCAGCTCGATCTGGTACGGCTGCATCCTGCGCGGCGACTACAACGCGATCCGCGTCGGCGCACGGACGAACATCCAGGACGGCTCGGTCGTGCACATCGACAGCCGGACCGCGGGCGCCATCATCGGCGACGACGTCACGGTCGGGCACATGTGCCTGATCCACGCCTGCACGCTCGAGAGCGGCAGCTTCGTCGGCAACAAGGCGACGGTGATGGACGGGGCGGTGGTGGAAGCGGGCGCCATGGTCGCGGCCGGCGCGCTGGTGACGCCGAACAAGCGCGTTCCGGCCGGCGAATTGTGGGGCGGCAGCCCGGCCCGGAAGCTGCGCGACCTGACGCCCCAGCAGCGCGCGACGCTGACCGTGACCGCGAAGGCCTACGCGGCCTTCGCGCAGGAGCATCGCCGGGCGTGCGAACGCGCGGGCTGAACGCCGCGGCCGCGGCGGTCGTCCGATGGGCGTCGGTTTACGGCTGGGCGGCGGCGCGGGCTACCAGCGGCGATGGCGGTAGCCCCACCAGCGCCCGATGCCGAGGCTGATCATGGGCCCGTAATAGACGGGCGGCGGCGCATAATAGGCCGGCGGGGGCGGCGCGTAGGCGGGCGGAGCCTCGGAATAGGCCGGGGCCGCGGGCGGGGGCGCGCTGTAGTAGCCGGGCGGCGGCGCCGCGCCCGGCGTGCTGAACGACGCGGTCGTGCGGTAGCCGAGAAAGCTGGTATCGGAACTGTAGCTGCAGCCCGCGAGCAGCAGGGCCGCCGCCGCGGCGCCGGCCAGAGCAAATCGGGACAAGAAGTCCTCCCCCCAAAGACGCGAACAAAACGAATCCGTTTAACTACGCCGCGCGGGCCGGCCGCATCCCCGTGGCGCAGGGGCCCGCCGCCCATGCGGCGCCTGCGCGGCGGGTACGGCGCCTCGCGGTCTGGCGCGCTGCGGGCGAGTCGCGTAGTCAGGGGGCCGCATCGGCCGCCGGGCGGCGCGAAAGAAGGGGGAGCGGGAATGAACGACTTGCCGGGAATCGACTTTGCGCGCCTGGCGCCCAAGCGCGGCGCGCGGATCGTGGTGACGGGTGGCGCCGGGGGCATCGGCCGGCGTTTCGTCGAGGTCGCGCACGGGCTCGGCATGGAGCTCGCGGTGATCGATCTGCCCGGGCCGATCGCGCGCCACGACCTGCCCAAGGGCGTCCTCGCCATCGCCTACGACGCGCGCAAGGACGGCGCCGCCAAGAAAGCCTTCGCAGAGGTGCGGAAGCGCTGGGGCGGCAAGATCGACGGCTTCATCCACCTGCCCGGCTACATGACGCGCCAGGTCAATCTCGACGAACTCGATCCCGAGGAGTTCGACGAGGGCATCTCGGTCAACCTGCGCTCGGCCTATCTCGCGCTCAAGGAAGCGCTGCCGATGCTGCGGGCGAACGGCGGCGGCGCCGTGTTGCTGGTCGCTTCGGGCCTCGCGACGCTGGTGGAGAAGGGGACGGCCACCTACTCGGCGGCCAAGGCCGGCATCATCGCGATGACCAAGGGGCTCGCGAAGGAGAACGCGCCGTCGATACGCGTGAACTGCATCGCGCCAGCGGCGGTGGATACCGAGTTCCTGCGCGGCGGCACCGGCCGCGGCGGCGACGATCCCAAACGCGCGCTCAAGACGCAGGTGATGGTCAAGGACCTGGACCTGAGCCGCATGCTGACGACGATCCCGCTCGGCCGCATCGCCGTGGTCGACGACGTGATCGGCCCGATGCTGTTCCTGCT
The DNA here is from genome assembly GCA_016792765.1 of Candidatus Odyssella sp. Taxonomy (GTDB): domain Bacteria; phylum Pseudomonadota; class Alphaproteobacteria; order Bin65; family Bin65; genus SBBV01. The sequence continues at coordinate 10,526 of JAEULD010000165.1, forward strand.
CGGCCCCGGCGCCCGCTTCATGACCGGGCAGACGCTCTACATCAACGGCGGGCGCCTGATGGTGCCATGACCGAATTGTTCCTCGGCTACGACCGGGCCGGCCTCGACGCGCAATACAATCTGCGCGCCGCGGTGAAAGACGCGATCGAGCATCTCGGCGAGGGCGCGCGCCGCAGCGGGGTGTTCCGCGCGAAAGCGGCGGTGCAGCTCGACGTGCCTTACGGGCCGGCGCATGGCGAGCGCGTCAATCTCTACGCGGCGCGGAAGGCGGGCGCGCCGGTGCTGGTGTTCGTCCACGGCGGATACTGGCAGCGGCTCGACAAGAACGATTTCGACTACGTGGCCGAGCCCTTCGTCGCCGCCGGCGCCGCCGTGGTGAACGTGAACTACACGCTGGCGCCGCGCGCCACGATGGACGAGATCGTGCGCCAGGTGCGTGCCGCGGTGGCGTGGACGTGGCGCGAAGCCCGGAGCTTCAACGGCGATCCCGCGCGCATCCACGTGGCCGGCCATTCGGCGGGCGGGCACCTTGCCGCCATGGCGGCGCTCACGGCCTGGGACGGATTCGCACCCGGCCTGCCGGCCGACGCCGTCAAGAGCGCCGTCGCGATCTCGGGCCTCTACGACCTCGAGCCGGTACGCCACACCTATCTCAACGACGCGCTGAAGCTCGACGCGGCGGCCGCCCGGCGCAACAGTCCGATGCTGTTCGTCCGCCGCGGCGCCGCCCCGCTCTCGCTCGCGGTCGGGGCCGGGGAAACGGCAGAGTTCGTGCGCCAGCAGCGCGACTTCGCGGCGGCCATGGCGGCCGCCGGGGCGCCGCCGGAGACGGCCGAAATCCGGGACCGCCACCATTTCGACGTCATTCACGATCTCGCCGAGCCGGCCTCGAAGCTGCATGCGATGGTGCGGGCCAGCCTGGGCTGCTGACGCCGGCCGTTCGGACCAAGGACCGGAAGCCAGGTGGCGGAGGAATACCTGTGGCCGCGCGGCCACAGGTGCCGATCTTTGTTCGATCGCGGGAACTCCGCTTCCGGGCCGGCGTAGATAGGGGCGATGAATCGGGGCGGGTAGAGGGTTCGGCGATGGGTGCAGAACGAAACGGCGATGAGCTGGAGGCGGGGACGCTTCCGGCCCGGCTCGATACCGATCATCCCAAGGATCGCGATCTGCTCGATCGCCTGAGCGCCAAGCTGCTGCGCCTCGAGGGCGAAGCGCTGCGTCTGGCCGCGGCGATGCGCGGCAAGCCGAAGCTGAGTTAGAATCGGCGCGCGTCCGGGCCGGCGCGACGGCCTAGTGATTTCTCCCGGCAGCCCCCTGTAAGCTGCGCTCGGCGCGGTGTTGCGCGCCGATGGGGCGAGGCCGTGACGCAAGCCATTCCGACGCAGGACATCGAACGCGCGATCGACAATTTCCAGCGCCGGGTAGCCGGCGTCGTCGCCCAAGGCACGACGAGCCGCCGCGATGCGGCCGCACAGGTGCTGGCCGAGGCGCTGGCGCTGGCGCGCGCCGAAGGGGTGGGCCTCGACAACATGAAGCGCATGCTGATCGAGGAATACGGCAAGCCGATTCCCAAGGCCGACGAGCGCGCCGGCAAGCTGGTGTTCGACCTGTTCGGCTGGGCGGCGATCGCCGACGTCTCGCTCGCCAAGATCGGCCGGTGGCAGGCCAAGCGCATTTTCGAGGAAACGTCGGGCGTCGTTTGAAGCCAGGTGCGGCCGCGGCGGCGCAGGGGCGCGCGTTCGCGGCGCGCGCGCCTCAGGCGAGGACTCGGCTCGCGGGCAGGACCACGGTCACGGTCGTGCCGCGGCCGAGCGCGCTTTCGAGCCGAACCTGCCCGCCGTGCAGCTCGGCGAAGGAGCGCACGAGCGTCAGCCCGAGGCCGGCGCCGTGGTATTTCCGCTTGTAGACGTTGTGAACCTGCGCGAAGGGCTGCATCAGCTTCGGGATGTCGCCGGCGGCGATGCCGATGCCGGTGTCTGACACCGACAGGGCGAGGCCGTTGCCGGTGGCGTCGGCTCCCGGCTCGCGCCGCACGCCGATCGTGATCGTGCCGCCTTCGGGCGTGAACTTCACCGCGTTCGAGATCAGATTGAGCAGGATCTGGCGCATCGCGCGGGCGTCGGCGCGGATCAGCGGGGCCGGATCGGCGATGTCCAGCGCCAGCGTCAGGCGCGCGCGCTCGATCTGACGGTGCATGATCTTGGCGACGTCGCCGATCGTGTCGGCGATGCGGACGTCGTCCTCGTCGAGCTCGGCCTTGCCCGCCTCGATGCGCGCCACGTCGAGCATGTCGTTGATGATTTCGAGCAGATGCGTGCCGCTGCGCCCGATGTCGCGCAGGTATTCGGCGTAGCGCGCGTGGCCGAGCGGCCCGAGCGGCTCCTGCGCCACGAACTCGGCGAACCCGATGATCGCGTTGAGCGGCGTGCGCAGTTCGTGGCTCATGTTCGCCAGGAATTCGCTCTTCGCCTTGCTCGCGATCTCGGCCTGCTCCTTGGCTTCGAGCAGCGCGCGGTTCGAGAGGACCGACTCGGTCACGTCGCGCGCGATGCCGCGATAGCCGGCAAACCGCCCGGCGCGGTCGAAATAGGGCACGCCGCTCCCCGAGACGAAACGCACGCCGGCATTGCCGCGGGCGACCTGGAACACGTGGTCGCGGAACGGCTCGCGGCGGTCGATCTGGGCGCGGTGCGCGTCCCATTTCTCGCGGTCGCTGTCGAAATCGGCGGCGATTTCCCAGCTCGTCCTGCCGATCGGGCTGTCTTCGCCGCTCGGGTTCATCGAGCGGTCGTGCGAGACGTAGGTGAACCGGAAGTCCGCGTCGGTCTCCCAGAACCAGTCCGAGGCGGTTTCCGCGTAGTCGCGGAAGCGGCGCTCGTTGGCCTGAAGCTTGGCCTCGGCGCTGCTCCGCTCGATGGCGATCGCGGCGACGTAGACGGCCAGCTCGATCATGCGGGTTTCGGCGATCGACGGCGTCTTCGGCCGCTTGTAGTAGTTCGCGAAGGCTCCGAGCACCTTGCCTTCGGACGACAAGATCGGCGTCGACCAGCAGGCCCGCAGCCCGTGGGGGAGGGCGATGCCGCGGAAATCGTCCCACAGCGGATCGGCGGCGATGTCTTCGACGATGACCGGCTTGCCCCAATGCATCGCGGTGCCGCAGCTGCCGACCTTGGGGCCGATCCGCAACCCGTCGACGCCGCGCGTGAACTCGGGCGGCAGGCTGGGTGCGGCGCCGTGGCGCATCGTGACGCCGTCTTCGTCGAGCATGAGGATCGAGCACAAGGCGCCCGGCGACTGCGATTCGATGAAGCCGACGAGGTGCGCGAGCGTCACCGAGAGCGGCGCGCCGGCGGCGACCATCTCGAGGATTTGCGCCTGGCCGCGCAGCGTCTCTTCCGCGCGCTGCTCGTGACGGCGGGAGATCGCCGCGAGATCCGCCTGGATCGTGCCGCGGAAGTGCAGCAGCAGGCGGGACAGGTGATTCGCGAAATGGCGCGGCTTGCGGTCGAGGACGCACAGCGTTCCGAACGGCGTTCCGTCGGCCTGGACGAGCGGCACCCCCATATAGGCGGCCATGCCGTGCTCGCGCTCGGCCGAGCGGCGCAGCGCCGGATCGGCGCCGGCGTCGGACATGACGAGCGGGCGGCCGAGGCCGAGCGTGGCTTCGCAATAGAGGCCGCCGCGGCGGCGGCGCTCGCCCGGCACGAAGGGATTGCCGGTGGACCGGCTGGCGATCAAGACCTCGAAGCCGGCCGGCCCGGCAACGCGGATCAGCGCGGCCGGAACATTGGCCAGTTCGGCGAGGAGGTCGGCGATTTCCTGCCAGCGGACGCCGATCTCCGGCGGCAACTCGAGCGTGGGAAACTCGGGCGGCGCGGCGCCGCGGTCGTTGCCGGCCGCGCGGACGGGCGGGGCGGGGCGCGTCGGCGCCGCGGCGGGTAACGGCGCCAGCACGCCGGCCTGCTCGTCCGAGCTCACCGCCCGGCTCCGTCGGTTGCGCGTTCGATCCGCGCGCCGATTTGTTTGGAAGCCTGCATTCCCCCAGTGGCTCCCTGTCCCCATAACGTGGTTAAGCGTGCTCTTAGTCGGAATCTCTTACCGAATCCTAAACGCCGGTAACGAATCGCCGACGAATTCGCCGGAGGGGCTTCGGAAAAGCAGATGGGAATCAAACTCTTGTTCGAATGCGGCGCGGCCCGCGGCGGTGTTCGTGGTTAACGCGGCGCGCCGCGTGCTCGACCGCGCTGGCGGCTCGCCGAGGGCGGCAGGCGCGGGAACCGCATCCGCCGCTCGTCGCGGCGACGACGCCCAAGTCCGACCCGCGTAGGGCATCGGCAATCATCGCAAGAGACAGAGGCCGATCGAATCAACCAAAGGGAGAGTGGCCGTGTGCGGCGCAGCCGGATCGGGAAACCCGATCGAACACCCTTCGACGGGCCAGGAGACCGTGGGCGCCGGTCCGGAACGCCTGCGCCCGGGCGCCGCCGAAGCGCCAAACTTGACAGCACCTCCCTTGCCCCTTATCTCCCGCACTCCCCGTGCAACGGGGGCGTAGCTCAGTCGGTTAGAGCGTCGGCCTGTCACGCCGAAGGTCGCGGGTTCGAGCCCCGTCGCTCCCGCCACGTTTCCCGCCAATTCGCCTTGTCGCTCCGCGCGTTATGCGCGCTGTGCATGGTCTCGGGAACGCGGCGTTTACGCTCTTTCCTTTGCGCGGTGGCCTCTCTATAACCCGCGGCGTCTTGCCATTTTGTGGCACTGCAACACGGCACTCGCGATCGTCGGTTCCGTGTGCCCCGCGACAGATTGTGCCGCCCCGGCGCCGGACGCGCCGACCGGGCGGGCAGGATTCGCCGGACACCGGACCGCGGTAGTTGGGGTGGGGCGCCGCAAGCGGTATCGTAACGGGCGGCGATGACGGAACTGCTGAAAGAATATCTCCCGATCGTGGTCTTCCTCGGCATCGCGATCGGCGTCGCGGGCCTTCTGACGCTGGCCTCCTTCGTGCTGGCGCGCCAGAAGCCCGATTCCGAGAAACTGTCGGCCTACGAATGCGGCTTCGAGGCGTTCGGCGATTCGCGCGGCCAGTTCGACGTGCGTTTCTATCTCGTCTCCATCCTGTTCATCATCTTCGACCTCGAAGTGGCGTTCCTGTTCCCGTGGGCGATCACGCTCAAGGAAACGAGCGAGTTCGGCTTCTGGTCGATGGTCACGTTCCTGGGCGTGCTCACCGTCGGCTTCATCTACGAATGGAAGAAGGGGGCTCTGGAATGGGAGTGACCCCCTAGATGGCCACCGAAACCCTCACCCTCGGCGGCAACGCCGCGCCGGCCGCGCTCGACAGCTTCCTCGGGCAGGAACTCAAGAACCGCGGCTTCCTGCTTTCGAAGCTCGACGACCTCGTGGCCTGGGGCCGCTCCGGCTCGATGTGGCCGGTGACCTTCGGCCTCGCCTGCTGCGCCGTGGAGATGATGCACACGGCGTGCAGCCGGTACGATCTCGACCGCTTCGGCACGTTCTTCCGCCCGTCGCCGCGCCAGTCCGACGTGATGATCGTGGCCGGTACGCTGTGCAACAAGATGGCGCCGGCGCTGCGCAAGGTCTACGACCAGATGGCCGAGCCGCGCTGGGTCATCTCGATGGGCTCCTGCGCCAACGGCGGCGGCTACTATCACTATTCCTATAGCGTCGTGCGCGGCTGCGACCGCATCGTGCCGGTGGACATCTACGTGCCGGGCTGTCCGCCCACGGCCGAGGCGCTGCTCTACGGCGTGCTGCAGCTCAAGAAGAAGATCCAGCGGACCACGAAATTCGCGCGCTGAGCAATGGCCGAAGCCCTCAACGTCCTCGCCGATCTCGTCCGCGGCAAGCTCGCGCAAGACCTCGTCGGCGCCGATGTGAAACACGGAGAGCTGACGATCGTCGTCAACCGCCCGGCGATCGCGAAAGTGCTGAAGACCCTGCGCGACGACGCCGATTTCCGCTTCACGATCCTCGTCGATCTCTGCGGCGCCGACTGGCCGGAGCGCGAGCAGCGCTTCGACGTCGTCTATCACCTGCTGAGCCTGAGCCAGAACCAGCGCATCCGCGTGAAGGTGACGACGGACGAGGACACGCCCGTGCCGAGCGTCACGGGCGTGTTCAGCAGCGCCGGCTGGTACGAGCGCGAGGCGTGGGATCTCTACGGCATCCTGTTCGCGGATCATCCGGATCTGCGCCGCATCCTCACCGATTACGGCTTCGAAGGGCATCCGCTGCGCAAGGATTTCCCGCTGACCGGCTTCGTCGAGGTCCGCTACGACGAAGAGCAGAAGCGCGTCGTGTACGAAAAGGTAAAGCTGACGCAGGATTTCCGCAGCTTCGATTTCCTGTCGCCCTGGGAAGGCATGACGCCGCTGCTGCCCGGCGACGAGAAGGCGACGCCGTCGCAAGGAACGGCAGCCGAAGCGCCGAAAAAGCCGGCGGAGACGAAGGCGTAATGGCCGACACCGCGCCCCAGATCAAGAATCTCAGCATCAATTTCGGGCCGCAGCATCCGGCCGCGCACGGCGTGCTGCGCCTGGTGCTCGAGATGGACGGCGAGGTGATCGAGCGCGCCGATCCGCATATCGGCTTGCTGCATCGCGGCACAGAGAAGCTGATCGAATACAAGACGTATCTCCAGGCGCTGCCCTATTTCGACCGCCTCGATTACGTCGCGCCGATGAATCAGGAGCACGCGTTCGTGCTCGCGACCGAGAAGCTGCTCGGTATTGCGGCGCCGCCGCGCGGCCAGGCCATCCGCGTGCTCTACGACGAGATCGGCCGCATCCTCAACCACCTCCTCAACGTGCCCGCGTTCGCGATGGACGTGGGCGCGATGACGCCGATGCTGTGGGCGTTCGAGGAGCGCGAGAAGCTGATGAACTTCTACGAGCGGGCGTCCGGCGCCCGCCTGCACGCCGCCTATTACCGTACCGGCGGCGTGCACCAGGACCTTCCGGCCGGCCTCACCGACGACATCCTGCGCTGGGTCGAGACCTTCCCGAAGGTCCTCGACGACATGGAAGGCCTGCTCACCGACAACCGCATCTTCCGCCAGCGCACGGTCGACATCGGCGTCGTCACCAAGGAGGACGCGCAGGATTGGGGCTTCTCGGGGCCGATGCTGCGCGCCTCGGGCGTGCCGTGGGACCTGCGCAAGGCGCAGCCCTACGACGGCTACGAGAATTACGATTTCGACATTCCGGTCGGGAAGAACGGCGACTGCTTCGACCGCTACCTCGTGCGCATGGAAGAGATGCGCCAGAGCCTGCGCATCATCCGCCAGGCGATCGACAAGATGCCGGCGGGGCCGATCATGGTCGAAGACAACAAGGTGTCGCCGCCGCGCCGCTCCGAAATGAAGCGCTCGATGGAAGCGCTGATCCACCACTTCAAGCTCTACACCGAGGGCTTCCACATCCCGGCCGGCGAGGCCTATGCCGCGGTCGAAGCGCCCAAGGGCGAGTTCGGCGTCTATCTCGTCTCCGACGGGACGAACCGGCCCTATCGCTGCAAGATTCGCGCGCCGGGCTACGCGTTCCTCCAGGCCGCCGACTATCTCTGCAAGGGCTACATGCTCGCCGACGTGGTCGCGATCATCGGCTCGATGGATGTCGTGTTCGGGGAGATCGACCGGTGAGCGCGAAGATCACGCCGATTTCGGCCGACGAGCCCAGGGTGTGGGCGTTCACGCCGGAGAACCGCGCGAAGGTCGACGCGGCGATCAAGAAGTATCCGGCCGGACGCCAGGCGAGCGCGGTGCTGTTCTGCCTCGACACCGCGCAGCGCCAGCACGGCTGGGTGCCGCAGGCGGCGATCGAGCACATCGCCGCGATACTCGGCATGGCGCCGATCCGGGTGACGGAGGTCGCGTCGTTCTTCACGATGATCAACCGCAAGCCGGTGGGCAAATACCTGCTGCAGGTGTGCGGCACGACGCCGTGCTGGCTGCGCGGTTCGGACGAGGTGTTCGCGGCGATCAAGGAAGAGACCGGGGCGGGCAAGGGCGAGACTTCGGCCGACGGGCTCTTCACGGTGATGGAAGTCGAGTGCCTCGGTGCCTGCGTCAACGCGCCGGTCGTCCAGGTCAACGACGACTTCTTCGAAGACCTCGACAAGGACAACCTCAAGGCCGCGCTGCGGAAGCTCAAGGCCGGCGAGCAGCCGAAGCCGGGCCCGCAGAACGGCCGCCATGCCAGCGAGCCGGCCGGCGGCGCGCTCACGCTGAAATCGATCGCCGGCTCGTCCGGCGTTCAGTCCTGAGGCCGCCATGCTCGACGACAAGGACCGGATCTTCACCAACCTCTACGGCTTCCAGGACTGGCGGCTCGCCGGGGCGCGGAAGCGCGGCGACTGGGACGGCACCGCCGGCTTCGTGAAGCAGGGGCGCGCCTGGATCGTCCAGCAGGTGAAGGATTCCGGCCTGCGCGGCCGCGGCGGCGCGGGCTTTCCGGCCGGCCTCAAATGGTCGTTCATGCCGCCCGACGACAAGCGCGACGGGCGCCCGCACTATCTCGTGGTCAATGCCGACGAATCCGAGCCGGGCACGTGCAAGGATCGCGACATCATGCGTCACGATCCGCACAAGCTGGTCGAGGGCTGCCTGATCGCCGGCGCGGCGATGGGGGCCAACACCGGCTACATCTACATCCGCGGCGAGTTCGTCAACGAGGCGCGGCGGCTCGAGCAGGCGATCGCCGAGGCCTACGACGCCGGCCTCGTCGGCAAGAACGCCGCCGGCTCGGGCTGGGACTTCGACCTCTACGTCCACCGCGGCGCCGGCGCCTATATCTGCGGCGAGGAAACCGGGCTGCTCGAGAGCCTCGAGGGCCGCAAGGGCCAGCCGCGGCTGAAGCCGCCGTTCCCGGCGAACGCCGGCCTCTACGGCTGCCCGACGACGGTGACGAACGTCGAGACGGTCGCCGTCGTCCCCACGATCCTGCGCCGCGGCGCCGCGTGGTTCGCCAAGATCGGCCGCGAGCGCAACACCGGCACGAAGCTGTTCTGCATCTCCGGCCACGTGAACAAGCCCTGCAACGTCGAAGAGGCGATGGGCATCCCGTTGAAGGAGCTCGTCGAGAAGCACGCCGGCGGCGTGCGCGGCGGCTGGGACAACCTGCTCGCGGTCATTCCGGGCGGCTCGTCGGTGCCGCTGCTGCCCAAGGAGATCTGCGACACGCAGCTCATGGATTTCGATTCGCTCGCGGCGGCGAAATCCGGCCTCGGCACCGCGGCCGTGATCGTGATGGACAAGTCGACCGACGTCGTGAAGGCGATCGCGCGGCTGTCGAAGTTCTACATGCACGAGAGCTGCGGCCAGTGCACGCCGTGCCGCGAAGGCACCGGCTGGATGTGGCGGGTGATGGAACGCCTCGTCGCCGGCAACGCCGAGATCGAAGAAATCGACATGCTCCACGACGTGACGAAGCAGGTGGAGGGGCACACGATCTGCGCGCTCGGCGACGCCGCGGCGTGGCCGATCCAGGGGCTCATCCGCCATTTCCGGCCCGAGCTCGAGCGCCGCATCCTGGCGCGCAAGACGTCGGCCGCTCCGGCGAAGGCGGCGTAGCGATGGCCAAGCTCACGATCGACGGCAAGCCGGTCGAGGTCCCGAACGGGATGACCGTGCTGCAGGCGTGCCAGACGATCGGCGTCGAGATACCGCATTTCTGCTACCACGAGCGCCTGTCGATCGCCGGCAATTGCCGCATGTGCCTGGTCGAGGTGGAGAAGATGCCGAAGCCGGTCGCGTCCTGCGCGCAGCCGGTCATGGACGGCATGGTGGTCCACACCGACAACGACAAGGTGAAGAAGGCCCGCAAGGGGGTGATGGAGTTCCTGCTCATCAACCACCCGCTCGACTGCCCGATCTGCGACCAGGGCGGCGAATGCGACCTGCAGGACCAGGCGATGGCCTACGGCTACGATCGCAGCCGCTATCACGAGAACAAGCGCGCGGTCGACGAGAAGTTCATGGGTCCGCTGGTCAAGACGGTCATGACCCGCTGCATCCACTGCACGCGCTGCGTCCGCTTCGCGACCGAGGTGGCCGGCGTCGAGGAGATCGGCGCGCTCAATCGCGGCGAGCACATGGAGATCACGACCTACCTCGAGCGCTCGCTGACCTCGGAGCTTTCGGGCAACGTCGTGGATCTCTGCCCGGTCGGCGCGCTCACCTCGAAGCCCTACGCGTTCACCGCGCGCTCGTGGGAGCTGCGCAAGACCGAATCGATCGACGCGATGGACGCGCTCGGCGCGAACGTCCGCATCGACGCGCGCGGCAACGAGGTGATGCGCATCCTTCCGCGCCTCGCCGACGACATCAACGAAGAGTGGCTGTCGGACAAGTCGCGCTACGTCTACGACGGGCTGAAGCGCCAACGCCTCGACACGCCCTATGTGCGCCGGGACGGCAAGCTCGCGCCGGCGAGCTGGGGCGAGGCGTTCGCCGCGATCGCCGCGCAGGCGAAATCGCTCGGCGGCGATCAGATGGCCGCGATCGCCGGCGACCTCGCCGATTGCGAATCGATGGCGCTGCTGAAGGACCTGATGACGTCGCTGGGCTGCCGCAATCTCGATTGCCGGCAGGACGGGGCGAAGCTCGATCCGGCGCAGCGCGCCGCGTGGCTGTTCAACAGCACGATCGCCGGCATCGACCAGGCCGACGCGCTGGTGCTGATCGGCGCCAACCCGCGCAAGGAAGCGCCGGTGCTGAACGCGCGCATCCGGAAGCGCTGGCTGGCGGGCAAGTTCCCCGTCGGCGTGATCGGCGAGCGCGCCGATCTCACCTATGCCTACGACTATCTCGGCGCCGGGCCGAACACGCTGCAGGACCTCGTCGACGGCAAGAGCCGGTTCGCCGAGACGCTCAGGAAGGCGCAGCGGCCGATGCTGATCGTGGGGCAGGGCGCGCTCGCCCGGAAGGACGGCGCGGCCGTGCTGGCGGCCGCGCGCCGCCTCGCCGAGGCGGCCGGCATGGTCAAGGACGGCTGGAACGGATTCAACGTGCTGCACACCGCCGCCGCGCGCGTCGGCGGAATGGAAGTGGGCTTCGTGCCCGGCCAGTCGGGCCGCGACCTCGAGGGCATCCTCGCCGGCGCCGAGAGCGGCGCGATCAAGCTCGTCTATCTGCTCGGCGCCGACGAGATCGACATGAAGCGGCTCGGCCGCGCCTTCGTCGTCTATCAGGGCCATCACGGCGATGCCGGCGCCAACCGCGCCGACGTGATCCTGCCCGGCGCCGCCTACACCGAAAAGGCGGCGACCTACGTCAACACCGAGGGCCGCGCGCAGCGCACGAAGCTCGCCGTGTTCCCGCCCGGCGAAGCGCGCGAAGACTGGACGATCGTCCGCGCGCTGTCCGAGGCGCTCGGCCACACGCTGCCCTACGACACGCCGTCCGCCGTCCGCACCTGCCTGACGGCGAAGAGCCCGGCCTTCGGCGCGCTCGACCGCATCGTGCCGGCTTCTTGGGGGCCGTTCGGCGCGGAAGGGCCGATGGATGCGGCGCCGTTCAAGTCGCCGGTCGCGAACTTCTACATGACCGATCCGATCAGCCGCGCCTCGCACGTCATGGCGCAATGCACCGCGATGCGCCGCGACCTGGCCGCCGCCGATGCGGCGCCCACGGGCACGGGCAGTTGATGATGCGCGCGAGATTCGGCATCTCCAGCGTAGGGGCGCGCTGCGCGCGCCCTGCCACCGCGCGCGAGGATTTTCATGCGGAGAGAGGGCGCGCGCAGCGCGCCCCTACGCTGCGAACGCCGGACATCAATTGGGAATCGCTCTGATGGAAGGCGGCTTCTGGACGGACTTCGCGTGGCCCGCGGTCTTGCTGGTGATCAAGATCGTGGCGGTGATCGTGCCGGTGGTCCTGGCGATGGCGTGGCTGACCTACGCCGAGCGCAAGATCATCGCCGCGGTGCAGCTCCGCAAGGGCCCCAACGTCGTCGGCTGGTTCGGGCTGCTGCAGCCGATCGCCGACGGCGTGAAGCTGATCTTCAAGGAGACGGTGATCCCGTCGGGCGCCAACAAGGTCGTCTTCATCATCGCGCCGCTGATGACGTTCGTGCTGGCGCTGGTCGGCTGGGCGGTGATCCCGTTCGGCACCTGGGACGGCGGCAAGCTCGTCGTCTCCGACATCAACGTCGGCATCCTCTATCTCTTCGCGATCAGCTCGCTCGGCGTCTACGGCATCATCATGTCGGGCTGGGCGAGCAATTCGCGCTACGCGTTCCTGGGCGGCCTGCGCTCGGCGGCGCAGATGGTGTCCTACGAGGTCTCGATCGGCTTCGTGCTGATCACGGTGCTGCTCTGCGCCGGATCGCTGAACCTGTCCGAGATCGTGCTGGCGCAGAAGGAGCGGGGACTCGCCACCGTGCTCGGCGTGCCGGCGTTGACGTTCCTCAACTGGTACTGGCTTCCGCTGCTGCCGATGTTCGTGATCTTCTTCATCTCGGCGCTGGCCGAGACGAACCGGCACCCGTTCGACCTGCCCGAGGCCGAGGCCGAGCTCGTCACCGGCTACAACGTCGAATACTCGGCGTTCACCTTCGCGCTGTTCTTCCTCGGCGAATACATGAACATGATCCTGATGTCGGCGATGACGTCGATCCTGTTCCTGGGCGGCTGGCTGCCGCCGCTCGACGTCTCGTGGCTCAACTGGATTCCGGGTCCGATCTGGCTCGCGCTCAAGATCTCGTTCTTCCTGTTCCTGTTCATCCTCGCGCGCGCCGCCTATCCGCGCTACCGCTACGATCAGCTCATGCGGCTCGGCTGGAAGGTGTTCCTGCCGCTCACGCTGGTCGCCGTCGTCGTCTATGCCGGCGTGCTGCTCTACGCCGGCTGGCTGCCGAAATAGAGGGAAGGGAGGACATCATGGCACTGACCGCCCGCTCCCTGCTGCTCACCGAGCTCGTGAAGGGCCTCGGCATCAGCATCAAATACATGCTGAAGCGCCCGGTGACGCTGAACTACCCGCACGAGAAGGGGCCGCTGTCGCCCCGCTTCCGCGGCGAACACGCGCTGCGCCGCTATCCGAACGGCGAGGAGCGCTGCATCGCGTGCAAGCTGAGCGAGGCGATCTGCCCGGCGCAGGCGATCACGATCGAGGCCGAGCCGCGCGACGACGGCAGCCGCCGCACGACGCGCTACGACATCGACATGACGAAGTGCATCTATTGCGGCTTCTGCCAGGAAGCCTGCCCGGTCGATGCGATCGTCGAAGGCCCGAATTTCGAGTTTGCGACCGAGACGCGCGAGGAGCTGATGTACGACAAGCGGAAGCTCCTCGACAACGGCGACCGTTGGGAGACCGAGATCGCGCAGAATCTCGAGCTCGACGCGCCCTACCGGTGAGCGGCTGACGATGGTTCTCCAAGCCCTCGCCTTCTACGTCTTCGCCGCGGTGGCGGTGGCCGCCGGCATCATGGTGGTCACGGCGCGCAATCCCGTGCACTCGGTGCTGTTCCTGATCCTCGCCTTCTTCAACGCGGCGGGCCTGTTCGTGCTGATGGGCGCCGAGTTCCTGGCGATGATCCTGATCATCGTCTATGTCGGCGCGGTCGCCGTACTCTTCCTGTTCGTCGTCATGATGCTCGACATCGATTTCGTCGAGCTGCGGCAGGGTTTCGTCAAATACCTGCCGGTCGGCGGGCTGATCGGGATCGTTCTCCTGGTGGAACTGTTCGTCGTCGTCGGCGGCTGGGTCTCGCTGCCGGCGACGAAATCGGCGATCGCCGAACCGGTGCGCGAGGGCGTGAGCAATACCGCGGCGCTCGGGCGGCTGCTCTACACCAAATACGTCTATCTGTTCCAGGCGGCCGGCCTGATCCTGTTCGTCGCGATGATCGGCGCGATCGTGCTCACGCTGCGCCACCGCGAAGGCGTCAAGCGCCAGAAGATCGCGCAGCAATTGAAGCGCACGCGCGCCGAATCGGTGCAGCTCGTCAAGGTCAAGCCGGGGGAGGGCGTCTGACCATGTGGGAAATCGGCCTCGGCCACTATCTCACGGTCGCCGCGATCCTGTTCACGATCGGGATCTTCGGCATCTTCCTGAACCGCAAGAACGTGATCGTCATCCTGATGTCGGTCGAGCTGATGCTGCTCGCGGTGAACATCAACCTCGTCGCGTTCTCGTGGGCGCTCAAGGACCTCGTCGGCCAGATCTTCACGATGTTCGTGCTGACGGTCGCCGCGGCCGAGGCCGCCATCGGCCTCGCGATTCTCGTCGTCTATTTCCGCAATCGCGGCTCGATCGCGGTGGAAGACATCAACGTGATGAAGGGCTGATCCCTTGTACACCGCCGCCGTCTTCCTGCCGCTCCTGGGCGCCGTCGTCGCCGGCCTGTTCGGCCGCCTGATCGGCGAGCGCCTGTCGCAGATCGTCACGACCGGGCTGCTGTTCGTTTCGGCGATCCTGGGCTGCATCATCCTCTTCCAGTTCGCGTCGACGCCGAAGCCGACCGCCAGCACGATCCAGATCTTCACCTGGATCGCGTCGGGCGAGCTGCGCATCCCGTGGGCGCTGCGCTTCGACATGCTGTCGGCGGTGATGGTGTTCGTCGTCACCTTCTGCTCGGCGCTGATCCATCTCTATTCGATCGGCTACATGCACGGCGATCCCGGCGTGCCGCGCTTCTTCGCCTATCTCTCGCTGTTCACCTTCTCGATGCTGATGCTGGTGACGGCGGACAATTTCGTGCAGATGTTCTTCGGCTGGGAGGGCGTGGGCGTCTGCTCCTACTTCCT
>JAEULD010000173.1 GCA_016792765.1 Candidatus Odyssella sp.
CGGCCGGCGCAATTGCCGAAATGCCGCTTCACCGTGTCTTCGACCACCGTGAGCATCACGTTCTCGCGCGGCGGCTGCGAATAGAAATGCGTGAACGCCCGCGCCGTACCGGTGCCGAGCATCACCGCATAGGCCCAGCTCTGCCCGACATGGAATTGCTCGCGCGGATCGTCGGCATTGAAGAACGCGCAATCTCCCACCTGCTGCCCTTCGACGAGGTGGATGCGCAGGATCTGCCCCTTCTTCACGAGGCAGGCGCGGCCGTGCTTGGCGGGAATGACGATGTCGGTGACGATGCGGCGGGGCATTCGAACTTACCTCATTCGGGCGCTTGAGCTGAAGTGGCAAGAAGCATGCGGGCTCAATTCCGTGAGGATAGTACTTGCAATGCAGAATCGATCTGACGAAATCCGCCCAAAACGTTGCTTACTTCAGTCCACGCAGCGGTTGGGTCTGGGCACGACTTGGCAGAATTCATTGTAGACCTATGCGCCCCCCGTCCTCTGATCGAGGAGTATGTCTGAAGAGTCCCGAGCCAAACGGGGTCTAAATCTTCGTCCTTTATTCCAATGCGATACAGAATACTGCGAAGGTTACTCGGTCCAATACCGTTATTTTTATCGATCAATTTCGCCAATTCCCTGAACGCAGTAGAAACAAGTTTGCTAAGAGTCCCCATTCTTGGTGATAAGTGCCGAGACTGCACGGCGGTTGTGAAGCACTTGGAAAAATAGTCGAACTCCTTCTGATTCTTGAATGGCTTCCAATGCAACCCACCGATCGCCGCCACACTCGCGCAGGTCAGCTTCTGATTCGCCTGCCACTTCGCCTCCGCCTTTCTCAGAATATGCCGACACCACTCTTCGATAAATTCTTCGAATTCCGCATGCGTAAGCAGGTAAAAGGAGATCACTTGGTCGACCTCCCGCTGATTGGCTGGAAATGTCGTGCCGGCGGCGGGAAGAGCGGTTTGCCGCAATTCATTCAGACGCTTACTCAGCTTCGAAAACCGCCGGCTTGGCATAGGGTCTCAGCGCCGCACAACTAGCCAAAATGGGGAATGCCAACCTTGACGCCCAGCAAGGTCTCTAAGGCCCTACCCCATTTGCCAAACCGACTATTGGTTGCCTCTAGACTCTTTGTCGTTCGCTCCAGCGACTCCAAAAACGACTGATCCTTTTGGCACAACGTCTGGAAGGCCCGCTTTACATCTTCCCGGCGCTCCACTGATATCCTGGCTACTCGGTCGACTGAAAAGTAGAACGTCATAATATCTATGATTGCTCGGTTAATCCGCCCTTCTGGCTTGCCTGACTTGAACTTGCGAAACGCCGCGCGATCGAAAATAGAAAAAGTCGTATTCACCGCAGATTCAAATGCATTAAACCGCGACATGATTTCTTTCGACTCACTCCTCCACCGTCTATTGAGGTCTTTTGTGGTTTGATCAAGGAACTCTTTCATGTTCCCGCGATACTCGCTCGCGAAGTAAGAAAAGCCGCAGTATCGAATTAGGATTTCCATATCCCTCATCCGGAAGTCTGGAACCTTCCGCAATATTTTTTTCAATCCAGGACTTTTACTGCAATACTCATCAACGTAATTTATGAACATTCCCGGCAGCAGCGCCCTTCGCAACTCCTGCGGGGACAACTTAATCGTGTTCTGGTTCAGCCTCAAGAAGAGTAAGAAAAGCACTCGATCATCCTTCCAATTCCTGATGAACACTGTACGAATTGTCTGATTCAAAAATTGATTCAGCGACTGTCGCAATGAAGAACTTTCCGACAGTTCCTTCAGGTTCTTTCCAGACAGCTCCTTTCGGTACTCCAACTTGCCCAAGGTGAGGACGTTTTCGCTGAGTGAAAGGTTCGAAGCAGCTGCAAATTGCGTGAGCGTTAGCAATCTTTGCTTGCCATCAATAATGATGAACGTGCCTCTCTCAGACTTTTCTGCGAGAACCACCTGGGGAACCGGCAGCCCCATAAATAAGCTTTCGATGAATCGGGACTTCTTGTCATTGTTCCACGCATCTCGCCTCTGAAATGGCGGCGCAAGATCGATCGTGCCGCGAGAGATTTGATTCAGAAGCGTCTCGACGGTCCAATCTGTCGGATTGACTAGAATATCGCGAAATACCGCGCCCGGAATGTTCTCTAGGTCAGACTCGTCTTCTTGCGCGGCCTCGAGTACCTCTGCCTCGTCAATATCAAACTCGGCGTCGGATCGAGCGGGTTGTGGTTTCTTGTTCGCACCAGCCATCTGAATACCAACTCAAACTTCGCGCAGCGTATCAAGTCATACTAACTTCTGCAACTAACATGCGCATTGCTCCATGGCGAACGGTCACATGTTCCTTCGATACTGCCCGCCCACCTCGAACAGCGCGTGCCGGCGCTTCACATATTGCGCCGGTATTGGCCTCCAACCTCGAACAGCGCCGTCGTGATCTGGCCGAGCGAGCAGACGCGGACGGCGTCCATCAGCACGGCGAACACGTTCTCGTTCTTGCGCGCGGCCTCCTGAAGCCGGGCGAGCATCGCGGGCGCGGCCGCGGCGTTGCGCTTCTGGAAATCGCGCAGGCGCTTCAATTGGCTCCGCTTCTCGTCCTCGGTGCCGCGGATGAGGGTCAGCGTCGTCGTCTCGGGCGGCGGATTCGGATTGAGGAACGTGTTGACGCCGACGATCGGCAGGGTGCCGTCGTGCTTCCGGTGCTCGTAGAGCAGCGATTCCTCCTGGATGAGCCCGCGCTGGTAGCCGAGCTCCATGGCGCCCATGACGCCGCCGCGCTCGGAGATGCGCTCGAATTCCTTGAGCACCGCTTCCTCGACGAGATCGGTCAGCTCCTCGACGATGAAGCTGCCCTGGAGCGGGTTCTCGTTCTTCGCGAGGCCCCACTCCTTGTTGATGATGAGCTGCACCGCGAGCGCGCGGCGCACGGATTCCTCGGTCGGCGTCGTGATCGCCTCGTCATAGGCGTTGGTGTGCAGGCTGTTGCAGTTGTCGTAGATCGCGATCAGCGCCTGCAACGTGGTGCGGATGTCGTTGAAGTCGTATTCCTGCGCGTGCAGCGAGCGGCCCGATGTCTGCACGTGGTATTTGAGCTTCTGCGCGCGCTCGCCGGCGCCGTATTTCTCGCGCATCGCCACGGCCCAGATGCGGCGCGCTACGCGGCCCAGCACCGTGTATTCCGGGTCCATGCCGTTCGAGAAGAAGAACGAGAAGTTGGCGGCGAAATCGTCGACGTGCATGCCGCGCGCCAGATAGGCCTCGGCGAAGGTGAAGCCGTTCGAGAGCGTGAGCGCGAGCTGCGTGATCGGGTTCGCGCCGGCCTCGGCGATGTGATAGCCGGAGATCGAGACCGAATAGAAGTTCCGGACGCGGTTGTGGACGAAATATTCCTGGATGTCGCCCATCACCTTCAGCGAGAACTCGGTCGAGAAGATGCAGGTGTTCTGGCCCTGATCCTCCTTCAAGATGTCCGCCTGCACCGTGCCGCGCACGTTCTCGAGCGTCCATTCCTTGATCTTGGCGATCTCCTCGTCGGTCGGCTGGCGGCCGTTCTCGCGCTCGAACTTGGCGACGTTCTGGTCGAGCGCGGTGTTGAGGAACATCGCCAGGATCGTCGGCGCCGGGCCGTTGATCGTCATCGAGACCGAGGTCATCGGGTCGGTGAGATCGAAGCCGTCGTAGAGCACCTTCATGTCGTCGAGCGTCGCGATCGAGACGCCCGAAGTGCCGACCTTGCCGTAGATGTCGGGCCGCTCGTCGGGGTCCCAGCCGTAGAGCGTGACCGAATCGAATGCAGTCGAGAGGCGCTTGGCGGCGCTGTGCTTCGAGAGATAGTGGAAGCGCTTGTTGGTGCGGAACGCGTCGCCCTCGCCGGCGAACATGCGCGTCGGGTCCTCGTTCTCGCGCTTGAACGCGAACACGCCGCCCGTATAGGGGTAGCTGCCCGGCACGTTCTCCTCGAGCAGCCATTTCAGGAGATCGCCGTGATCCTCGTAGCGCGGCAGGCACACTTTCGGTATGGCCGTGCCCGACAGGCTCTTGTATTTGAGCCCGTAGCGGATCTCGCGGTCGCGGATTTTCACGGCGTACTCGTCGCCCGAATAGCTCGCGCGCACCTTGGGCCAGATGTCGATGAGCTTTTTTGCGCGCGCATCGAGCTTCGCCTCGCGCTCGGCGAGCAGCTTGTCGAGCTTGGCCGGCGCATCGGCGCCGAGCAGCCTCTTGGTTTCGGCGAGGCGCTGGCGCTCGCGCGCGATCGTCGCCTGGGCGTCGGCCCAGCGGTGATAGCCGCGCACCGCATCGGCGATCTCGGCGAGATAGCGGTTGCGCTCGGGCGGGATGATCGCGCGCTCGGCCGAGGAATGACGGATGCCGAGGACGGGCCAGCGGCTTTCCCACGCTGCGAGCTTCTTCTCGCGCAGCACGGAGAGCAGGCCCTGGTACAGCGCGGTCACGCCGTCGTCGTTGAACCGGCTCGCGATGGTGCCGAACACCGGCATTTCGTCTGGCCGCTTGGCGAAGCTCTGCTTGTTGCGCTGCATCTGCTTCGAGACGTCGCGCAGTGCGTCCTTGCCGCCGCGGCGGTCGAACTTGTTGATCGCGACGATGTCGGCGAAGTCGAGCATGTCGATCTTCTCGAGCTGGCTCGCGGCGCCGTATTCGGGCGTCATCACGTACATCGAGACGTCGACCAGCGGCACGATGCCGGTGTCGCCCTGCCCGATGCCGGAGGTTTCGACGATGACGACGTCGTAGCCGGCGGCCTTGACGGCGACGATGGCGCCGGGCAGCGCCTCGGAGATCTCCGAGCCCGAGCCGCGCGTGCCGAGCGAGCGCATGTAGACCTTGGCGTGCTCGATCGCGTTCATGCGGATGCGGTCGCCGAGCAGCGCGCCGCCCGATTTCCGCCGCGAGGGATCGACCGCGACGATGGCGATCGAGAGTTCCGGCTGATCGAGCCGGAAGCGGCGCACGAGCTCGTCGGTGAGCGAGGATTTGCCGGCGCCGCCGGTGCCGGTGATGCCGATCACCGGCGCCTTGGATCGCGCCGCCTTGGCCTTGAGCGCGGTTTCCGCCTTGCCGTCGAGGCGCCCCGCCTCCACCAGCGAAATGAGCCGCGCGAGCGCGCGCTTCTTCGCGGGATCGAGCGCGGCGATGTCGGGCGCGGGGCCGGTGGCGATATCGGCGTCGGCGCGCTCGAGCATGTCGGCGATCATGCCCTGGAGGCCGAGCGCCTGGCCGTCGTGCGGCGAATAGATTCGCGCCACGCCGTAATCCTGCAGCTCGCGGATCTCCTCGGGCACGATCGTGCCGCCGCCGCCGCCGAACACCTTGACGTGGCCGGCGCCGCGCTCGCGCAGCAGATCGACCATGTATTTGAAATACTCGACGTGGCCGCCCTGATACGACGAGACGGCGATGCCGTGCGCGTCTTCCTGGATCGCGGCGTTGACGATCTCGTCGACCGAGCGGTTATGGCCGAGATGGATCACCTCGGCGCCGCCGGCCTGCAGGATGCGGCGCATGATGTTGATCGAGGCGTCGTGCCCGTCGAACAGCGCAGCCGCCGTCACGAAGCGCAGGCGGTGCTTCGGCGCGTAGCTCTTGTGGGCAGGACCGTGCGGCTGGCGCGGTTCGGCGGCGGTCCTGGTATCGTCGGGCATCGTCTCGCTCCCTCGCGGGCCGCTTCGGGCCCGGCCTTGCGGCGCCGCGGCGCCGCTCGTCCAGAATAGCATGCGGCGCACCGTTCCGTTGCGGACCGCGGCCGGACGTATGATCGCAAAAGCTTACGTTTACGTCAACGTCAACACGCCGGGGGCACGGTCTCAGTTCGAACTGGGTTCCGGAGCATCGGCGACCGAAAGCGCCGTAGGGGCGGGTCGCCGACCCGCCCGTGTCGACGCGCGACGGATTCTGCCGAAAGCGCACCATGGCGATGACAAGCAAATGCCGGATGGCGGTTCAGCGGGCGGAAGCACGCGCGGGTCGGGGACCCGCCCCTACGATTCCGCTGCGGCGCGATATCTCGAACTGAGGCAGTGCCAAGCCGGGCGGCGGCTAGAGTCCGAAGTGGCGGCGCAGGAACGCGATCAGATCGCCGTCGCTGGCGGCGCGAATGACGCGGCTGGCCTGGATGTGGACGGTCGAGGATCTGCGGCAGGCCGCGAGCGCCGCCTCGCGCTCGGCGCCGGCCAGCCGGCGGCCGGTCCGCGGATCGAGCCCGGAGCCGTCGGCATTGGTCAGCACGGTGCCGCAGCCGGTCACGTTCTGCGCGTTGGGAATCGCGATCAGCCGCCCGTCCGGCGCGGCGGAATCCCAGGCGTGGTGCGCGCCGGGGTACAATTTCACCTCGATGCGCGGATTGGCGATGCGGTGATGGCGGACGAAGTCGAGGCAGTGCTCGTGGCGCACCCAATCGTCGGCGCCGCCCAGCAGGAACAGCATCGGCGCCCCGGTCGTCGGCGCGGTCGGGCCGAAATTGCAGCCGGGATAGTAGGGAACGTGGAGCGCGAAGGAGAGGCCTTCGCGCCGGAACTCGCCGTAGGCGTCGCGCAGCGCCGCGGCCCACGACACCGTGCCGCCCCGCGAAAAGCCCATCACGCCGATGCGCGCCGGGTCGATGCGTGGATGCGCGCGCAACAGGCGCAGCGCCACGAACGCGTCGCGCGTATTGTCGCGAATGGAGAGCGCCGACTGATCGCGGACGGTGCTCGAGATGCCGCGCCCGGCAAAAGAATCGACGTAGAACGCCGCGATGCCGTGGCGGTTCAGCAACTCGCCATAGTGTACGCGCGAGCCGGCGTTGAGCCCCGACGAGCCGTGCATGAGCACCATCGCCGGCGCGCGGCCGGTGCCGGGCGGCAGCGAGAGATAACCCCAGATCGAAGCCGTCTCCCCACCCGGCGGCCCGGAGCGGAAGTCGATGCGGCCCTGCGTCTCGGCGGTGAACGATTGCGCATGCGCGCCGCCGAGCGGCGAGATCGCCCACGAGACGAGCGCGGCCAACCAAAGCGCGCGGTTCCGCATGGTCGTGGCGATGCTCCTCTTCCTCGCGCGGGCTTCTAGCCGCGAGACCTCGCCGGCCCGCTCTGCGCCTCGAGTAGCGCGAGCAGGCCCTTGAGCAGCGCGACCGGATCGGGCGGGCAGCCGCGGATGCGGAGATCGACCGGCACGACCTTCTCGACCGGGCCGGCGCAGGCGTAGGACCCGGCGAACAGGCCGCCGTCGCAGGCGCAGTCGCCCACCGCGACCACCCATTTCGGATCGGGCGTTGCGGCGTAGGTTCGCTCGAGCGCTTCGCGCATGTTGTGCGTGACCGGCCCGGTGACCATCAGCACGTCGGCATGGCGCGGGCTCGCCACGAATTTGAAGCCGAAGCGCTCGAGATCGTAGAACGGATTGTTGAGCGCGTGAATCTCCAGCTCGCAGCCATTGCAGCTCCCGGCATCGACCTCGCGGATCGCGAGGCTGCGGCCGAGCCGCCGCCGCGCCGACGCATCCACGCGCTGCGCGAGCGCCGCGACTTCGGCGTCGTCCGCGGCCGGCCCCGTCTCGGTGACCGGGCCCTTCAACAAGCTCTGGAACAGGATCTTGCGCACTACACTGTTCCTTGCTGCGTAGGGGCGCGCTGCGCGCGCCCTCTCTCCACGGGACAACCGGCCGCCGCGCGGTCCGCCATGTCTCCGCGGCAAACGGCTCGCTTGCGCAAACAGGGCGCGCGCAGCGCGCCCCTACCCTGGAACAGCGGTGCCTTAGAGATCATGGCCCGAATAGGAGCAATTGAACGATTTGTTGCACAGCGGGAAGTCGGCGACGATGTTGCCCTCGATCGCGGCCTCGAGCAGCGGCCACTGGAACCAGGAAGCGTCGCGCAGATGGCAGCGCGCGATGCGGCCCGCCGGATCGAGCCGCAGCCAGACCAGCACGTCGCCGCGGAACGCCTCGGCCCAGCCGACGCCCTCGCCGCCGCCCGCCGGAAGGGCGCGCAGCACCTCGCCCGGCGGCATCGTCGCCAGGATCTGCTCGATCAGCGAAACGCTCTGCTCGATCTCGCGAATGCGAATCCACACGCGCGCGTTGACGTCGCCCTCGTGGCGCACCGGCACCTCGAAGCTGAGCCGGTCGTAGGGCGCGTAGGCGAGATCGCGGCGCGCATCGAAACTGCGCCCGCTCGCACGCCCGACATGGCCGCCCGGCGCCCATTGCCTGACCAGGGCCGGCTTGACGACGCCGGTGCCGACCGTGCGGTCCTGGAGCGATGTCGTGTTGTCGTAGAGCGCGATCAGGCCCGGCAGCCGGCGGCGGATCTCGTCGAGCAGCGCGACGATGGCTTCGCGCCCGCCCGCCGCGAGATCGCCCGCGACTCCGCCCGGAACCACCCGATCGCGCATCAGACGATGGCCGAACGCGGCGGCGGCGGCGCGCAGGGTGCGCTCGCGCAGGATGCCGCATTGCGCGTGCATCACGGCGAACGCCGCGTCGTTGCAGATGGCGCCCACGTCGCCGCAATGGTTCGCGATGCGCTCGAGCTCGGCCATCAACGCGCGCAGCCAGAGCGCGCGCGGCGGCGGCGCCGCGCCGAGCGCCGCCTCGACGGCGCGCGCGAACGCGATGCCGTAGGCGACGACGCTGTCGCCCGACGTGCGCTGCGCGAGCTGGCTGCCGCGCTCGAGTGCGGCGCCGGCCATCAGCGACTCGATGCCCTTGTGAACGTAGCCGAGCCGCTCCTCGAGCCGCGCCACCGCCTCGCCGTTGGCGGTGAAGCGGAAATGGCCCGGCTCGATGATGCCCGCATGCACGGGGCCGACCGGAATCTGATGCAGGCCGCGGCCTTCGACCGCGAGGAAGCGATACTCGGTGCCCGGCCGGAGCGGCACCGGCGCGCGCCGGTCGAGCGGCTGCGCCACGCCCCAGCTTCCGTGATCGAGCCACGGGCGCATGTCGGGCGAGCCGTCGGCCATCATGCCGAACAGGTCGCCGATCGCGCGCTCGAGGCGGATCGCCGGCGGGTGCAGGCGGCCGACCGAGGGGAAGCGTCCGTCCGGGCAGCGGAGCGTGAGTACCGCACCGCGCCATGTGCCTTCGTCGAGCACGGCCATGTGCACGGTCTTGGGCTCGCCCCAAAGGCCGAGCAGTGTCAGATGCCCGTCGCGCAATTGCTGCGCGGCCTCGGTCCAGACCGTCTCCGGCACGACCGCGCGCGGCCACGGCCGGTGCGCGGCGACCGGCTGGCCGGCGGCGACGAGATCGGCGAGCGAACGAGCCACCATCGCCCTACCCCAGCACCTTCGCGACGTTCTCGAACCACTCGACCAGCGGCGCGGGCAGATAGAGCCCGGCCGCGAGCACGAGCGCGAGATGCGCGAACATCGGAACGTAGGAGGCGTCGGAGCGCGCCGTGCTGCCGACGGGCTCGCCGAACGCGATCGAATTGAGCCGCAGCAGCAGCGCGCCGAACGCCACGAGAATGCCGAACACCAGCGGGATCGCCAGCAGCGGATCGCGGGCGAAGGTGGAACTGACGAGCAGGAACTCGCTCATGAAGATGCCGAGCGGCGGCAGCCCGGCGATCGCGACGACGCCGAGCACGAGGCCCCAGCCGAGCACCGGATGCGTTACGGTGAGGCCCTTGATCTCGGCGATGCGCTGCGTGCCCTTGATCTGCGCCACGTGCCCGACCGCGAAGAAGATCGCCGATTTGGTGAGGCTGTGCATCGTCATGTGCAGCAGGCCGGCGAAATTCGCGAGCGGCCCGCCCATGCCGAACGCGAACGTGATGATGCCCATGTGCTCGATCGACGAATAGGCGAACATGCGTTTGATGTCGCGCCGCCGATAGAGCATGAACGCCGCGAAGATCAGCGACACCAGGCCCATCGTGATCATCATCGGCCCCGGCGCGAGCACGCCGGCGTTGGTGGACATCACCATCTTGAAGCGCAGCACGGCATGGAGGGCCACGTTGAGCAGCAGGCCCGACAGCACGGCAGAAATCGGCGTCGGGCCCTCGGCATGCGCGTCGGGCAGCCAGGCATGCACCGGCGCGAGGCCCACCTTGGTGCCGTAGCCGAGCAGCAGGAACACGAAGGCGAGGTTGAGCAGCGCCGGATCGAAGCGGCCGCCATATTGCACGAGGTTCGTCCACGCCATCGCGTCGAGACCCGGCCCGATCGCGACCTGCGCCACGACATAGACGATGATCGTGCCGAACAGCGCGAGCGCGATGCCGACCGAGCCGAGGATGAAGTACTTCCACGCCGCCTCGAGCGCCTCGTGCGTGCGGTAGATGCCGACCATCATCACGGTCGTGAGCGTCGCCAGCTCGATCGCGACCCACATCAACCCGATGTTGTTCGCGAGCAGCGCCAGGTTCATGCCGAACATCATGACCTGGTACATCGCGTGGTAGAAACGGAGATAGAGCGGCGTCAGGCGCCCGGTCTCGAGCTCGTGGCCGATATAGCTCGCGCTGAACCAGCTCGTCGTGAAGCCCACGAACGCATTGAGCAGGACGAACACGACGTTGAGATCGTCCACGAGCAGGAAATGGCCCGGCGCCGGCCGCTCGCCGAGCAGCGCCAGCGCCGCGAGCAGCGTGAGCCCGCTGGCCGCCACGTTGATGCGCGCCGTCACGCGGTAACCCGGCATCAGCGCGAGCAGTGCCGCCGCCGCCGCGGGAATGCCAAGGATGAACGCCGGCGCGTGCAGCGAGAACCAGCTCATCGCCGCCGCTCCCCCTCCGCCCGCGCGCTATCGAGCGCCCCGACATCGACCGTGTCGAAGCGCTCGCGGATTCGGAACAGGAAGATGCCGATCACGATGAACGCGATCAGGATCGAGAACGCGACGCTGATCTCGACGACGAGCGGCATGCCCTTGGCGCCGGTGGCGGCGAGGATGAGCCCGTTCTCGATCGACATGAAGCCGACGACCTGGCTGACCGCGTTGCGGCGCGTGATCATCATCAGCAGGCCGAGCAGGACGACCGAGAGCGCGAAGGCGAGGTCCTCGCGCGCGTAGGGATCGGCCGCGCTGGTGAGCGGCAGGATCACGACCAGCGCGAGGCCGATGAGGCCGATCCCCGCGAGCATGGTGAGGCCCACGCCCACCACCGGCTCCAGTTCGCGGTGGATGCCGAGGCGCACGACGATGCGGTAGAGCGCGAGCGGGATGACGACGCCCTTGAACGCGAGCGCGATCGCGGCGGTGATGTAGAGCTCGGGCTTGTCTTGGATCAGCGCCTGCCAGGCGACCGCGAGCGAGAGGACGACCGCGTGGCCCGCGAAGAACCGCAGCAGCGCGAACATGCGGTCCTGGTAGAGCAGCAGCAGGCTCACCAGCACGAGGCCGCCGGCCACGAGATGGGCGATGTCGAACTCGATCTTGCCCATCAGAGGCTCCGCGACACGAAGGCGAGCAGCGTGCCGAGCAGGCCGAGCATCAGCGCGGCGCCGAGGAACTCGGCGTAGCGGAACACGCGCATCTTCGCGATCGACATCTCGAACAGCGCGAGCACCACGCCGCCCGCCAGCAGCTTGCCGAGATAGGAGGCGAGCCCCACCGCGTAGGCGCCGAGCCCCGCCCCCGGCGGCGCCATGCCCCAGGGCACGAAGATGCAGGCGATCAGCGAGACGTAGAGCACGAGCTTCAGCGAGGCGGCGAGCTCGATCAGCGCGAGGTGACGGCCCGAATATTCGAGCACCATCGCCTCGTGCACCATCGTCAGCTCGAGATGGGTCGCCGGATTGTCGATCGGGATGCGGCCGTTCTCGGCGATCGCGACCATCAGCAGCGCGACGAGAGAGAGCGCGAGCGAGACGCGCAGGCCGATCTCCTCGCTCGCGGTATAGGCCGAGATCGAAGAGAGCTGCGTCGAGCCCACGATCAGCGCGATCGTGAACACGATCATGATCGTGGCGGGCTCGGCGAGCGAGGCGATCATCATCTCGCGGGACGAGCCGATGCCGCCGAAGCTCGTGCCGACGTCGAGGCCGGCGAGCGCGAGGAAGAACCGCGCGCTGCCGAGCAGCGCCACGATCGCGATGAGATCGGCGCTCCAGCTGAACAGCAGGCCCGAGGCGAAGGTCGGCACGAGCGCGGCCGCCACCCAGATGCCGGCGAAGATCAGATACGGCGCCGCGCGGAACAGCCACGACGCGCCCTCGGCGACGACGGGCTCCTTGCGGATCAGGCGCAGCAATTCGCGATAGGGCTGGAGCGGCGGCGGCCCCGCCTTGCCGATCGCGCGCGATTTCAGCGTGCGGACGATGCCGGTCAGCAGCGGTGCCAGCAGCAGGACCAGCGTCATCTGCACGCCCTGGACGACGAGCTCGCCGATCAGCGCCATATCGCCAGCACCGCGAGCATGAGGATCAGCGAGAAGAAGACCAGCGAGAGGTAGCGGCGGATCGTCAGCGCCTGCAGCGGATTGAGCCGCCGCGCGCCGTATTCGACGGCCTTGGCGACCGGCGCATAGACGCGGTCCCAGACGAGATCGTGCACGCGCGCGCGGAAGCGGCCGGGGCGCGTGTCGCCCGGCGCCGGCATGTCGACGCGCTCGCGCGCCGCGAAGACGTGCGTGCCGAACACGCGCCGGATCGGCTGCGCGAAGCTGTCGGCGGTGTACTGCGTCTCCGGCCGCGGGTCGGGGAAGCCGCAATCCCAGGCGGGCGCGCGCCGGAATCGCCGCGTCGCGAAGCCGCGGATCAGCGCCGCGGCGAGCAGGCCCGAGATCGCCGAGAACGCGAACACGAGCAGGCCGTTGTAGGAGCTGCGGCTTTCGGCGATCGGCACGATCGACCACCACGGCACCTCGGCCTGCACCGGCATGCGCGCCCCGGCCAGCGACACCACCGCGGGCGACAGCGCGTCGATGACGTGGCCGGGCAGCACGCCCGCCAGCACGCAGAGCGCGGCGAAGGCGAACATCGCGCCGAGCGACCAGCGGTCGGTCTCCGTGGCGCCGGCCGCCTCGGGCGAGCGCGGCCGCCCGAGAAACGCGATGCCGAACGCGCGCACGAAGCACGTCGCCGCCAGCGCCGCCGAAAGGGCCAGCATCGCGCCCACCGCCGGCACCAGGAACTTCAATCCCCATTGCGGCAGCTGCGGGCTCACCAGCACCGCCTGGAAGGTGAGCCACTCGGAGACGAAACCGTTCAGCGGCGGCAGCGCCGAGATCGCGGCGGCGCCGACGAGGAACGCCAGTGCGGTTTTCGGCATGCGGTGGATGAGGCCGCCGAGCCGCTCCATGTTGCGCTGGCCGGTGGCGGCGAGCACCGCGCCGGCGCCGAAGAACAGCAGGCTCTTGAACAGCGTGTGATTGAGCACGTGGAACAGCGCCGCGGTGAGCGCCAGCGCCGCCGCCCAGTCGAGCTTGTTCGCGCGGAACGCCAAGGCGAGGCCGAGCCCGATGAAGACGATGCCGACGTTCTCCACGGTCGAATAGGCGAGCAGCCGCTTCAGGTCGCGCTCCATCAGCGCGTAGAGCAGGCCGAGCACCGCGGTGACGCCGCCCAGCAGCAGCACGACGACGCTCCACCACCAGACCGGCGGGCCGAGCAGGTCGAACACGATGCGGACGAAGCCGTAGACGGCGACTTTCGTCATCACGCCGCTCATCAGCGCCGAGACGTGGCTCGGCGCCGCCGGATGCGCGAGCGGCAGCCAGGCATGCAGCGGCACGAGGCCGGCCTTGGACCCCGCCCCCACCAGCACGAGGATCAGCACCAGCGCCTTCACGGCCGGCGCGTGCTCGACATTGCGGATGCCGTCGAACGCATAGCCGCCTTCGGCGCCGGCGAGCAGGCCGAAGGCGAGCAGCAGCGCCAGCGTGCCGAAGCTCGCCATCACCAGATAGACGTAGCCGGCGCGCGCATTGCCCTCCTCGCGGTGATGCGCCATCACCAGCGCCCACGAGGCGAGCGACATGGTTTCCCACGAAAGCAGGAACGTGAACGCGTCGGCGGCGAGCACGACGAGGTTCATGCCGGCGAGGAACGCGGGATAGAACGGCAGCACGCGGGCCGGCTCGTGCTCGTGGCGCCCGTACCCCACCGCGTAGAGGCTGGCCGCGAGGGCGCCGAGATTGACGACCGCGAGAAACAGCGCGCTCAGCGCATCGAGCCGGAAGCGCGCGCCGAGCCAGGGCAGCCCGAGCGGCAGCGTCGCGGTCTCCGGCGCGAGCGCGCCGAGCAGCGCGTCGAGTCCGGCCGCGAGCAGCGTGGCGCTGATCGCGGCGGAGAGGCCGTACACCAGCGGCCGCCCCAGCGCGCCCCGCTGCGTGACGGCGCCCGCGACGGCGACGATCGCGAGCCCCAGCACGCCATACAGGGCGACGGTGAGCGGCATCTACTTTCTCAAGCGCACGCCGCGCCCGCCTCCGCCGCTCACCGCGTCTTCGGCGATCAGTACGATGCCGGCCTCGGCCAGCGCGTTCACCAGCTTCATCAGCGAATCGACGTTGCCGCGGATCGTGCCGTCGCTGGCTTCCATGCGCTGAATCGTCGGCAGCGAAAGGCCCGAGGCTTCCGCCAGGCCTTTCTGATCCATTCCCAGCAACGCCCGCGCTGCTTTGAGCTGGGCCGCGGTGATCATGGCGTTTGCATCAAAGTTGATGTGTGATGCTTTACTTTCAAAGCATAATGCGCCTGAACGGCCCGTTCAAGGCCGAAGCGGCCGGCGCCGGTCCGAAGCCAAGTTTCGAACGCCGCGGCCGATCTGCTAGGTTGCCGGCAACGGCTTTCAACCCCGTCCCGTTTGCATGCGATGAACAAACCGGTTCTGCCTCCGAAGACCAGGCGCGCCGCGCAGGGCCAGCCGCTCGGCGCCTATCCGCGCGTGCGCATGCGCCGCAACCGGCGCGACGACTGGTCCCGCCGCCTCGTCCGCGAGAACACGCTCACCGCCGACGACCTCATCTGGCCGGTGTTCGTCATCGAAGGGCGCGGCAAGCGCGAGGCCGTGTCCTCGATGCCCGGCGTCGAGCGCATGAGCGTCGACGTGCTGGCCGAGGCGGCCGGCGAAGCGGCGGCGCTCGGCATTCCGTGCATCGCGCTGTTCCCGAACACGCCGGCCGCGGCCAAGGACGAGGATGGCAGCGAGGCGCTCAATCCCGAGAATCTCGTCTGCCGCGCGATCCGCGCGCTCAAGGCGAAGCAGCCCGGCATCGGCGTGCTGTGCGACGTGGCGCTCGATCCTTACACCTCGCACGGCCATGACGGCGTGATCCGCAACGGCTACGTCGCCAACGACGAGACGGTGGCCATCCTCTGCGAGCAGGCGCTGGTGCAGGCGCGCGCCGGCTGCGACGTGATCGCGCCGTCCGACATGATGGACGGGCGCATCGGCGCGATCCGCGAGGCGCTCGACGCGGAAGGCTTCGAGCACGTCCGCATCATGGCCTACGCCGCGAAATATGCTTCGGCGTTCTACGGGCCGTTCCGCGACGCGGTGGGCTCCGCCTCTTCGCTCAAGGGCGACAAGAAGACCTACCAGATGGATCCCGCGAACGGCGACGAGGCGCTGCGCGAGGTGGCGCTCGACATCGCCGAGGGCGCCGACATGGTGATGGTGAAGCCCGGCATGCCGTATCTCGACGTCGTGCGGCGCGTGAAGGACGCATTCGGCGTGCCGACCTACGCCTACCAGGTGAGCGGCGAATACGCGATGATCCGGGCCGCGGCCCAGAACGGCTGGCTCGACGGCGAGCGCGCGATGATGGAATCGCTGATGGCCTTCAAGCGCGCCGGCGCCGACGGCGTGCTCACCTATTTCGCTGTTGCGGCGGCGAAGCTGCTGAAGCGCGGATAACGCCGATGCGCGAACACGCTCTCGTAGGGGCGGGTACCCGACCCGCCGGCTTCGGCGCCCGACGAGCGCGGCCAAACGCGAAACCCTCCGCCACGGGCGGGTCGGGGACCCGCCCCTACGCTGCCGCACTCTGCTTCATCCTCGCAGCGGCTCTCGCGCCAGCGGCCGCCGCGCAGACGCAGCAGGATGCCGACCGCTTCATCAAGCTGCTGCAGTCCTACGACTACGAGAAGCTGATCGGCAGCAAGGTGATCGAAACCGACCAGCAGATGGCGCCGCCGTGCCAAGGCGAGCGCAAGATCGAGGGCCGCCAGCTCGTTGCCGTGACCGAGGCGCCGCAATTCATCGCGACGCGCGACGTGCCGGTGGCCGGGCGCTGGCTCGAGCGCATGACGGTCAGACGCTGCGGCAAGACCGTGCGCCACAACGTGTTCCTGCAGGCCTCGCGCGTGCGCGGCCTGCACGCCGTGGTCGGATTTCCGGGCGAGTCGCGCGCCGATCTCGACCTGCAGTTCCAGATCGGCAAGCAGGTGGTCGCCAATGCGCGGCGCACCAACGCCGGCTGCAAGCGCCTCGACATCGTCGACATCAGCCAGCGCGAGCGAACCGTGCCGCCCGGCCAGCCCTGGACCGAGATCTGGACGAGCTGGGTGTGCGGCATTCTCGTCACCAGCGAAGTCCGCTTCGCGCCGAGGCCGGGCCGCGGCATCGACTACACCGTGCGATAGGCCGCGGTCACGCTTCGGCGAAGAACGCCGCGACGAGCCCGTCGTGCCACGGCAGCGCCGCGCCGGCGCCGTGGAAGCCGACATGGCCGCCGCGCTCGGTCAGCACGATCCGCAGCGAATCGTTTCCGGCGCGCGCCGCCGCCTCGAGCGCCGCGGGCGGAATCCACGGATCGTCGCGCGAATGCACGACCAGCGTCGGCACGCGGATCGCGCCGAGCCGCGGACCCGACGAGCAGCGCGCATAGTAGTCGGCGGCGGAGGCGAAGCCGTAGCGCGGCGCCACGACCGAATCGTCGTATTCGACGATGTCGCGCGCGGCGGCGACGGCCGCGGCGGCGCGCGCATCGAGCCCGCCGCGCGTGGCGCGCGCCTCCGCCTTCATGCGCGCCAGCAGGTAGCGCTGATAGAGCCGGTTGCGCGGGCGCAGGATGCAGCGAGCGGCGGCCGCGAGATCGACCGGCGGCGACACGGCGGCGGCGCGGCGTACCGGCGCGGCCGCGCCCGTCTCCGCCAGCAGCTTCAGCAGCACGTTGCCGCCGAGCGAGTAGCCGACCGCGACGACGCCCTCGCGCGTCAGCGCGGGATCGAGCGCGCCCAGAACACGCGCGACGTCGGCGGTCCGGCCGGCATGGTATTGCTCGCGGCACGCGCCGGCACTGGGGCCGGCGCCGCGCAGGTTGAGACGGAGGACAGGGTGCCCGCGATCGAGCAGTGCGCGCGCCGTCGACAGCACGTAGAAGCTCTCGCCGCAGCCGGTCAGGCCGTGAATCAGCACCGCGAGCGGGCGCCGCGGCGCCGCGGGCGCGTGGAGGTCGGCGAGCAGCGAGTCGCCGGTGCCGTCGTCCATCGCGAAGGCGATCCGCCGCGCCGGCGCGTCGGCGAAGCCCGGGCGCGGCCGCACGATCATGTTGCGCACGGTCTGGAGATCGCCGTTCAGCCACGGAAAGCGGGGCCGGAACCGCGCGTGAGCGCCGGCCGCCTTGCGTACGCACTCGTCGATCGGGCTTGCGCTCTCCATGTCCCTTTCGCGGCGGCGGCTTGCGCGCTAGTGCTGGCGCGAATGTGGACCCGCCCGCGCCGCAAGAAAACCCTCGCCGCATGACCGACGCCGCCCCCGCCCGCCTGCCCGTCGCCGCCGCGATCGCCGTCGTGGTGCGCGGCGACCGCCTGTTGCTGGTCCGCCGCAGCCACCGCCC
>JAEULD010000195.1 GCA_016792765.1 Candidatus Odyssella sp.
TGCGCCGCGCGCTGCAATAACCGTCGTCGACGATCGGCTGCCAGGCCGGGATCAGGTGGTGCTTGCCGTTGCCGATCAGGTCGGCGCGGCCCATCGCCTTCAGCGCCTCGCGCAACAGCGGCCAGTTCGCCGGGTCGTGCCAGCGCAGGAACGCCTTGTGCAGACGCCGGCGCCGCTCGCCGCGCACGATGTCCACGCGCTCGGCCCGCTCGGGGTCGCGGCTCAGGCCGCGCAGCGGGTTGAGGCCCGTGTGGTACATCGCCGTCGCGCTGGCCATCGGGCTCGGGTAGAAGGTCTGCACCTGGTCGGCCTTGAAGCCGTTTCGCTTCAACCATAGCGCGAGGTTCATCATGTCCTCGTCGCTGGTGCCCGGGTGCGCGGCGATGAAGTACGGAATGAGGTACTGCTTCTTGCCCGCCTCGGCGCTGAACTTCTCGAACATCTGCTTGAAGCGGTCGTAGGCGCCGATGCCCGGCTTCATCATCTTCGACAGCGGCCCGCCTTCGGTGTGCTCGGGCGCGATCTTGAGATAGCCGCCGACATGGTGCGTGACGAGCTCTTTCACATAGGCCGGGCTCTTCACCGCG
The DNA here is from genome assembly GCA_016792765.1 of Candidatus Odyssella sp. Lineage (GTDB taxonomy): Bacteria > Pseudomonadota > Alphaproteobacteria > Bin65 > Bin65 > SBBV01. The sequence goes on from JAEULD010000195.1 coordinate 588, forward strand.
AGGTCGTAGCGCACGCCCGAGGCCACCATCACCTTCTTGATGCCGGGGATCGCGCGCGCCTTCCGGTAGAGGCCGATCAGCGCCTCGTGGCTCGTGTCGAGGTTCGGGCAGACGCCGGGATAGACGCAGGAGGGGCGGCGGCACGCGGACTCGATCGCCCTGTCCTTGCAGGCCATGCGATACATGTTCGCGGTCGGCCCGCCGATGTCGGAGATGTAGCCGGTGAAGCCGGGAACCTTGTCGCGGATCGTCTCGATCTCCTTGAGGATCGAGCCCTCCGAGCGGTTCTGGATGATGCGGCCTTCGTGCTCGGTGATCGAGCAGAACGAGCAGCCGCCGAAGCAGCCGCGCATGATCGTCACCGAGAAGCGGATCATGTCCCAGGCGGGAATCTTGGCGTCGCCATAGGCGGGATGCGGCGCGCGCGCATAGGGCAGGTCGTAAACCGCGTCCATCTCCGGCGTCGTCAGCGGAATCGGCGGCGGCGTCACCCACAGCTCGCGCTCGCCGTGCCGCTGCACCAGCGGGCGCGCATTGCCGGGATTGCTCTCGCGGTGGAGCACGCGCGAGGCGCGCGCATAGGCCTCGGGATCGGCCTCGACCTGCTCGAAGGCGGGCAGGCGGATCACCGCGCGCTCGCCGCCCTGGCGCGCGCCCTCGTCGGCGGCGTCGAGGTCGTCGGCATGCAGCTCGGTCCAGCCCTCCGGCACCGCGCTCTTCAGCACCGCGACGCCGCGGATGTCGTCCATCGTCTCCGGCGCCTCGCCCTTCGCGATGCGGTGCGCGACCTCGACGACGGCGCGCTCGGCATTGCCGTAGAGCAGGATGTCGGCCTTGGCGTCGACGAGGACCGAGCGGCGCACCTTGTCGGACCAGTAGTCGTAATGCGCGATGCGGCGCAGCGAGGCCTCGATGCCGCCGAGCACGATCGGCGGCTCCTTGTAGGCCTCGCGGCAGCGCGCGGCGTAGACCAGCGTGCAGCGGTCGGGGCGCTTGCCGCCTTCGCCGCCGGGCGTGTAGCTGTCGTTGTGGCGCAGGCGGCGGTCCGAGGTGTAGCGGTTCACCATCGAATCCATGTTGCCGCCGGTGACGCCCCAGAACAGGCGCGGCCGCCCCAGCGCCTTGAACGCCTCGGCGCTGGTCCAATCCGGCTGCGCGATGATGCCGACGCGGAAGCCCTGCGCTTCCAGGAGGCGCCCGACGATGGCCATGCCGAAGCTCGGATGGTCGACATAGGCGTCGCCGGTCACGAGCACGACGTCGCACTCGTCCCAGCCGAGCGCCTCCATCTCCGCCCGCGACATGGGCAGGAACGGCGCGGTTCCGAACCGGTGCGCCCAGTACTTGCGGTAGGAGAACAGCGGCTTCGGCGGGGATTCCATGGCGGAGAGATACGTCGTGGGCGCGGCGGGGGCAACGGCCCGGGCAGCGGCCCTCACTTCCCATGCGCCAAGAGGCGCATGGGCCCCTTCTCTCCCGCTGCGCGGGAGAGAGAAGCAGGAGAGCCGCGCCTGTTCTTCTCTCTCCCACGGAGTGGGAGAGAAGGGGCCCAAACCGCACTTGCGGTTTGGGAAGTGAGGGCCGGTGCCCCAGGCTACTGGAACGCCACCTCGGCGAAGCTCCGGAGCTTGCGGGAGAGCAGCCGCTCGCGCTCCTGCTTGCGGAGCGTTTCCATCGCCTTCACGCCGATCTCGAGGTGCTGCTGCACGCGCTGGCGATAGAACCGGTCGGCCATGCCGGCGAGCTTGATCTCGCCGTGCAGCGGCTTGTCGGAAACGCACAGCAAGGTCCCGTACGGGACCCGGCAGCGCATGCCGTTGGCGGCGATGACGGCCGATTCCATGTCGAGCGCCACGGCGCGCGATTGCGACATCCGCCTTATGACCGCGCCGTGGTCGCTGAGCTCCCAGTTGCGGTTGTCGACGCTGGCGACCGTGCCGGTGCGCATCACGCGCTTCAGGTCGAAGCCCTTGAGGCCGGTCACGTCTTCCACCGCCCGCTCGAGCGCCACCTGCATCTCGGCCAGCGCCGGGATCGGCACCCACAGCGGCAGGTCCTGGTCGAGCACGTGGTCCTCGCGGACATAGCCGTGCGCGAGCACGTAATCGCCGAGCTTCTGCGTGTTGCGCAGCCCCGCGCAGTGGCCGAGCATCAGCCAGGCGTGCGGGCGCAGCACGGCCACGTGGTCGGTCATCGTGCGCGCGTTGGAGGGGCCGGCGCCGATGTTGATCATCGTGATGCCGCTGTCGCCGGGCGCCACGAGGTGCAGCGCCGGCATCTGCGGCAGCCGCGGCGGCGCCGATCCGTTCGGCGCGTCGGGCGCGGCGGGGCCGGGCCGCGTCACCACGTCGCCGGGCTCGACGAAGGCGGTGTAGTCCGCATCGCCGGCCGCCATGCGCGCGCGGCCGATCGCGGCGAACGCGTCGACGTAGAACTGGTAGTTCGTGAAGATCACGAAATTCTGGAAATGGACGGGATCGGTGCCGGTGTAGTGGCGCAGGCGGTGGAGCGAATAGTCGATGCGCGCCGCCCCGAACAGCGCCAAGGGCTGCGGCGCGCCGGGCGGCGTCGCGCGCGTGCCGTTGACGATCGCGTCGTCCATCGCCGAGAGGTCGGGCGCGTCGAAATGGTCGCGCAGCGGCGGCAGCCCGGCGCCGCCGTCGCGGCGCAGCGCCTCGGTCTCGATGTTGATGTCGTGCTTGTAGGCGAAGTGGACCGGGATCGGCTCGCCGGATTCGCCGATCTCGACCGGAACGCCGTGGTTCCGCAGCAGAAGCCCGATCTGCTCGAGCAGATAGCGGCGGAACAGGTCGGGCCGCGTGACCGTCGTCTCGTAGACCCCGGGGCCGGCGACGAAGCCGTAGGCGAGCCGCGAATCGAGCCGCGCATGCGTGCCGATCGCGACGCGGACATAGGGATAGAAGGCGCGCGCGCGCGCGGCCGGCGGGCGGCCGCCGAGATACTCCGCGAAGCGCTCGCGCAGGAAAGCGGTGCCGCGCTCGTAGATCTGCTCGAGCCGGGCCACGGCCGCGGCCGCATCGGCGAACGAGGCGGCGGGCAGGCGCTCGGGCGATGCGGCAACGGGGGCGGGCGGCATGTGCTTGAAGTCTCGCGTCGGTCTGGCGACATTATCGCGCGAGGCCCCACCCGCAAGCCAGACGAGAGATGAGCAAGGCGTTCACCAAGGAGACCGACGGCGACGACGAGGATGGCGGCGAGGCCGCCGCCGCGCTGCCGGCCGGGGTCAAGAACTACATCACGCCGGCGGGCCTCGCGCGCCTCCAGGCCGAGGTGCGCCAGCTCCAGGCGGTCGAGCGGCCGAAGGTCGTCGAGATCGTCTCGTGGGCGGCCGGCAACGGCGACCGCTCGGAGAACGGCGACTACATCTACGGCAAGCGCCGCCTGCGCGAGATCGACCGCCGCGTCCGCTTCCTCCTGAAGCGCATCGAGATCGCGGTGCCGGTCGATCCCCGGCAGCAGAAGAACCGCGCGCAGGTGTTCTTCGGCGCCACCGTCACCTACGCCAACGGCAGCGGCGTGGAGCAGACGGTGCGCATCGTCGGCATCGACGAGGCGCGCTCGGACCGGGGCGAGGTGAGCTGGGTCTCGCCGGTCGCCCGCGCGCTGCTCAAGGCGCGCGAGGGCGACGTCGTCCAGGTGCGCACGCCGGGCGGCCTCGAGCCGATCGAAGTGGTGAAGATCGCCTACAGCGACGCGTGATCGGGCCGCGCGGGCGGCGCTTCCGGGCCGCCACGGCGCGCGGCCGGCGTTGACTTGCGTCAACGCCGCCCGCGCCGCACCGCGCTAGAAGCCGATTCAAGGGATCGCAAGCCCGCGCACATCGGCCCGGCCGAAAGCGATCGAGCCTTGGCCGGCGCGGCGCAATCAGGAGACACGTCGATGCACGGTCACGTCGTCCAACGCCCCGCCGTCCGCGCGCGGCGCGCCGCCTTCGCGCCGGCGCTGTTCGCGCTGTTCGCGGCGCTCTGCTTCGGCTCCGCGGCCGGGGCGCAGGCACCCGCGATCTTCAACAACGGCAACGTCTACGCGGTGGAGAACGGCCCGACCCAGGCCACGGTGTTCACGCTGAGCGCGCCCACGCGGATCGTCCGGATCATGACCTACCACTGGAACTACGGGCGCGGCGCGTGGCCGGGCCGCATCGCGCTGCAAAGCAGCACCGGCGCCGTCTACGGGCCGTGGCAGGCGGCGGGCCAGCCGGGGCAGGGCGGCGTTCCGAACGCCTATTGGATCGTCTATCCCGACGTCGTACTTCCGCCGGGCACCTATGCGGTGATCGATTCCGAGCCCGCGACATGGTCGCAGAATGCCGGCACGTTCGGCGCCGGCATCGCGACGGTCGAGGGCCATGGCTATTAGGCGCGGCCGCCGCGCGCCGCGGCCGCTGCAAGCCTCGGCGCTGCTGCTGGCGCTCGTCGGCGCGGCGCCGGCCCACGCAGAGGACGGGTCGTGGGCCACCTACCGCAATGCCCGCTTCGGCACGACGGCGGATTATCCGGCCTACCTGTTCACGGTGCGCGACGTTCCGCCGGCCAATGGCGACGGCCAGGGCTTCCGCACCGAGGACGGGCGCGCGACGCTGCTGATCTACGGCGCGCGCAACGCCGAGAGCGAAACGCCGGCCTCCTACCTCGCGAAATATGTCGATCTCGGCGGCGTGACGGTGAGCTACCGGCGCGTGACCGATCGCTTCTATGTCGTCTCGGGCGTGCGCGGCGAGAACGTGTTTTACGAGCGCTGCAATTTCCCGGCCGTGCCGCTCGGTGTCATCGACTGCATCGGCATCACCTATCCGGCCGAGGACAAGGCGACGTGGGACCCGATCGTGGCCCGCCTCGGCGCCTCGCTGCGCGCCGGGCGCGGGATCGAGCCGCGCACCTAACGGTGCCAGCGGCGGTGGTGGTAGTCCCAGCGGCTCCAGCGGTCGCGGTGGTAATACCAGGGCCGCGCGCGATAATGCGCGTCCCAGTAGGGGCCGAACTGGAACGTGACGATCGGCACGTTGTAGCGCGGCGCCGCATGGTAGAACGGCATCGGCCGCTGCTGCCACGTCGCGCGCAGATAGGCCCCGGCCACCCAGCCGCGATAGGGGCCGTAGGCGACGTCGCACCAGTGCCAGCCGCCCAAGCAGCCCAGCACGGTCACCGGCGCTCCGGCCGGGATCACGATCACGGCCGGATAGGCCGTATCCGGCCCGGTGCGCATATAGACCGCGGACACCGGAAAGGCGCCGGTATAGGCGCCGGCGGGCGCGGCGGCGGCGGTAAGGGCGGCGGCGGCCGCCACGATTGCGATCTTCACGAGGCTGCTCCGGAATCAAAGGGAAAATCTATTGCCGCGTGGCCGGCGCGATTTGATTTGGCGCAAGGTGCCGCCGCCCGAACGGCTGTCGAATGAATCGAGATACATACGGTCGGAGGCCGCCCCTGCATCGCCTCGACGATCTGTCGCAGCTTATCGAGCCCGGCCTGCGCGCGCTGCACGCCTATTGGAGTGCCAAGCGCGGCGCGCGGCCGATGCCCGCGCGCGCGGATATCGATCCGATCGAGGTCCCGCGGCTGCTGCCGCATCTCATGCTCGTCGCCGTGTCGGACGATCCGCTGCGCTTCCGGTTCCGCCTGGTCGGCACCGAGATCGTCGCGCGCTACGGCGCGGAATTGACCGGCCGCGAGCTCGACGAGATCGACCTCGGCGGCGAGCTCGGCGGCGTGCGGTCGCAATACGAGGAGACCGTGCGCGCGGCGGCTCCCACCTACTGCCGGCATGCGATCGAAACCCGGCAGGGCAAGTACCTGCGCTACGAGCGCCTGCTGCTGCCGCTGTCGAGCGACGGCCGCCAGGTCGACATGCTGCTCGGCGGCGTGTACCTCATCCCCGAAAGCGCTCCCCTGAAGCCGACCGGCGCGCGCCATTGAATCGCGCGGGCCGGAGCCCCAAATAGATATCTCGCACCCTCAAGCGCGGGGATGAGCGCCGCCATGATCTACTCCGCCTGGTCCGGCAACGGCCGCCCGTTCGGCCTTCCGAAATGGAAGATCGCGGCTCTCATCGTGCTGGCCGCCGCGATCGGCATCGCCGTCGCCGTGGTCGCGACGGGCGTGTTCCTGATCCTGCTGCCGATCGCGGCGCTCGCCGCGCTCTTCTATCGGCTATTCGGCGGCGTACGGCGCCGGCCGGCATCGTCCGTCATCGAAGGCGAATACGAGATCGTCCGCAGCGCGCCCCGGAACGCGCGGCCGCGCTCCGGCCAGGGCTGATCGCCGCGAGGCGCGCGGCTCAGGCGATCGCGTCCCAGGTCTCGCGCACGAAGCGGGCGATCGCGGCGTTCTGCCCGATCAGCGAGAAGCGCGCATTGTGCGCGTAGTCGGGCAGGTTGATCATCTCGGTGGTCACGAAGTCGAGGCGCTTCTTGGCGTCGCGCTTGTGCCAGCGCAGCACCTTGCGCACGGCCTCCTTCGTCGGCTCCAGCTTCCAGGCGTGCCACGGCGAATGCCACTCGCCCGGCGCCGGCTTCGCGAACGGGTAGAGGATGCCGCGGCAGGGCTTGCCCGGCACGTTCGGCTGCTCGTTCGGCATCGGCTGGCCGGCGAGGCCGGGCGTCGCGTTGTAGAGCGACCACAGGTTCCGCGGCCCGTTCGGCGCCGCCGCGCGCACCTGCATCCAGCGCACGATGCCGAGATCGAGCCATTCGTCGAGGATGTTGCCGGGCTCGAACGGATCGAGGATCAGCCGCCCGGCCTCGACGTCGGCGCGGATGCCCGAGACGTCCTGTTCCTCGGGATTGTCGATCTTGAAGATCACGTGGCTGTAGTCGAGCGTGAAGTTGAACGGAATGCCCTTCGCCTGCACGCGCTTCGCCACCGGCGTGACGCGCCGGAAATCCTCCGACCACATGTTGACGTGCAATTCGAAGGCCGGCTCGACGCCGAGCTTCATGCCCTCGTCGTAGGTGCGGAGGTAGCAGTCGACGATGGCGTCGTCCGACGCGACGCGGCCGGTCGCGTCGTTGGTGTAGATCATGATGTTGTGCATGGCCGCGCCGATCTCCTTGGCGATGCGGAGATTGGCCGAGAGCAGCGCCTCGTCCTGGCCGAGCCGGTAGAACCAGCTCGCGCTGCGCACCGGCAGATCGTAGGCCGCGATCGCGCGGCGATACGCGTCGATGTTCGCAGGCAGCGGCAGGCGGTCGAAATAGTCGAACACGCCGGTCTCTTTGACGAGGCGGAACTGCTCGTCGATCGGCGCCTCGTCGAGCGAAACCGGTTTCGTCAGAGAGGAAGCCTGCGCGCCGCGGCCGTTGCAGCCGATGTAGAAGTCCGGTTTCGGCATCGTCAGATCCCCGTCGCGAGATAGCCGCCGTCCACCGCGATCGTGGCGCCCGTCACGTAGCGCGCGGCCGGCGAGCAGAGATACACCGCGGCGCCCACCAGTTCCGGCAACTCGCCGAAGCGGCGCATCGGCGTGCGGTCGAGCGCGCGCTTCTTGCGCTCCTCGGGCATGGCGCGGTTGAGGTCGGTGATGAAGAAGCCGGGCGCGATCGCGTTGACGCGCACGCCCTGCGCGGCCCATTCGGCGCCGAAGGTCTCCGTCAGCGATTTGAGCGCGTGCTTGCTCATGCCGTAGACGGCGCTGCCCGGCCAGCCGCGATAGGCGGCGAGCGAGGAGATGTTGACGATGCTGCCCGAGCCGCGCGCCAGCATCGCGCGCCCGAAGACGAGGCACGAGAAGAAGACGCTCTTCACGTTCGTGTCCATGACGCGGTCGTAATCGTCTTCGCCGATCTCGAGCGCGGGCTTGGTCGCGATCACGCCCTGCGCGTTGACGACGATGTCGGGCGTGCCGCCGTCCTTCTGCAATTGCGCGAGCAGGCCGCCGAGCGCGCGCGGGTCTCGCGCATCGAGCGGGTAGGGCCTGCCGGCGGGGCCCTTGGCGCCGATCGCGCCGATCGCCTCCTCGAGCCAGTCCTTGCGCCGACCGGAAACGGAGGTCCGGGCGCCGGCGCCGGCGAGGCCGATCGCGATCGCGCGGCCGATGCCGCTGCCGCCGCCGATCACGAGCGCGCTCTGCCCGGCAAGCGAGAACGCGGCGGTTCCGGCGGGCATGGGGATCACGGGCGCGTCCTCCCAGTTTGCGGCTTCGCGCACACTCCGCCGCCGCGCGCCGCTGTCAAGGCGCTTGCGTGCGAATCCTGCGGCCTTCCAGGCGTGCCGCGCCCCATCGTAGATTTCGAAACCGAACGGCCGGCCTTGCTGGGCCACGCAAGCGCGACTGCCGCGCAGGCGCGGGGGCGCGGCGCCGGCGCGTTCGCACGGATGCGGGATCGGGAGCGCCGGTGGAGAGGGTCGTCGTATTGGTCGCCGGCAAGAACCCCGCGCAAGGCATGGGCGGGGGAGCCTCCTATCTTCGCGTTCACGCGCGCGCCGCCCTCGAGGCGGGATTCGATCCCCACATTTTCTACGCCGCGCCGGTCGGCCGCGTCGTCCGGCACGAGTACGGCTACCTTCACGAGGCACGGTCGCTCTTCGCGAACCGCTTCGCGAAGTCGCAGGGAATCGAGATAAACAAGTGCCTCCTGCCGCTGCTCGCCCCGCGCGTGGCCGCCGCGATCGCGGACTTTCTCGCGACCCGGAAAGGGCCGCACCTGATCCACGGCTTCTCGGCCTGGGGCTACACGGCGCTCCTCGCACGGGAAAAGCTGCGCCGTGCCGGCGCCGACGCCGTCGTCGTCAACAGCGTCTATACCACGGCCGTGAACGAATGCCGGATCAAGGCTGCGGCCATGCGCGGCTACGCCGGCCGCGCGATGCGAGCGGCATCCCGGCTCGAATACGCGGTGACCAAGCGCGTGATCGCGCGCTGCGAGGGGCGGATTTTCGCCGAATCGCGGCTCGTCGCCCTCAATTACGATGCGGTTCACAGGCTCTTCCTCGAGAGCTACGGGCCGGTCGCGAACGTGCGCAAGCTGCCTTACGCCGCGGAAACGGCATTCCTGCGGGAGGACGACAAGCTTCCGCCGGAGCCTCCGGCCATCGCCGCGTTGGCGCCGCGCGATGCGCCGCTGATCGTCTCGGTGTCGCGCCACGATCCGCGCAAGGGGATCGACGTGCTGCTGCGCGCCATGGCCGAACTGCGCGCGAAGGGCGTGCGCTTCCGCGCGTGCCTGACCAGCGGCGGCATGCTGATCGGCCAGCATCGGCGCCTCGCGGCCCGGCTGGGTATCGCCGACGCCGTCGCGTTCACGGACTGGGTGCCCGATGCCTTTCCCTACCTTCGGCACGCCGACGTCTTCGCGCTGCCGTCGCTGCAGGAAGCGAGCGGCTCGCTTTCCCTGCTCGAGGCGCTGCAGGCCGGCGCCGCCGTCGTCGCCTCCGGCATCGACGGCATCCTCGAAGACGTGACCGATGGGGACAACGGGCTGCTGGCCCGGCCGGGCGACGCACGGTCGCTGGGCGGCGCGCTCGAGCGCGTGTTGACCGATGCCGCATTGCGCGCGCGGCTGCGCCGGCGGGCCCGCGAAACCTTCGTTGAAAAATTCTCGGCCGCGGCGTTCACTGACGCCCTTGGGAGCACCTACGCCGACTTGCTGGCAGAAAGCACGGAACGCCGATGATCCGCTCGACGATGCAGCGCGTGCCCCTCTCGCTCAACCAGATCCTCGAGCGGGCGGGGCGGCTGTTCCCCGGCTCGGAGATCGTGAGCCGCCTTCCCGACAAGTCGCTGGTGCGGCACCGCTTCGCCGATTTCTACGCGCGCGCGCGCAAGCTCGCGGCCGGCCTCCGGGCGCTCGGCCTGAAGAAGGGCGACCGCGTCGCGACCTTGTGCTGGAACCACTACGCGCATCTCGAGGCCTATTTCGGCATCCCGGCGGCGGGCGGCGTGATGCACACGCTGAACCTGCGCCTGGCGCCGGCCGAGATCGCGTGGGTCGCGAACCACGCGCAGGACCGCTTCCTCATCGTCGACGACGTGCTGCTGCCGCTGCTCGAGCAGTTCCGCGCGCAGGTCAACTTCGAGAAGATCGTCGTCGTGCCGCTCACCAGGGCGCGCGTGACCGCGCCTTTCGTCGATTACGAGGCGTTCCTGGCGGCGGCGCCGGACGAATTCGACTACGCGCCGCACGAGGAAGATGACCCGATCGCGATGTGCTACACGTCGGGCACGACCGGGCGGCCCAAGGGCGTCGTCTATTCGCACCGCTCGACCGTGATCCACACGCTGATGGCCAACCAGCCCGACCATTGGGGCCTGGGCGCCAGAGACACGGTGTGCGCCGTCACGCCGATGTTCCACGCCAATTGCTGGGGCATTCCCTATGCCTGCGCGATGCTCGGCGTGAAGCTCGTGTTTCCGGGGCCGCATCTGCATCCCGAGGATCTGCTCGACCTCTTCGCCAAGGAGCGCCCAAGCTATGTCCTGGGCGTTCCCACGATCTGGCTGACGATGGCGCAGCTGCTCGAATCGCAGCCCGAGAAGTACAAGCTGCCGCCGGGCATGCGGATGCTCGTCGGCGGCGCCGCGGTGCCCGAATCGCTGATCCGCACGTACGCCAGGCACGGCGCGCACGTCACGCAAGGCTGGGGCATGACCGAGACGAGCCCGGTCGGCAGCATCGCCTATGTGAAGCCCGAGCTGCTCGCGTCCACCGACGCCGATGCGCGCTACAAGCTCTACGCCACCGCCGGGCTGCCGGCGCCGGTGATGGACATCCGCATCGTCGGCGAGAACGGCGCGGCGCAGCCCTGGGACGGCAGGAGCGTCGGCGAAATCCAGGTGCGCGGGCCGTTCATCACCGGCGGCTATCACGACACGCCGGCCGATCCCGAGAAATTCACCGCCGACGGCTGGCTGCGCACCGGCGACGTCGCGGCGATCGACGCCGACGGCTACATCCGCATCAGCGACCGCACGAAGGATCTCATCAAGTCCGGCGGCGAGTGGATCAGCTCGGTCGAGATGGAGAACGCGCTGATGGCGCACCCGGCGATCCAGGAGGCCGCCGTCATCGCCATCGCCGATCCGAAATGGGGCGAGCGGCCGTTGGCGTGCGTCGTGACCAAGCCGGGCAAGAGCGCCGCCGCCGACGAACTGCGGGCGCACCTCGCCGGCACTTTCGCGAAATGGCAATTGCCCGACCGCTTCGAGTTCCTCGACGCGATCCCGCGCACGTCCACGGGCAAGTTCTGGAAGGCGAAGCTGCGCGAGCGCTTCAAGTAGCGTTCACGTCGGCGGCCCTCACTTCCCATGCGCCAAGAGGCCCAAACCGCGCCGCTTCGGCGCGGTTTGGGAAGTGAGGGCTCTCGCCTCAGACCGCGAGATCGCCCGACTGGATCCGCTTCACGCCGGACTTCTTCATCGTGTCCCAGGCCTTGGCGAGCGAGCCGTCGGCGTCGATGCCGCGGCAGGCATCCTCGACCACGAACACCTCGAACTGCTCGCGCCGCGCGTCGATCGCGGTCCAGGCCACGCAGAAATCGGTGGCGAGGCCGGTGACGAACACGCGCGAGAGGCCGCGCGACTTGAGATACGCGGCGAGGCCGGTGATCGTCTTGCGGTCGGCCTCGCGGAACGCCGAGTAGCTGTCGACGGTCTTGCGGAAGCCCTTGCGGATCACGAGCTGCGCGTGCGGGATGTTGATGTCCTTGTGGATCGCGGCGCCGTCGGTGCCCTGCACGCAGTGGTCGGGCCACAGCACCTGATCGCCGTAGGGCAGCTTGATCTTCTCGAACGGCTTCTTGCCGGGATGCGACGAAGCGAACGAGACGTGGCCCGGCGTGTGCCAATCCTGCGTCATCACCACGTTGGCGAACGACTTGCCGAGACGGTTGATGATCGGGATCACTTCCTCGCCCTTGCCGACGGCGAGGCTGCCGCCGGGCAGGAAGCAGTTCTGCACGTCGACGACGATGAGCACGCTCTTCGCGTCGATCTTGATCTTCGGCGCCGCCGCCTGCGCCAGCGCGAGGCCGCCGCCCGCCGCCGTCGCCGCCAGCGCCGTGGCGCCCAGCAGGAATTGCCGCCGCTCGAGTCCGATCATGGTCCGCCCTCCTTGATGTCACCCGGGTCAAGGCTAGCCCCGTGCCGGTAAACCGGGCAAGTGCCGGGGCGAGGCCGGCCGGCCGCGCATTGCCGGCCGGGATCGCCGGGCGGTAGGGTTGCCGCCGGCGGCAAGGGGGCGTTCGAGGGCATGGCGGCATATCGCGGAAGGCGCGCCCGGCGCGGCGCGGGGGCGCGGACCCGATGAAGTTCGTCGTCGCGGGCGCCGGCGGGGTCGGCGGCTATATCGGCGTGCGCCTGGCCGAGGCCGGGCACGCGGTGGCCTGGCTGGTGCGCGGCGCCGGCCTCGCCGCGCTGCGCGGCACGGGCATCGTGCTGAAGGCGCCGCAGGGCGAGGTGCGGCTCGGCCCGCAGCGGGCCAGCGACGATGCCGCGGAACTCGGCCCCGCCGACGCGGTGATCGTGACCGTGAAGCTCTACGACCTCGCAGCGCTGGCGCCGCGCCTGGCGCCGCTCGCCGCCGCCGACACGGCGATCCTGCCGCTGCAGAACGGCGTCGAAGCGCAGGCGATGCTGGCGAAGGCGCTGCCGGGCGCGCGGCCGTTGCAGGGCACGGTCTCGATCAAGGCCTCGCTCGCGGCGCCCGGCCTCGTCGAGGCGAAGTCCGATTTCTGCCGCCTGCGCTTCGGCGAGGCGGACGGCCGCGCGAGCGCGCGCACCGGGCGGCTCGCCGAAGCCATGAGCGCCGCCGTCGGCGTCTCCGCGACGGCGACGCCCGAGATCGAGCTCGATCTCTGGAAGAAGTTCGTGATGCTCACGAGCTTCTCGGCCACGGCGTGCCTCGCGCGCGCGCCGATCGGCCGCGTGCTCGACGATCCGGGCGCGCATGCGTTCGCGTTGGAAGCCGCCGAAGAGGCGGCCGCCGTCGGCCGCGCGCGCGGCGTGAAGCTGCCGGCCGACATCGTCGAGGCGACGATGAAGCAGGTCGTCGGCATGCCGCGCGACGGCAAGCCCTCGATGCTGGAGGATCTCGAGGCCGGGCGCCGGCTCGAGCTGCCGTGGCTCTCCGGCGCCGTCGTTCGCCTCGGAAAGGAAGCCGGTGTGCCGACGCCGATCCACGCGATGATCTGCCGCGTGCTCGGCATGCACGCGAACGGCAAGGCGGTGTAGGGGCGAGTTGCCGGCCCGCCCGTTTCGCCGCAGGCGGGATGCCCGCGCGGCGTGGCGCGCCTTCCGCTTCGACCGCCGATCCCTCAATGCGTGTCGCGGCGCTGCCAGTGCTTGATCGCGGCGGTGAAGTCGGCGCTCTCGCCGACGCCCTCGCGCGCCTCGCTCCACATCGCGCGGGCGAGCCGCGCGAGCGGCGCGTCGATCGCGATCGCCTCGGCGAGGTCGGCGGCGATCTTCACGTCCTTGGCCATCAGGCCGAGCTGGAAGCCGGTCGCGTATTTGCCCGAGATCACGTGCTGCTTCATCGTCATCTCGGAGTTGAAATTGCGCCCGGTCGAGACGTTCATGATGTCCATCATCGTCTCCGGCGACAGGCCGAAGCGCCGGCCGACGCGCAGCGCCTCGGTGGAGGCGATGAAGGCCGCGGCCGCGACGTAGTTGTTGAGCGCCTTCATCGCGTGGCCGCTGCCGAGCGGCCCGGTGCGGAAGATCTGCTTGCCCATCGCCTCGAGCGCCGGCTTCGCCTTGGCGAACGCGGCCTCGTCGTCGCCGCCGATCATCAGCGTGAGCGTGCCGGCCTCGGCGCGCGGCACGCCGCCCGAAACCGGCGCGTCGATCAGCGCGATCCCGCGCTTGGCGAGCGCCGCTCCCAATTGCTGCGTGCCGACGGGCTCCGACGAGCTCATGTCGACCACGACGGCGCGTTCTTGCGCCGCCGATCCCTTGGCCAGCGCGGCGGCGAGCGCGCCGCTCTCGTTCTCGAGCAGGGCCGCGCGCACGACGGCGCCGGTCGGCAGCATGGTCACGACGATGTCGGACGCGCGGCCGAGCTCGGCCAGGGATGGCGCGGCCTTGGCGCCGAACTCGGCCGCGAATTTCTGCGTGCGGGCGCGGTCGGTGTCGAACACCGTCGGCGCGAAGCCCGCGCGCGCCAGGTTCGCGGCCATCGGCCAGCCCATGTTCCCGATTCCGACGAAGCCGATCCGTGCCTTGCCGCTCATCCTCATACTCCCGCTTGCCCGCCGGCCCCCGCCGGCCGCGCGACACTAGTGGACGGTTCGCGGAAATCAATTCGTGCGTCCATATCAATCTAAAGTATAGTCACGATTGAGAGTCAATCTGGGGATGTGGGTGTTCCGAGCCTTTTGAATCCGGGGTTAACGAAACCGGGTTTTCCCCCAGGCCGCATGAAATCGACACTAAACCTACGCATGCCTCTTTATTTCGCCGCAAAATGTAGTATTGTTGCGCATACGTTGCTGCCGATTGGGGGGTTACCTGGCGGCGCGGCGTCACCCTCGAAAACGAAGATAAGGACCAGAGACTATGGCCAATCCCAAACCCACAACGCTCAAGATCTACGCCGTGGCAATGGCCGAGAAGCACGGCATCGCCAAGAAGCAGGCCAACGAGATGCTCGAAGATTTCGTCGGCATGATCGTCAAGTCCTTGAAGAAGGGCGAGAAAATCCGCATCGCCGGCCTCGGCATCTTCCAGGTCCGGAAGCGCCCGGCGCGCATGGGCCGCAACCCGGCGACGGGCGAGGCGATCAAGATCAAGGCGAGCAAGAAGGTCGCCTTCCGCGCGGCGAAGGACTTGAAGGAAGCGGTCTGAGCCAAGCGCGACCGCCGCGCGGCCGGCCTGCGATCAGGGCAGGGCGGGCCGAAACGGCGAGACGAAACGAGGGGGCGCCCCGGCCGGGGCGCCCCTTTTTCGTCGCCTATCCCTTCACGCACACCACCTGCCGGAGCGTGTGCACCACCTCGACGAGGTCGCTCTGCGCGGCCATCACGGCGTCGATGTCCTTGTAGGCGCCGGGCGTCTCGTCGAGCACGCCGCCGTCCTTGCGGCACTCGACATGCGCGGTGGCCGCCGCGTGGTCGTCGAGCGTGAACGCCTTCTTGGCGGCCGTGCGCGACAGCCGGCGGCCGGCGCCGTGCGAGCAGGTCATGAACGACTCGGCATTTCCCTTGCCGCGCACGATGAACGACTTGGCGCCCATCGAGCCCGGCACGATGCCGAGCTCGCCGGCGCCCGCGCGCACCGCGCCCTTGCGCGTCACCCACACGCGGTGCCCGAAATGCTCCTCGAGGCTCGCGTAGTTGTGGTGGCAGTTCACGGCCTCGGCGGCGAGTGCCAGGTCGGGGAACCGGCGGCGCAGCGCGGCGACGACGGCGTTCAGCATCGCGTCGCGGTTCGCGCGCGCGTAGTCCTGCGCCCAGCCGAGCCAGCGCACGTATTCGCGGAAATCGGCGCTGCCGTCTTCGAGCCAGGCGAGGTTCCTGTCGGCGAGCGCGATCTCGCGCTCGGCCGCGATCTGCTTCGCGCGCTCGATGAAGAACGTGCCGATCCGGTTGCCGATGCCGCGCGATCCCGAATGCAGCATCACCCACAGGTGGCCCGCCTCGTCGAGGCACAGCTCGATGAAGTGGTTGCCGCCGCCGAGCGTGCCGAGCTGGCGCGGCGCCGCGGTCGCGTCCTTCTGCTCGATCTTGGGGAAGCGCGCGATCATCGCCTTGTAGTCTTCGGCGAAGCGCTTGCGCCAGGTCTTGGAGACGCCCATCGGCGTCTCCTTGTGCATGGCGAAGCCGACCGGCACCGCGTCCTCGATCGCGAGCCGGATGTCGCGCAGGCTGTCGGGCAGGTGCTCGGCGCGCACGCTGGTGCGGACCGCGCACATGCCGCAGCCGATATCGACGCCGACCGCGGCCGGAATCACGGCGCCCACCGTCGGGATCACCGAGCCCACCGTGGCGCCGATGCCGAGATGCACGTCGGGCATCGCCGCCACGTGCCGGAACACGAAAGGCAGCCGGGCGACGTTGACGAGCTGGCGGCGCGCCTCGTCCTCGACCTGGACGCCCCGGGTCCAGGCCTTGATCGGCACGCCTTCGGTTTCGATCGTTTCGTAAGACATCGTCGGCCTCGACAACAAAAAACCCTCCGCGGCGGGGCCGGGAGGGTCGTGCGGCAGGCGGCCGCGACGATGCGGACGCGCTAGGGCAGCGACGCTCCCGGTCGGACGCCGGCGCCGTCGGTCCGTAGGGATCGGCAGCGGCGGCGCGATATCGGCATGAAACGGCGCAAGCGCATCGGGCTCCTCGTCCGGACGCCGGCGAAACTGCCGCGTTTCCGGAACGCGCGGAGATACGGTAAGTAATCGGCCAAATCAAGGCAGGCACGGCATGGCCCAGCAACCCGACCCGCGCGCCCATTGGAACGAGCGCTTCGCGGCGCCCGGCTACCGCTTCGGCACGGCGCCGAACCGCGTCCTCGAATCGCAGAAGCACCGCCTGCGGGCCGGCCAGC
>JAEULD010000280.1 GCA_016792765.1 Candidatus Odyssella sp.
TTGCCCGAATGGCGCGTGATGCTCACGCTCACGCGCCATCCCGGCATGGCGGCGATGGCGGTGGCGGCGCTCTGGGGCATGGACAAGATGGCGATCAGCCGCGCGGTGCGCCGGCTCGAGCGCGCCGGCCTCGTGCGCCGCACGCCGGCCGAGGGGGACCGGCGGCGCTGGGTGCTCGATCTCACCGCCGAAGGCCGCCGCCGTTTCAAGGCGATCGAGCCGGCGGCAACGGCGCGGTACCGCGATTTCCTCAAGGCGCTCGCGCCGCGAGAAGTGGCGCAGCTCCGCCGCCTGCTCGAAAAGCTCATCGCGGACCAAGCGAAGTGAAGCGAACAGGTGCCGGGGAGAAGAAAGACAACCTCACCACCAAGGCACCGACAAGGGGCAGGGTTGCGCGCCAAGAGGCGCGCGAGAAAAGGACGCCACTCCCGTCGCGCCGCCCTCGCGGCGCAATCCTTCATCTTCTTGGCTCCTTGGTGTCGTGGCGGTGAATCGTCCTTATCTTTCTTCTCCCCGGCTTCCCGGCTCCTGTTCCCTTTCCTTCCTTCCTTCCTTCCTTCCTTCCTTCGTTCCCACTTTCCGCGCGGATTGTAATTAGTATCAAGTGATAGTATTCTCCCGCCCGGATCCGGTGGGAGACACCTCATGCTGCCGCTGTTCTCGAACAAGAAGCGCCCGATCCATCTCGGGCGCTTCCCGATGGAGAAGATCAAGCGGGTCGACAAGCCGACGACCTATATCGGCCCCAACGTGAAGGGCGTGCCGAAGCGCGCCGACGGCTTCGTGCGCGCGTTCAAGGGCGATTTCGGGCCGGCCGCCGAGCGCGAGATCCGCCGCTTCGTCACCAAGCAGCCGTTCAACGCCGCGATCGGGCACCTGCACTGGAAGCAGGTGCCGATTCACAAGGGCGATCCCGCCCCCGAAAAGGCGCCGCTCAGCAACGACGCGGCCGAGCTCGCGAAACACATCAAGGCGGCATGCTACTTCATGGACGCCGACATGGTCGGCATCTGCGAAATGCCGGACTGGGCGTGGTATTCGCACGACATCAAGGGGCAGCCGATCACGACGCGGCACAAATACGCGATCGTCATCGTCATCGACCAGGGCTTCGACACGATGGAGGCGAGCTCGGGCGACGACTGGATCAGCGCCGGGCAGAGCTATCGCGCCTATTTCAAATCGTCGTCGGTGGCCGTCATCGTCGCCGACTACATCCGCCGGCTCGGCTACGCGGCGCAGGCGCACAGCAACGCCGACGGCGACGTGCAGCAGGTGCCGCTGATGCTGCTCGCGGGCTTGGGCGAGCTCTCGCGCATCGGCGAGGTGATCCTCAACCCGTTCCTGGGCCCGCGCCACAAGACCGCGGTGATCACCACCGACCTTCCGCTCGTGCCCGACAAGCCGATCGATTTCAATCTCCAGGCCTTCTGCGAGAAGTGCCGGAAATGCGCGCGCGAATGCCCGGCGCAGGCGATCCCGTTCGGCCCCAAGGTGCTCTACAACGACTACGAGATCTGGAAGCCCGACGTCGAGAAGTGCACGAAGTACCGCGTCACGAACCTGAAAGGCTCGGCCTGCGGGCGCTGCATGAAGATGTGCCCGTGGAACAAGGAAGGGCTCATGCATCACCGCCTCGCCATGTGGATGGCGATCAAGTGGAAGTGGACGCATCGCCTGCTGATCTGGCTCGACGACAAGCTCGGCTACGGCAAGCGCAACCCGGTCAAGAAGTGGTGGATCGACCTCGAGACGAAGGGCGATCGCGTCGTGCGGCCGCAGGGCGCCAACGAGCGCGACCTCACGCTCGACCGGGACGCGACGAAGGACGAGGAAAAGCGCGCGATGTACTCCTACGATTCGCTGCCCCAGCCGGCGACGCCGCCGAAATCGCCGCCCGATCGCGTGAAGGGGCTCGAAGACCGCGCGCGCGCCGCAGAGGAGCTGAAGAAGCTCAAGGCGACTCTGGGGCGGTAGCCGCGCGCTTCCTTCCGTCCGCCGCGCGGGGGCGGCCGTCGCCTACTCGCCGCCCGGCGCCGCGCCGCGATGCGCCGTGGTGCGCAGCGGCAGTTCCTTCATCAGCAGCGCGGCGACGAGAGCGAGGAGCGTCATCGCCGCGCACGCATAGAACATCGCCGCGTAGGTGCTTTCGGCCATCGCGAGCAGCTGAGAGCGCTGCGCCGGCGGCAGCGCGGCGAGCGTCGCGGCGCCCCCGAAACGGGCGCCGCCGAGCTTCTGCATCATGACTTCGAGCGATCCCGCCAGCACGGCGCCGAGGATCGCCACTCCGATCGCGCCGCCCAGCATGCGGGCGAGCCCGTTGGCCGACGTGGCGACGCCGAGATTGCGCGCCGGCACGGCGTTCTGCACCGAGATCGTGACGACGGGAAAGACCATGCCGATGCCCGCGCCGATCGCGGCCATCACGCCGACATGCAGCGTTTCGGAATAGGCGGCTGCGGTGAACGCGAAGGCACCGTAGCCGAGCGCGGCCAGCGCCATGCCGACGATCGGCAGGAACTTGTAGCGCCCGGTGCGCATCATCACGCGCCCGCTGAGCGTGGAGCCGCCGACGATGCCGAGCGTCATCGGGATCAGCAGCAGGCCGGCGCTGCTGGCCGTGGCCCCGGCCGCGAGCTGGAGGTAGAGCGGCAGGAACGCGACCGAGCCCATCATCGCCATCGCCGCGAAGAAGATGATGCCGCCGGCCGAGCGGAACACCGGGTTCGCGAACAGATGGAGCGGCAGCAGCGGCTCCGGCGCCCTGCGCTCCCACCAGGCGAAGACCGCGAGCGCCGCGAGCGACAGGGCGGCGAGGCCGAAGATCTCCGGCGACGCCCAGGCGAACAGGTTCCCGCCCCAGGCGAGCACCAGCATCAGCGCGCCGACGCCGAGCGTCAGCAGCAGCGCGCCCGCATAGTCGATGCGCGCGCGGTGCCGATGCACGGGCAGGCGGCGCAACGCGAAATGGCAGAGCGCCAGCGCCGCGAGGCCCAACGGAACGTTGATCCAGAAGATCCATCGCCACGAGAGATAGTCGACGAATATCCCGCCGACGATCGGGCCGCCGACGCTGGAGGCGGCGAAGACCGCGGCGAAGTAGCCCTGGTAGCGGCCGCGCTCGCGCGGCGCCACCGTTTCGCCGATGATCGCCTGCGCCAGCGTCATGAGCCCGCCGGCGCCCACGCCCTGGATCGCGCGCGCCGCGACGAGATGGCCCATGCTGCCGGCGAGCGCCGACAGCACCGAGGCCACCACGAAGAACGCGATCGCGGTGGTGAGCAGCGTCCGCCGCCCGTAAAGATCGCCGAGCTTGCCGTAGATCGGCGTCGAGATCGTCGCGGCGAGCAGATAGCCCGACATGATCCAGGAGAGGTGATCGACGTCCTGGAATTCGGCCGCGATCGTCGGCAGCGCGGTGGCCACGATCGTCTGGTCGAGCGAGGCCAGGAACACGGCCAGCAGCACGCCCGCGATGATCGTGAGCACTTCGCGCTCGGCGAGCGGGGCGTGGGAAGACGGGTCTTTCGACGACACGGGGGCGAGACTAGCACAGCGCGGGCGGCGAGGCGCGCGCTCCGGTCAAGCCCGCCATGCCGGGCGCCACTTCCAACGCGCCGCGCCGCGCCTATGTCGTCGCGATCGTCGGCGCCGGTATCTTGTCGGCCGGGTTGGGGCCGTGCTTCCAGCGCTGGAAGCCGTGGATCGCGAGGCCGACGACGATGCCAGCGATGTCGGAATAGATCTCCGGTACCATCAGGCACAGCGCTGCCGCGCCGAGCAGAAGGCGGAGCGGCCACGCGAGCGGCCCGTTGATCCAGCCTTCGGTCGAGCAGGCGAGGAAATAGACGCCGATCGAGGCCGTGACCAACGCCTGGAGCACCTCTTGCCACGCGCCTTTGCCCAGCAGCACCGGCGAATAGAAGAACAGGAACGGCACGATGAAGGTCGCGAGGCCGATCTTCACGGCGATCCACGACGTTCGCCACGGGTCGGCCTTGGCCATCGCCGCCGCGGCGAACGACGCGATCGCCACCGGCGGCGTGATCGCCGACAGGATCGCGTAGTAGAAGATGAACATGTGCGCGACCAGCGGCTCGATTCCGATGCGGATGAGGCCCGGCGCCACGACCGAGGCCGAGATCGCGTAGGCCGCCGTGGTCGGCATGCCCATGCCGAGAACGGTGACGATGACCGCGGTGAACAGCAGCGCCACGAACTGGCTTTCGCCGGCGATCGCGAGGAGCACGTAGGTGATGCGGCTGCCGATGCCCGTCGTCGCGATGGCGCCGGCGACGATGCCGGCGGCGGCGCATACCGCGATGAGCTGCAGCGCGTCGCGCGTGCCGCCTTCGAAGGTCTTGGCGAGGCCGAGAATGCCGAAGGGGGTGGAATCCGCGCCGTTCCGGGCGCGGTCGAGCAGGCCGGCCACGAGCGCGAGCACGAGCGTGGCAATCGCGAGCGCGTAGAAGAGCACGATCGGCCCCACGCCCGGCACGGTCACCTGGTTGATGTCGGCCAGCAGCAGCATTTCGATCGCGCCGAGGAAGACCGCCGCGAAGACGAAGAACAGGCGCGCCCCGGCCGGGACCGGCACGCGCGACGTGCCCATCACCCCGAGCGTGACGAGGATGGCGGCGAGCATCGCGAGCGAAGCGGCGCGGAACGCCGAGAAGCCGGTCACGAACGCGTAGATCAGGATCGTGATCGGGACGACGTAATAGAGCTGGGCGAGCATCGGCCCGAGCCGCGGCAGCTCGCGGCGCGGGATGCCCTTGAGGCCGTGCCGCAGCGCATGCAGGTGGCAGTGGGCGTAGTTGGCGACGTAGAACAGGAAGCAGGGAAAGACGGCGGCCCAGGCGACGTTGGTGTAGGGAACGCCCAGCGCCTGCGCCATGATGAAGGCGCCCGCGCCCAGCACCGGCGGCGTGATCTGCCCGCCGGTCGAGGATGTGGCCTCGATGGCGCCCGCCGTCGCACGGTCGTAGCCGACGCGGCGCATCATCGGAATGGTGATGGCGCCCGACGCGACCACGTTCGCGACCGACGAGCCGCTGATCGAGCCGAACAGCGCGCCCGAGACGACGGCCACTTTCGCCGGCCCGCCGCGCGCCCAGCCGACCAGCGCCACCGATAGGTTGTTGAAATAGTCGCCGGCGCCCGAGCGCTGCAGGAACACGCCGAAGATCACGAACAGGATGATGAACGTGGACGAGACCTCCAGCGTCTGCCCGAACACGCCGTTCTCGCTGTAGATCTGCACGAACCAGTCCTGGAACGGCTTGCCCTGGTGGTGCAGCGCGCCCGGCATGTTGCGGCCGACGAAGCCGAACCCGTAGACGATGAACACCGCGGCGATGATGGTCAGCGCCCACCCCGACGTCCGCCGCGTGAACTCGAGCACGAGCAAGGTGCCGACGAAGGCCGCCCAGAAATCGAGCCGCGTCGCGACCGTGCCGACGCGCATCTGCCACTCGTCGATGTCGCGCGCGAGATAGACGCCG
The DNA here is from genome assembly GCA_016792765.1 of Candidatus Odyssella sp. Lineage (GTDB taxonomy): Bacteria > Pseudomonadota > Alphaproteobacteria > Bin65 > Bin65 > SBBV01. The sequence goes on from JAEULD010000280.1 coordinate 5,505, forward strand.
ACCGCGATCGAAAGCGCGACCAGAATCCAATCGTACCACGGAACGCGGCCCGGCCGCTCTCCGCGGCGCGCCGACACGAGCAGGAAGCCGAGCGCGGCGCCGCCGCACAGATGCACGATGCGGAACAGCGTGGAATCGAGCGCGAGATAGTTGAGGTTCAGCAGATGGAAACCGGCGAAGATCGCCGACAGCCAGAACAGCGACGCCTTCAGCCAGCCCGCATGCTCGCGCCAGGAGCTCGAGAACTCCTGTTCGCTGATCTGCGCGACCTCGCCGCCATCAGCCGCCGGCCGGCCCTGTTCCCCGCCCGCCATCGCCCGTCCCCCGGAATGAAACGGGGCGCGCGCCCCCCTCGAAACGCGCGCCCCAACCCTTCGCCGAAACGCCGGCTATTTGCCGGCGAGCTTGTCGGGAATCTTGATGCCCTTCTCGGCGAAATACTTCACCGCACCGGGGTGGAACGGAAGGAACGTATTCTTGTCCCAGTTCTTGATCACCGTTTCCACGCCGGCGGCGTGGCCTTTGACGAGTTCGGCGTTGCTCTCGAGCACGGCCTTGGTGATCTTGTAGGCCATGTCGGCGTCGAAATCCTTGTGGACGATGAAGAAGTTGTAGACGCCGACCGTCTTGTGATCCTCCTTGAGGCTCTTGTAGGTGCCCTTCGGCACGATCGAGTCCGAGAGCTCCGGAATGTCTTTCTTGAGCTGCGCGATCTCCGCGCCGGTGAAGGTGAAGAACGTCACCTCGCGCGAGGCGTCGAGCTCGCTGTAGGCCGCGATCGGCACGCCGGCGCAGAACGGAAACGCCGCGATGAGGCCGTCCGAAAGCCGGCTGCCCATGTCGCTGGCCTGGCCGTACTGGATCGTCAGGTCGATCTTCAGCGACTTGAACATCAGCGGGAAATAGGTGCCGCAGGTGCCGGCGCGCGGCCCCACGCCCACGGTCTTGCCCTTGAGGTCCGCCACGCTCTTCACGCCGGACTTGGCCAACGTGATGAAATGGAACGGCGTGTCGTACATCGGGAACAGAGCCCGGATGTCGTCGTATTTCTTGCCTTTCGTCCAGCCGTCGGCCGATCCCGTGAAGGCGTGGAACGCCACGCCCATCGTCGTCATTCCGAGTTCGACCTTCTTCTCGGAGACGAGGACGATGTTCTGGTTGGGGCCCTGGGTCTGCTGGGTCGAAACGGTGAGGCCGATGTTCTTGTTGGTCAGCAGCGAGGCGACGACGCCGCCATACACGAAATAGGTGCCGCCGGTGGACGCGGTGCCGAGCGTCACCGACCTGTTCTGCGCGATGGCGGGCGCGGCGAGGCCGAGTGCGGCGAGCGAAACGGCGGCAACAGCAAGTTTCGATTTCATTCGATCCTCCCAAAGACTCATCGAGCGTGAGCGTTGCGGCGAATTATAGCCACAGCGCCCGGAAACCGGCTAGCGACAAAGCGTTGCGGCGGCTTCGTTCGCCCCCGCTTGAAGCGGACCACGGCTTTGGCTGTAATCGTTGCCGCGGCTTCGGCTGCGTGGCGGCGCTTGCCTACGTATCGACACCGAGGCGGCGCCGGCCGCTTGCTCGCGTGCAGGCCCCGCCGACCGGGGAGGGAGCCGGCAATGTGGAATGCGTTTGCACGACTGACGGTATTTTCCGCGGCGCTCGCCGCCGGTGCGGCGGAAGCGCAGAACGCGAAGGGCCGGATCAGCTTCGAAGTCCAGGGCGAGAGCGTTCGACCGGCGGAGCTGAGCCGCGGTCCGGGGCCGAACGACGCGCTCGGCCAGGCCCGCAACGGCTACCATTACCTCCAGTGCTGCAACTATTACCGTTGGTTCTACGACTGCTACTCCGGCTGGCAGCGGTACTTCGTCGGCACGCGATGCTACTGAGCGGGGCGCCGGCGGCGGTGCGCGGGCGGGTCCGGAGCCCTGCCGCCAGTGTCCGCAGCGGCGCATGGCATAGGGTCGCGCCCCGCCCGCGGTTGCTGCCGGGGCCTTGCAATCCCATCCTCTGCAAGCGATAAACCCCGCCTCCCGACGCCGGCCCGCGAGGCGGCATGTGGGCGCGTAGCTCAGCGGAAGAGCACCACGTTGACATCGTGGGGGCCACAGGTTCGATCCCTGTCGCGCCCACCATTTCCCCCGACGGAATTGGTGGAAACGATCCCGGCGAAGGCGCCGCGCTCGGCGGACCGCCGTTGCCGCGAGCGCGCGCAAGAATGATGGGCGAAAGCACGGCCGGCGTGGTACCGTCGCGCCATGTCCGCCGCCGCGCCAGCCCAGTGCGACGAAAGCCGCCGATCCCAGGCGGCAGGCGCGGCGCGCGCGCGGCGGGTTCGTTGACCGATGGGTCGATGGGCGACGCGGCTGCTCGGCCTGATCCCGTGGGCGTGCCTGGCGCTGGTCGTCGTGCTCCGCGCCTGGGATCCCGCGCCGGTGCAGCTGCTGCGCGACCTCGCGTTCGACACCTATCAGCGCACCAAGCCGCGCGAGCAGAAGCCCGAGGAATCGCTCGTCCGCATCGTCGACATCGACGACGAATCGCTGGCGCGCCACGGCCAGTGGCCCTGGCCGCGGACCGTGATGGCCCAGCTCGTCGAACGGCTCACCGCGGCGAACGTCGGCGTGATCGGATTCGACGTGGTGTTCGCCGAGCCCGACCGGCTTTCGCCCGGCCGCGTCGTGAAATCCTGGCCCAAGACGCCCGACACCGAGCAACTGCTCGCGCGCGCGGCAGACCTGCCCGACAACGACAAGGTCTTCGCGGCCGCGATCGCGAAGAGCCGCGTCGTGACCGGCTTCTTCATCGCCAGCGAGGGCGGGCGCGCGCCGGCGGCGAAGGCCGGCTACGGCTTTAGCGGCGACAACCCGCTGCGCGCGATATTCGGCGGGCGCAGCGCGATTCCGGCCTTGCCCGAATTGGAGGCGGCCGCGCTCGGAAACGGCGCGCTCAACTGGTTTCCCGAACGCGATCAGGTCGTGCGCCGCATGCCGACCGTGATCCGCGTCGGCGAGCAGTTCTATCCCACGCTGTTCGCCGAGCTGCTGCGCGTGGGGCAGGGCGCGCAGTCGTACAAGATCCGCACCGCGCAGCAAGGCGCCGCGATCGAGGCGATCCAGATCGGCCGCGCCGCCGTTCCCACCGACGCCGACGGCCGCCTCGTGGTCTATTTCGCGCGGCGCACCTCGATCGTCACGATCCCGGCGTGGAAGGTGATCGCCGGCGAGTTCAAGCCGGACGAGGTCGAGGGGCGCATCGCCATCGTCGGCACCAGCGCCGCGGGCCTTCTCGACATCCGCGCCACCCCGCTCAGCCCGGTCACGCCCGGCGTCGAGGTGCATGCGCAGGCGATCGAGCAGGTGGCCTCGGGCACCTATCTGCTGCGCCCCGATTTCTCGGATTCGGTCGAGCACCTGTTCGTCGTCGTGCTGTGCGCGTTCGTGATCCTGATGGTGCCGCGCATCGGCGCCGCCTGGGCCGGCATCATCGGCTTCGGCGGCGCCGTGCTCGCCGTCGGCCTCGCCTGGATGGCGTTCGCGCGCTTCGGCTGGCTGATCGATCCGGTCTCGCCGGCGCTCTCGATCGCGTTCGTATTCACGGTCACGACGCTGGTCGTCTATTTCCGCACGGAGCGCGAGCGGCGCCAGGTGCGGTCGGCGTTCGGCCGCTATCTGGCGCCGGCGCTCGTCGAGCGGCTCGCCTCCGATCCGTCGCGCCTCAAGCTCGGCGGCGAGATGCGGCCGATGACGCTGCTGTTCTCCGACATCCGCGGCTTCACGTCGATCTCGGAGCGGTTCGACGCCGAGGGGCTCACGGCGTTCATGAACCGCTATCTGACGCCGATGACCGACGCGATCCTCGCGCACGGCGGCACGGTCGACAAATACATGGGCGACGCGATCATGGCGTTCTGGAACGCGCCGCTCGACGAGCCCGACCACGCCAAGAGCGCGTGCGCGGCCGCGCTCGCGATGCTGGAGCGGCTCGATCGGCTCAACGCCGAAATGGCCGAGGAATCCAAGCAGGCGGGCCGCGCGCACGTGCCGATCGCGATCGGCATCGGCCTCAATTCGGCGATCTGCTGCGTGGGCAACATGGGATCGCAGCAGCGCTTCGACTATTCGGTGCTCGGCGACGGCGTGAATCTCGCCTCGCGCCTCGAGGGCCAGACCAAGGCCTACGGCGTGGCGGCGCTGATCGGGCAGGAAACGCGCTCGCTGGCGCCGGACTTCGCCGCGCTCGAGGTCGATCTCATCCGCGTCAAGGGCAAGACCGAACCGGCGCGCGTCTATGCGCTGCTGGGCGGGCCGGAACGCGCGCGATCGGATGCGTTTCGCGCGCTCGACGCGCTGCAATCGGGCTTTCTCGTCGCCTACCGGGCCGGTCAATGGGATGCGGCCGAGCGGGCGCTCGCGCAGCTCCGCGCGGCGGGCGGCGTCGAGCTCGCAGGCCTCTGCGCGGTCTATGCCGAACGCATCG
>JAEULD010000358.1 GCA_016792765.1 Candidatus Odyssella sp.
TCCTCGCCGGCGACGATGACCGAGCCCTTCTCGCTGCGCGTCAGGCACGCGATCTCGCAGCTGCCGCGCACGGCCTGGAGCGCCGCGTCGAAGCCCTCCACCTCGTAGAGCGATTTGATCTCGCTTTCGTTGGCGAACAGGATATCGACGTGGTTGGCGACGAGATCGCGGAACGAAGCGCGGTGGCGGTCGACGCAGAACGCATCCGAGAGCGAGAGCGAGACCTTGCGCCCGGCCGCGTGCGCGATTTTCGCCGCCTTGACGAACGCCTCCTTGGCGTGCGGCGGATCCCAGAGATAGCCCTCGAGATAGGTCACGCGCGCGGCCTTCACCACCGCCTCCTCGACGTCGTCGGGCCCGAGATTCACGCAGGCGCCGAGATAGGTGTTCATCGTGCGCTGCGCGTCGGGCGTCACCAGGATCAGGCAGCGCGCGGTGGAGGGGCCCGCCGTGGCCGGCTTCGATTCGAACGAAACGCCGATCGCGCGCATGTCGTGCGCGAACACCTGGCCGAGCTGGTCGTTGCGCACCTTGCCGATATAGGCGCCCCTGCCGCCGAGCGACGCGATGCCGGCCATCGTGTTGCCGGCCGAGCCGCCCGAGCTTTCGGTGCCCGGACCCATCGCGGCGTAGAGCGCGTCGGCCTGCGCCTCGTCGATGAGAGTCATGGCGCCCTTGGCGAGCTTCTTGGCGGCGAGGAAGGCGTCGTCGGCGCGGGCGATCACGTCGACGATGGCGTTGCCGATGCCGACAACGTCGTATTGGGCGGCGGTCATTCCGGAATGTCCTGCTGTTGAAGGCGGGCAGAGGCGCGACATTAGCCGCCCGGCGCCTCGGCTGTCAGCGCTCTTCCTGTCGCGCGCGGCGCCGGGGGCTCACCGCGTGGCCAGCCGCGCGGTGCCGGTGCGGGTGGTGGCGAAGGCGATGCCGGCGAAGATCACGAGCATCGCCGCGATGCGCAGCCATGTGATCGGCTCGCTCAGCAGCAGCACGCCCCACAGGATGCCCACCGGCGGCCCCAAGTAGTTGTTGGCCGACGCGAAATTGGGCCCCGCGGTGGCGCTGAGCCGGAACACGAGGAACTGGCCGAGCGTGGAGCTGAGCAGCCCGAGCCCGAGCACGCCGATGATCGAGTTCAGCGAGGGCGACACGGCGGCCGGCTGCTCGAGCAGGAACGCCAGCGGCACCACCATCAGCGTGGCCATCGCGTTGCTGCACGCGGTGCGGCTGAGCGCCGTGCCCGAGCCGCCGCCGAGCCGCCGGACCAGGATGGCCATCACCGAATAGCTCAGCGCCACGCCGAGATAGAGCAGCTGGCCGACCAGGCTGCTGCTTTGGCCGCGCAACGCGGCCGGGCCGAGCAGCAGCAGGATTCCGCCGAAGCCGATGAGCACGCCGGCGATCTTGCGCGGGCTCGCGCGGTCGTCGGTGAACGCGTGCGCGAGCGCCAGCGTGAACAGCGGCATGCTGGTGATGATAATCGAGGCGAGGCTGCTGTCGATGCGCTGCTGCGCGAACGACATCAGCGTGAACGGCAGCGCGCCGCCGAAGAAGCCGAGCAGCGCGAAGGTGCGCCACGACCGGAGATCGCGCGGAATCGCGTGCCCGAACGCGAGCGTGAGCCCGAACAGCGCGAGGAAGCCGACGAACGCGCGCAGCGCGGCGAGCGTGATCGGCGGAATGGTCTGCAGGCCGAGGCTGATGAACAGATAGGTGGAGCCGAACACCAGGCCGAGCAGCAGCAGCAGCGCGTAGTCGTCGGGGCGCGGGCCGTGCGGCGGCGCCGTCATCGCGCCGCCTCCGCCGCCCAGCGCGGCCGCGAGGTCGCCACCGCGATGCCGGCGAGAATCACGGCCAGCGCGAGATAGGCCGTCCAGGGCGGGTTCTCGCCGAGCAGCAGGATGCCCCAGGCGACGCCCACCGGCGGAGAGATGAAATTGTTGAGCGTCACGAAGCTCGGCCCGGTGCGAACGATGAGAAGGAAGAGGACGAGGTGCGAAACGCCGGTGCACAGCAGGCCGAGCGCCGCCAGCGAGGCGATGCCCTCCGGCGTCGGCGCGGCTTCCCAGGGCCGCTCGAGCAGCAATGCGAGCGGCAGCGTCCACAGCGCCGAGCAGGCCAGCGAGCACGCGGCGTTCATGATCGGCGCGCCGCTCTTGTGGCGCTTCACCAGGACCTGCGTGATCGCGAAGCACAGCGCGCTACCGACGATCATGACCTGGCCGACGACGCCGTCCGCGACGCCCGCCAGCGCCGCCGGCCCGATCAGCAGGACGATGCCCGCGAAGCCGAGCAGCGTTCCCGCCGCCTTGCGCGGCGTGGTCTTGTCCGCGGTGAAGAGATGGGCGAGCACCAGCGTGAAGATCGGGACCGTGGCGATCAGGATCGCGGCGAGGCCGCTCTCGATGCGTGTCTGACCCAGCGAGATCAACATGAACGGAATCGCGCTGTTGGTGAGGCCCATCGCGAGCAGCGAGCCCCAGGCGCGCGGGCCGCGCGGGACGGCATGGCCGAGCGCGCGCGCCGCGGCGAGCAGCACCAGCGCCCCGATCAGGCAGCGCAGCGCGGCCAGCGTCAGCGGCGGCACGCTCTTGACGGCGACGCCGACGAACAGGAACGACGAGCCCCACACCAGGCCGAGAAAAAGCAGCATTGCGTGGTCGGCGAGCCGGGGCTGGGTCATCGCGGGGTGCGGAGGCGCATCAGGCGCCGCGCCGGCGCGCGAGCGCGGCGCGGAGCGCCTCGGCGAGATCGCGGCGCTCGGAGGGCGACAGGAACGCGCCGAGCACGACGCTCTGCCCGTGCGAGCGCACCGTGACGCGGCAATCGTGCTCGCCGGGATTGTCGATCTCCACCCGCGCCCAGAGCGGCGGCACGCGCCACGCGGCGCCGCGGCCGTAGGCATCGACGCGGCGCACCTCGAGCGCGTCGTCGGTGAGGCGCACGGTCTCGACGAGGCGGCCGCTGCGGTAGGACGCGCGGAACGCCGCGTAGATCAGCAGCACGTCGATCCCCAGGAAGCCGAACACCGGCCACGCGCCGACGCTGACGAACGCGATGCCGCCGGCGAACGAGATCGCGGCCAGCCCGATCATCAGCGCGACGAAGCCGCGCCCGCCGAGGCTGCGGTTCGGACGCAGCACCGCGTCGAAATGGACTGGACCCCTCATCGCCATGTCTGCTGTGGACAAAAAAAGATACGGCGCGCGCGGCTTTGCGGTAAAGTGCGCTTTCGGTAAGCGGCCATGCGCGAAGACGCGGGCCGCCCGAGACAAGAAACGGCCGGCCGACGGGGAGTGGCGATGAAGGACGCGCAGGTCGCAGCGCTGTTCCAGCGCTTTGCCGAAGCGAACCCCGACCCGCGCGGCGAGCTCGAATACAAGAATCCGTACACGCTGCTGGTCGCCGTCGTGCTTTCGGCCCAGGCGACCGACGCCGGCGTGAACAAGGCGACGAAGGCGCTGTTCAAGACGGCCGATACGCCGGCCAGGATGCTGGCGCTGGGCGAGCCGGGCCTGCGCGAGCACATCAAGACGATCGGCCTCTACAACAGCAAGGCCAAGAACGTCATCAAGCTCTCCGAGATCCTGGAGAAGCAGTATTCGGGCAAGGTTCCGAACAGCCGCGAGGCGCTCGAGCAGCTGCCCGGCGTCGGCCGCAAGACCGCGAACGTCGTGCTCAACATCGCGTTCGGCGAGCCCACGATCGCGGTGGACACGCACATCTTCCGCGTCTCCAACCGCACCGGCCTCGCCCCCGGCAAGACGCCGCTCGCCGTCGAGACCAGGCTCGAAGCCAAGGTGCCGGCGAAATTCAAGCTGCACGCGCACCACTGGCTGATCCTGCACGGCCGCTACGTGTGCAAGGCGCGCAAGCCCGA
>JAEULD010000375.1 GCA_016792765.1 Candidatus Odyssella sp.
GTGGCGCGGGAGATGGTCGGGCGACTGCCGTCACCATTTCCGCGGTGATTGGCATCCACCTGACGCCCGAGCAGCTGGTGGGCAAACTGCTGAACACGCGGTGTGGAAAGCGCGGAAAGCTTCACATGGCCGAGCAAGGGCTTGATGTGGTGGTCGAAGTGCCCCCGATATTGCTTGCGTGTTGACCGCTCAAGCTTCCCGCGCGCGGCACGTTGGAGCCAGAGTTCAGCCGCTTCGCTAATGGTGACCGTGCTGCTTTCGGCGACGTGAACGCCTTCGCGAACGTCATGCGAGACGGTGATGAGGAACGCGTCCGCTTTCCGCACAAAGGTGTTGAGGTGGCGCTGTGGCTCGCCGTTCGAGTGGGGCGCAAAGTAGTCGACCACCCAGGCGGTCTGTTTCCGGGCGGGTCTTTCGGTTTCATGCGAACAGTCCTTTCAAATGCTTCACACGATGCCTGCGGGGAACGGCAGATTCGGGGCAACGCGACCAGGGGAAACAGATTTTGTGAGAGGTGTCTTGGACACGCTGACGAAAGGACTATTGGACAGGATGTCGAACGCGACAGAGGTGCGCCGGGTATGATGCGTTCAAGCGAAGCTGCAGATTATCTCGTGAAGCTAGGCGATCCGACGCGCACGAAGGCCGAAGCGTCCGAAGCGACTAAGAACGACGCCGTTTGACTCTTTAGAACGCGCTCCATGTTGCAGTCATGTTGCACGGAGCTGCCGCCATTTTTTGAAACTCGTTGGAATTCCTTGCAACATAGCGACGAATTTTGCGACATGAAAAAAATGGCGCCTTCACACGCTAAAATTTACTAAAGTAATGATCTTGAACGATAAATAATGGTGCCCAGGGACGGATTTGCACCGCCGACACGCGGATTTTCAGTCCGCTGCTCTACTCGCTGAGCTACCTGGGCCCATGGCACGGGGCCTGCCGCCCGTTCGGGCAGGGCCGCCCCTTCGGGCGCTTGGCCGGTCCGGGGCGAAGCGCCCCGCGGCAAGGCCGCCGCTTATAGAGGAGCGGGGAAAGCGAGTCCAGCGCGCCAGGGTGCGACCATATCGGTCGCCGGCGCGCTTGCCGCGCCGCCGGCAGAACGGGGCGGGCCTGCGCCCGCCCCTCTCGTCCCGGCGCGGCCGGCGCGTCAGCCGAGATTCTTTGCGGCGAATTCCCAGTTGACGAGTTTGTCGATCACGGCGTTCACGTAATCGGCGCGGCGGTTCTGGTAGTCGAGATAATAAGCGTGCTCCCAGACGTCGATCGTCAGGATCGGCTTGAACCCTCTGCCGAGCGGCGTCTCGGCGTTGGAGGTGGCCTGGATGACGAGCTTCTTCTCCTTCTCGTCCCACGCCAGCCAGCCCCAGCCGCTCGCGAACTGGCCGATCGTGGCGCGCGCGAACGCCTCCTTGAATTTCGCGAAATCGCCGAACGCCTTGCCGATCTCGTCCTTGAGCTTGCCGGTGGGCTCGCCGCCGCCGCCGGGCTTCATGCCGTTCCAGTAGAAGGTGTGGTTCCAGATCTGCGCCGCGGCGTTGAAGACGCCGGCACGATTCGGATTCGCGCGCGAGGTCTTGATGATGTCCTCGAGCGAGAGCGCGGCATAGTCCTTGGCCGGGCCGGCGAGCGCCGCGTTGAGCGCCGTCGCGTAGCCGATGTGGTGCTTGCCGTAGTGGAAGCCGACCGTGTTGGCCGAGATCACCGGCGCCAGCGCGTCGTCGGCATAGGGCAGCGCGGGCACCTTGATCGGGCCATCGCCCTGCGCGCGCGCGATGTTGGGCTTCGCCAGCGTGCCGGCCGCCGCCACGACGGCCAATGCCGCCGCGCCGGTCTTCATCGCCGTACGCCGGTCGATCGTGTTGTCATTGCGCTTCATAGCGTTCCTCCCTGGGAGCGAGGGCACCCCACGCGACGTTATCGCACGCTCGGGCGCGAAACAACGCGGTGCGGCGGCGTCCGGCGGGACACCTGCCCTGAACATGGTCCCGCTTGCCGGCGCGCCAAGCCCTTCAATCTCGCCAAAGCGGCGGGCCCGCGAAGCCGGCGAGCGCCGGCGCCTCGACGACCGCTTCGGCCGCAGCGATGTCGGGCGCGAAAAAACGGTCGCTATCGAGGAACGGCACGCGCGCGCGCAGCAGCGCGTGGACCTGCGCCAGCGGGGCGGACGTGCCGAGCGGCTTGTGGAAATCGACGCCCTGAGCCGCCGCGAGAAATTCGATCGCCAGAATGGTGCGCAGGTTGTCGTTCATCGCGCCGAGGCGCCGGGCGGCGAAAGCGGCCATGCTGACGTGATCTTCCTGGTTGGCGGACGTGGGCAGCGAATCGACGCTGGCGGGATGGGCGAGCGACTTGTTTTCCGAGGCGGCGGCCGCCGCCGTGACCTGCGCGATCATGAAGCCGGAGTTGAGGCCCGGCTCGGCGACGAGGAACGGCGGCAGCGTGCTGAAAGACGCATCGATCAGCAGGGCGACGCGGCGTTCGGCGATGGCGCCGGCCTCGGCGATCGCGACGGCCAGGTGATCGGCCGCGAGCGCCACCGGCTCGGCGTGGAAATTGCCGCCGGAAACGATCTCGCCGCGATCGGCGAATACCAGGGGATTGTCGGAAACGGCGTTCGCCTCGCGCGCGAGCACCTGCGCCGCGTGACGCAGCGTATCGATCGCGGCGCCCATCACCTGCGGCTGGCAACGCAGGCTGTACGGATCCTGCACGCGGTCGTCGCCGGTCCGGTGCGACGCGCGGATGCCGCTGCCGGCGAGCAGCGCGCGATAGACGGCGGCGGCGCGAATCTGGCCGGGCTGGCCGCGCAATTCGTGCAGCCGAGCATCGAATGGCGTGTCGCTGCCCATCGCCGCATCGACGGATAGCGCGCCGATCGCGAGCGCGGCACGGAACAGCCGCTCGGCGCGCAGGAAGTTGACGAGCGCGAGCGCGGCCGACACCTGGGTGCCGTTGATCAGCGCGAGGCCCTCTTTGGCGGCAAGCACCACCGGCGCCAGGCCGGCGCGCCGCAAGCCCTCGGCGGCCGGCATGCGCTCGCCATTCATGCGCACCTCGCCCTCGCCGATCAGCGGCAGGCAGAGATGCGCGAGCGGCGCCAGATCGCCGGACGCACCGACCGATCCGCGCTCCGGAACCACCGGCAGCATGCCGGCATTCGCGAAATCCAACAGGCGCTGGACGACGACCGGCCGGACCCCGGAATACCCGCGGGCGAGGCCGTTCGCCTTCAGGATCAATACGAGGCGGACCACGGCATCCGGCAGCGGCGGCCCCACGCCGGCGGCGTGGCTCAGCAGCAGCCGGCGCTGCAGATCGCGGAGCTGGTCGTCGGGGATGCGGGCGCGGGCAAGCTTTCCGAAGCCCGTGTTGACGCCATAGACCGGCTCGTGCCGCGCCAGCGCCGCCTCCACGGCGGCGGCGGCGGCCGCGATTCCGGCCACGGCGCCGGGTGCCAGGGACACGGACTCGCCGGCGGCGAGCAATCGGTCGAGGTCGTCGAGCGCGAGCGCGCCGGGGGTGAGAACGAAGGTCATGGGCGCGACTGTAGCCCGAAACCGGGGCGGAGGTGAGCCGCCCCGCGCTGTGACGCGCGGCCGCGACGCGCTAGGATCGCCCGCATGACCGGAACCCTGGCCGGGCGTCTGTCCGGCGTCCGCCGCGCGGCGCGGCTGGCGCTCGATCTCGTGCTGCCGCCGCTGTGCCTCGCCTGCCGCAAGCCGGTCGGCGAGCCCGGCGCCCTCTGCCCCGAGTGCTGGGGCGCGATCCGCTTCATCGGCCCGCCGCATTGCGACCGCTGCGGCCTGCCGTTCGAGCACGCACAGGCGACGGCGATCTGCGGCGCATGTTTGGCGCACCCGCCGTCGTTCGGCCGCGCCCGCGCGGTGATGCGCTACGACGACGCGAGCAAGCCGCTGATCCTGCGCTTCAAGAACGCCGACCGCGTTCACGCGGCGCCGGCGCTGGCGCGCTGGATCGGGCGGGCCGGCCGCGAGGTGCTGGAAACGGCCGATCTGCTCGTGCCGGTGCCGCTGCACTGGCGGCGCCTGTTTCGCCGCCGCTACAACCAGTCGGCGCTGCTGGCACGCGCGCTTTCGCGGCAGACCGGCATCGCCTGGGCACCCGACGCGCTGGCGCGCATCAAGCCGACGCCGAGCCAGGGCGGGCTCGGCGCGCGCGAGCGGCGGCTCAACGTGCGCGGCGCCTTCAAGGTGCCGCCGCGACGGCGGCCGCTCGTCTGGGGCAAGCGCATCGTGCTGATCGACGACGTGCTGACGACCGGCGCCACGCTCGATTCCGCCGCCCGCGCTTTGCTTCGCGCCGGCGCCACCGGCGTGGACGCGCTCGCCATTGCGCGCGTTCTCAAAGCCGACTAAGAGTGCGCCAGGGGCATGACTTGACAGGCGCAGGCGAGCGGGCACTTTGAGCGCCCGAGTGCCCGGAGCAGCCCATGGCCCCGCCTCTACACGCAACGCTCGATCAAGCCAGGCAGGCGCCGATTCCGGCGGGCTTCCGCTCCGCCGAAATGATGCGGCACGGCTCGATGGCTCTGCGCTACTACGCGCCCAGGGGCTCCGACGCCCAGACCCCGCACGACCAGGACGAGATCTACATCGTCGCCAGCGGCCACGGCACCTTCGTCTGCGCGGGGCGCCGCGTCGCCTTCGGGCCTGGAGACGCGCTGTTCGCGCCGGCCGGTGCCGAGCACCGTTTCGAATCCTTCAGCGCCGATTTCGGTACCTGGGTCGTGTTCTACGGCCCCAAGGGAGGGGAACATGGCTGATTCCGGCACGGCCCAGCGCCGGCTGCGCGGCGCCACCTGGCCGGTGCAGCGCTCGCTCGACAAGATCCCCGTGCTCCAGCCGCTGCCCGAAACGGTGCGTCGCGAACTCGAGAAGCGCTGCGTGTGGAAGGAATACAAGTCCGACGAGCAGATCATCGATCGCGAGAGCGAGAGCCGCGACGTGTATTTCGTCGTCGGCGGGGTCGTGCGCATCGTGAACTATTCCTATTCCGGGCGCGAAGTGAGCTACGACGAGATCCGCGCGGGCGGCATGTTCGGCGAGCTCTCCGCGATCGACGGCAAGCCGCGCTCGGCCAGCGTCGTGTCGATCAAGCGCTCGCTGATCGCGTCGCTGGCCCCCGAGATTTTCAAGAAGGCGATGCGCGAGCACCCGGAGTTCGCCGTCTCCGTCATCGAGCGGCTCGCATCCATCATCCGCGCCTCCAACGAGCGGATCATGGATCTTTCGACGCTCGGCGCCTACACGCGCGTCTATGCCGAGGTCCTGCGCCTCGCGCGCACGCTCGCCAAGGAGGACGCGGACTCGGCGCTGATCGACCCGCTGCCGGTGCATTCCGATCTGGCGTCGCGCTGCGGAACGACGCGCGAGACCGTGGCGCGCGCGGTGAGCGATCTCATCAAGAAGGGGATCGCCGAGAAGCAGGGCTCCGGCCTCGCCATCAAGGACCTCTGGGGCCTCAAGGACATCGTCGAGGGCGGCGACGAGGGCTGAGGCATCGCGGGCGTCCTCCGCGGAATGCGCGGCCCGCGACCGCCGCATGGACACGCGCGGGCGCGCCGATTATCCTTCGAAACATAGAAATCTAAGCTTCGAGGGAGGGCAACATGCGCAAGTTCGCTCCGCCGGCCGCCGCCGGCCTCGCCGCGGCGATTGCATTCGCCGCCGCCGCGTCGGCCGAGACCGTCCTGCGCTACACCGAGCCTTCGGTGAACCGCGGCGAGCGCGCGTCCGCGCTGAACTGGTTCGCAGCCGACGTGGCCAGACGCACGAACGGCGCTCTCAAGATCAATTTCTTTTGGGGCGGCGCGCTGATGGATGCCCGCTCCTCGCTGAAGGGCGTCGGCGACCGCGCGGCCGAGATGGGCTCGATCGTGGGCAGCTATACCGCGCGGGAGATGCTGCCCTACAACGTCGGCGACCTGCCGGTGGGCTCGTCCGACGTGTGGGTGGGCCTGCGCGCGATGTACGAGCTCGCGACCACCTCGCCCGACCTCGGCAAGGCGTTCGACGCCGCCAACGTCGTCTACCTCTCGAACTTCACGACCACCGAGGTTCAGCTCATCTGCAAGAACAGGGTTCTAAGCAAGGTCGAGGATTTCAAGGGCGTGAAGATCCGCTCCGCCGGCTTCTACGGCCAGGTGATGGAGAGCCTCGGCGCGAGCGTGCTGCGCTTTTCGGGGACGGAGGCGAATCGCGCGCTCGACGCGGGCACCATCACCTGCAACCACAACTACCTCTACGGCATGCGCATCCTGCGCGACTACGAGGCGGCGAAGGACATCATCAAGCTCGACTGGGGCCAGCATCTCGCCTGGGCCGTGATCGTCAACAAGGACGTTTTCGGGAAGCTCCCGGCGGACCAACAGAAAGCGCTGCGCGAGGCCGGGAGCGCGATGGTCGACAAGGTGGCGGAGCTGATGATCGGCGCAAACGACAACGCGCTGGCGGCGATGAAGGCCGGCATCGACGGCCACAAGGTGAACGTCCACGAATTCCCGGCGGCCGAGAAGGAAAAGCTCCTGAAGGCCGGCGAGAAGTACTTCGAGGACTGGAAATCGAAAACCAATGCGGCCGGCTACTCCGCCGACCGCATCCTCGCGCAATACCGCGCGCACATCGACAAGTACGAAGCCGAGCGCAAGGCGAAGAACTATCCCTGGAAGCGGTAGCGCCGCCATGGAGGCCGGCTTCCGGCTGATCGAGCGCATCGCCATCGCCGTCGCGGCGGCGGCGGTACTCGCCGCCGGCGCCATCATCTGCATCAACATCGCCGGGCGCACCGCGTTCCGCTTCGGCATTCCCGACGCGGAGATCATCATCCAGGACCTGATGGTGCTGGCCGTGATGCTGCCGCTGGCGACCGTGGCGGGCCGTCGCGCGCACATCGCCGTCGATCTCGTCGTGCGCCGGCTCACGCCCGGCGCGCAGCGGCGCATCAACGCCGCGATGGGCGCATTGTCGATGGTGTTCCTGGTCCCGATCGTCTGGAGCGGCTGGGCGAATTTCGCTTCCGCGTGGCGCACCGGCGGCTACTACGACGGCGGCCTCGAGATCGCGGAATGGCCGGGCCGGCTGGCGTTTCTCGTCGGCATGCTGATCTTCGTCGCGCGTTCGATTCACCGCGTCTTCACCGACTACGCGCCGGCGGAGCCGGGCGAGAGCCCGGCCGAGGGCAAGGCCCGGCACTGAGCGATGGACCCGATCCTCCTCGGCGGCGTCGCCTTCGCGGTGGCCATGCTCTTCATCGCACTGCGCATGCCGATCGGATTCGCGCTCGGCGGCGTCGCGTTCGTGGCGACGTTCGTCCTCTATGCCTGGCCCGAGGGCAAGGCGTTCGATGCCGAGGCTGCGGTGCGCCCCACCCTTCGCCTGGTCTCGAGCAGCAGCTTCAGCTTCGTTCATTCCTACGAGCTGAGTCTCGTTCCGCTCTACATCGCGCTCGGCGCGATCGCGTTCCGCACCGGCATCACGACCGACATCTACCACGCGGTGCGCGTGTGGCTGGCGCGCGTGCCGGGCGGGCTCGGCATCGCCTCGATTCTCGGCTGCGGCGGCTTTTCGGCGATCACCGGATCGAGCGTGGCGTGCGCGGCCACGTTCGGGCGCATCGCGGTGCCCGAAATGCTGCGCTTCGGCTACGCGCCGCGTTTCGCCACCGCCACCGTCGCCACCGGCGGCACGCTCGGCTCGCTCATCCCGCCGAGCGTGCCTTTCGTGATCTACGGAATTTTCGCCGAGCAGTCGATCTCGAAGCTGTTTCTCGCCGGCGTGCTGCCGGGCATCCTCTCGATGCTCGCCTACATCGTCGTCGTGATCTGGTGGGCGCGCGCAAGGCCGCAGGACGTGCCCTCGCCGGGCCTCCGCTTCACGCGCCGCGACAATCTCGCGGCGATGCTGAAGGCCTGGCCGGCGGCGCTGCTGTTCCTCATCATCGTCGTCGGCATCTACGGCGGCATCTTCACGGCCACCGAGGCGGCGGCGGTGTCCGTGGCGGCGGCACTCGCGATCGGCATTCTCGGGCGGCGCCTTTCGCGCGCCGATTTCGAGCTCGCCATGTCGGAGACGGTGATCCAGACGGCGAGCATCTTCTTCGTCGCGATCGGCGCAAAGATGTTCGCGACGTTCATCGCGCTGACCGGTGCGACGAACGCCGTCGTCGCCTGGATGGGCGCGCTCGGTCTCGCGCAGTGGTCGCTGCTGCTGGCCGCGGTGCTGCTCTATCTCGTGATGGGCATGTTTCTCGACCCGCTCGGCATCCTGCTGCTGACGCTGCCGGTGCTGGTGCCGCTGATGCAGGGAACCGGCATCGACCTCATCTGGTTCGGGGTCATCGTCGTGAAGATGCTGGAGATCGGCCTGATCACGCCGCCCGTCGGATTCAACGTGTTCGTGATCCACACCGCGACCGACGGCAAGGTGCCGGTGGACACCATCTTCGCTGGCGTCTGGCGCTTCCTCGTGATCGAAATATTCGTGGTCGCGGCGTTGCTCGCCTTCCCGGCCATTTCCACATGGCTGCCGCGCACGATGTAAGGAAGCAGAGATGACTCAGCCGCAGGTATCGCGCACCTACTGGCGCGGCACGTGGATCCGCTTCCGCGAGAAGGTGGACTTCGCTCAACTCGAGCCGGTGACGGTTCACGCGCAGGACGGCGCGCAGGTGCGCGGCCTCTATTGGACGCCCAAGGAGCGGCGTGCGCGCGTGGCCGTGATGGCCGCGCACCCGCGCGTGGATTTCGGCCAGCACTACGCGTTCCCGGAGTTCCTGCGCGCCGGCTATGCCTGCCTCGGCGCCAACCTGCGCTCGATCAACAACGACGTGAACTGCGTGCACGAGCAGCTGCTGCTCGACCTGGGCGCCTACGCCACCTGGCTCAGGGACGAGAAGGGCATCGAGAAGATCGTGTGGCTCGGCAATTCGGGCGGCGGCTCGCTCGGGGGCTTCTATCAGCAGCAGGCCGTGGCGGCGCCGGCCGCGCGCCTCGCGCGGACGCCGGCCGGACGGCCGGTGCCGCTCGCCGCGGCTTCGCTGCCGGCGTTCGACGCGATGATCATATCCGCGGCGCACACGGGCCAGGGGCTGATCATGAACGACGTGATCGACCCCGCCGTCGTCGACGAGAACGATCCGCTGCTCACCGATCCGTCGCTCGATCTCTACGATCCGCGCAACGGCTTCAGGCCGCCGCCGCAATGGAGCGAATACGACGAGGCGTTTCTCGCGCGCTACCGCGCCGCTCAGGTGGCGCGCGTGGCGCGCATCGATGCGACGGCGCGCGGCATGATCGAGCGCCAGGCCGCCGCCGAATCCGACCGCGCCGACCCATCTTTCGCCCGCCTGCCGTTCGAACAGCAGCGCGCGATCCTGCAGCGCGCGTCGTTCCAACCGGTGATGACCGTCTATCGTACGATGGCCAATCCCAACTACGTGGATCGCAGGCTCGATCCCTCGAACCGCAGCTATGGCTGCCTGCTGAGCGAACGGCCGGACCTCATGAACTACCAGCTCCTCGGTTTCGGCCGCCTTCAGACGCCGGATGCCTGGCTTTCCACCTGGTCGGGGCTCTCGAGCAACGCGAACCTGCTCAAGACCGCCGCCGCCGTCGCGGTGCCGACCGCGCTGGTCAATGCCGGCCGCGACCGCGACGTCTATCCCGAGGCGCATTCCAAGGCGATCTTTCGCGCGCTCGCGGCCGAGGACAAGGCGTATTTCGATTTCCCCGACCGGCTGCACTATTTCGAGCCGAACGACGGCGAGGACCCTGCCCAGCCGGTTCGCGAGCAGATGGGCAAGGTGCTGCCCTGGCTCCAGGAACGTTGCCCGGCCTAGCCGCGTAGTGGTTCTGCCGGTCTTTATCCGGCACGCCAATTGCGTCAGAATTGGCCCGTGAGCGATCCGCCGCGGGGATGGGGCGCGGCGGCGCGGAGAGGAAAATGCCCAAGATCGAAATCTACACGACGGCTCTCTGCCCCTATTGCGCCTCGGCAAAGGCATTGCTCGATCGCAAGGGCGTGGCCTACGAAGAGACCGACGTGACGTTCGATCCCGAGAAGCGCAAGGACGTGATGAAGCGATCCGGCCAGCGCACGGTTCCGCAGATCTGGATCGGCGGCACGCATGTCGGCGGGTGCGACGATCTTTACGCGCTCGACGCCCAGGGTAAGCTCGACCCGATGCTGAAGGCCGCGTCGTGAGCGTGCGGTTCAAGGCCGCCTGCGTGCAGGTGACGGCCGGGCGCGAGCTTCGGCCCAACATCGAGACGGCGCTGCGCCTCGGCCGCGACGCGCGCCGGATGGGCGCAGACTTCATCGCCTACCCCGAGAACGTGACGATGATCGAGCCCGTCGGCGCGGATGCGATCCGCAAGGCGCTGCCCGAGGCCGAGCATCCGGGGATCCCCGCCTTCCGCGCGCTCGCGCGCGAGACCGGAGCCTGGATTCTCGCCGGCTCGCTCTCGATCAGGCTGAGCGAGGCGAAATACGCGAACCGCTCGCTGCTGTTCGACCCGGCGGGCAACGTGGCCGCGCGTTACGACAAGTTGCACCTGTTCGACGTCGACCTCGCCGGCGGGGAACGCCATCGCGAGTCCGAACGCATCGTGCCGGGCGATCGCGCCGTGACCGCCGCGACGCCGTGGGGCGTTCTCGGCCTGACGATCTGCTACGACATCCGCTTTCCGCAGCTATACCGCGCGCTCGCCAAGGCCGGGGCCACGATGTTCACCGTGCCCGCGGCCTTCACGGAACAGACCGGACGCGCGCATTGGCACATCCTGATGCGCGCGCGCGCGATCGAGTGCGGCGCGTTCGTGATCGCGGCGGCGCAATGCGGCACGCATGCGCAGGGCCGGCGCACCTATGGCCATTCGCTCATCGTCGACCCGTGGGGCGAGGTCCTCGCCGATGGCGGCGAAAGCGAGGGCGTGATCGTGGCGGAGATCGACCCGGCGAAAGCCGCAGAAGCGCGCCGCCGCATCCCGGCGCTGCAGCACGACCGGACTTTCGCCGGCCCCGAGCCCCTCAAGACTGCGGCCGAGTGAGCGCCCGCGCGCCGTTAACCTTTCGCGCTTAGCGCATTTTTACCGACGGCGCCGCATGTAGCTGCCGTTCACTCGAAGCGGCATTTCGGACATGCGCGCGCTCTGCATTCTCCTCCTCGCGCTCGTCGCGGCGCTCCACGGAGCGGGTCCCGCCGCCGGGCAGCCCGCGAACCTCACGCTCGGCACTGCGCGGCCCGGCGGAACCTATGTGATCTATGGCGGGTTCGTCGCGCGCCTGATCGCGAAGGAAGCGCGCATTCCCGTGGCCACGCGCGAAACCGACGGGCCCAACGACAACATCGTTCTCCTCAGCGAGAAGAAGATCGATATCGGAATGACGACCATGGGCATCGCGCACCAGGCCTGGACCGCGAGCGCGCCGTGGACGAAGGGCAAGAAGTTCCGCGAAATCCGCGCCCTGTTCCCGATGTACGATACGCCGTTCCACTTCGTCGTTCTCGAGAAGAGCGACATCCGCTCGGTCAAGGACATGGCGAGGCGCAAGGTCGGGGTGGGCCCCAAGTCGGGCACGCCCGGCACCTATTTCCCGATGATGTTCAAGACGCTCGGGATAGCCGCCGACTTCCAGTTCGGCGGCGCGGCCGCCATGGCCGACCAGCTCATCGACGGCAAGATCGACGCGTTCGCCTTCGCCGCGGGCCTTCCGATCGACGCGTTCAGCATGATCGAGGACGAGCGCGCGGTGCGCTTCGTTCGCTACACCGATCAGGAGATCGCGGCAATCCGCAAAGCCTTGCCCGAGCTGACCGAAGCGACCATTCCACGGACGACCTACCGCCAGCTCGACGGCGACCACAAGACGCTCGGCACGTTCAACTTCTTCGTGGCGCACATGGACATGATCGACAGCCTCGCCTATCGCATCACGAAGACGGTGATGGAGCAGAGCGGGCTGATCGTGAAAGGCCACGCCTCGGCGAAGGAAACGGTGCCCGAGAACTGGGATCGCAACACCTTCCTCCCCTACCATCCCGGCGCGCTCAAGTATTTCGCCGAGAAGGGAATCAAGGTGCCGGCGCATCTGCGGCGATGACGTTGTGGGGGCGGGTCCCCGACCCGCCCGCCCTCGCCGACGCCGAGCGAACCCGCGAACACTTACGCGGCGTCGCAACGGGCGGGTCGGGGACCCGCCCCTACTTCTTCACATACCGCTTGTAGTGGCCTTCGCCTTCGGCGTCTTCCCAGCCGAAGATCCGCCGCGTCACGAAATTGTAGACCTTCTTGCCGGTCTTGCGCCAAACGCGCGAGAACAGCCCCGGCATGGCGGCGATGCGCTTCTCGCGCGCGGTCATCGCTTCCGGGCAGTACTTGCGCTTGTGCTTCAGCAGGTATCGCAGATCCTCGCGCGCCATGCGGCGGAACAGCCAGCCGCGCCGCGGCGAGACTTTCGCGAGCTGGAAATCGATCAGGAACGGGCTCCCGTCCGCGGTCACCAGCCAGTTCGGCTCCTTCGCGAGATCGTTGTGCGCGATGCCGAGCCGGTGCAGCCGGCGCAGGATTCCGAACGCCGCGCGATAGAAGCCGGGCTCGCGCACCTGCGCGGTCTTGAGCGCCTGGCCCTCGTGCCACGAGCGGCAGAGATAGCGCCCGTCCCAGTGCAACAGGTGCGGCGCGTGCGGATAGCCGGCCTCGGTGAGCCGGCGCAACGCGCGCACTTCCTTGCGGATCATGAAGTGCGCGAGCGGCTTGATCCACCAGACCGAGGCGCCGACGTCGCGCATCACGACGAGCGCGCCGCCCCAGCGCTCGGGCCAGCGGCCGATCTCGACCTGGCTGAAGAAATCGGCTTTCAGCACGCGCTCGCGCTGCCAGCCGCGCTCGATCGCGCGCTTAGCCATTCGCGTCCTCGCCGGCCGGCGTGATGAGGAAGTTGGCGTTGGCGCTGGTGACGGGCTTGGCGATGTCGCCCTGCCAAGCGTAGGCGCGAACGTTGGCGACGCGGCTGCCCAGCTTCGTCACCTCGGCGCGCGCGAAGGTGTCGTGCGGACCGGCCGAGCGGAGATAGTCGAACGTGATCGTGATCGTCTTGGGAATGCGGATGCTATCGAGCGTCCACAGCAGCTGGAGGATGGCGGCGGTCTCGAGGAAGGCGCCGACGACACCGCCGTGAATCGCCGGCAGCGCGGGATTGCCGATGATCTTGTCGGAACTGGCGAGCTTGGCCGTCAGGATCCCCCCCTCCGCCGCGGCGGAGATGCCGAGGAAGCGCGCATAGGGTATCGCTTCGATGAACCGGTTGATGTCGCCTGCGTCGCGGGCGGCGCGCACGAGGTCCGCGAGGCCCGAGGTCATGGCTTGGCCTGCCCCTTGCCGGCGTTGCGGCGCACGAACATGAAAGTGCCGGTGGCCGCGGCGACCAGGTCGCGCGGATCGTCCTCGTAGGCTTCGGCGCGCAGGAACGCGACGTGCCGCGTCAGCTTGTAAACCTCGGCGCGCGCGTAGAGGTCGCGCTGCGGCGTAGCCGGCCGCAGATAGTCGATGCGAAGGTCGAGCGTCGCGACGCGCGAGGGCTCGTCCGGCGCGGTGATCACGGCGAGGCCGCACACCGTGTCGATCAGCGTCGTC